>JBCCCA010000035.1:0-21089 GCA_039033735.1 Pseudomonadota bacterium
CATTCCAGTCTCGATCTCGGGTTGGGGGTTCCGCGAAGGCGCCGCTGCTGCACTTTTTCCGCTCGCGGGCGCATCGGCAAGTGACGGGCTTGCAAGCAGTGTGGCCTTTGGCCTCACCTTCCTTGTCGTTGCACTGCCGGGCGTTATCGTTGCTCGCTTGGATCGCGAGGCGCCAGCGACTTAATGACTTCGATCACGGCGCCACCCGGTCGACACAAATCAAAGCCGTCAAAATTGCCGGCAGGGCAGAAAGTATTAGAGTTCAACAGAAATCAGAGGCCAAAATGAAACCAACCGATATTTCTCGACGCCAACTTCTGACCAGCGGTGCTGTTGCGACCGGTGCGCTTGCCTTTGGTCTTGCTCCCGCGCGCCTTCATGCGCAGACACCCGTCAACTTCCAGCTGTCTTGGCTTCATTCTGCTCAATTCGCAGGCAGCTATATCGCGCAAGACCGTGGCTGGTGGTCCGAAGCAGGGCTTGATGTGTCCTTGCAACCGGGCGGCCCAAATGCCCCGGTAGAGCCGCCTGTTGTATCAGGTACGGCACTGGTTGGCATATCGGCCGCCGACTATACAGCCGCGGCCGTCGAGGAAGGTGCGCCGTTCAGGATCATCGGCGTCGCCATGCAGAAGAACCCCTTTGTCATCACGTCATTACCTGCGAACCCGGTGAATGCCCCCGTCGATCTTGAGGGCAAGCGGATCGGCATGGCTTTGGCCAACACACCCGTTTTACAGGCGCTCTGCACGCTAAACGATGTGGATATCGACAAGATCGAAATCGTGCCGACACAATATTCCGCGCAACCATTGATCGCTGGTGAAGTGGACTGCCTGTTGTCTTGGGAAACCGATCTGCCCGTTGCGATGACGCTTCAGGGCGTCGACAACCAGACGATGCTGATGGCCGACCATGGCTATGCTGTCCATTCGCAAACGTATATCGCGACCGAAGACAGCCTGGCCAACCGGCGCGCAGACCTTGTTGCGCTGATGTCCGGCGAAATCCGCGGTTGGGAGGCGTATCGCGAAGATACTGATGCGGCGGCTGAACTCACACTTCAAATGTACCCTGATTCTGGTCTCGACTTGGAAACACAGAAGTTGCAGGCAGCGCGCCAGGTCGGGCTGATGTTCTCGGACCTGACGGATGCCAACGGCTTTGGCTGGTGGACAGACGATACCGTCGCGGCAAACGTCGAAACCCTCGCACTCCTCGGGCGGACTGTTTCGCCGGACCTCTGGGACCGTTCGATCCTTGACGAGGTCCATGGCGCCTGATCGATCCCCGCCGCCGGAGATCGTCTGCAGCGGGCTCAGCAAGACCTTCGCGGGCGGCCGGGAGGCCGTTCGCACAATCGATGTGACCTTTGCGGCGGGGCACACGACAGCCCTTGTGGGGCCGTCAGGCTGCGGCAAGTCGACCATCTTGCGAATGGTGGCAGGACTGGAAACGCCAAGCGCCGGGCAGATCGGCATCGGAGCTGAACCGCCGGCTGCAACGCTAAAGCGTGCTGGTCTTTCGCTTGCCTTTCAGGATCCCTCGCTCCTGCCATGGCGCAGTGTGCGTGGCAATATTGAGCTGGCCTTGAACCTGGCACGGCGACCGGTCGATCAGGGGGCCATCGATGAATTGATCGCGCTTGTCGGATTGCAGGGCTTCGCCGACACAAGACCGGCCGAGCTTTCGGGTGGCATGCGCCAACGCGCAGCGATTGCGCGTGCAGTTTCGACGGAACCTGGGCTCTTGCTGCTCGACGAACCCTTCGGAGCGGTTGACGAGTTGACGCGCCAGCAACTTGCGCAAGATCTGCCGCGCATCTGGGAGGCGAAGGGCACCACCACCCTGCTTGTCACGCATTCTGTCAGCGAGGCGGTTCTGTTGTCCGACCGTGTCATCGTACTGTCGCCGCGTCCGGCGAAGATTGTCGCGGACATTCCTATCGATGTGTCGCGTCCACGCCACTCGGACATGCTGCGGACACCGGAAGCCGCCGAACTCATCGATCACGTTTACGCGGCGTTGGCCAAAGGCATGGCCGATGCGGAAAGCCCCTTGGCTGCACAATGAACGCGACGGGCAGCATCAGTCGCTTGTCGTCGCCCGAACGCTGGCCGGGTTTTGCCCCATGGGTTGGGTTTCTCTTTTTGATGCTGGCCTGGGAACTGCTTGCCCGCGGGCTAAGCGGCGCGTTCGTCCTTGCGGCGCCAAGCGACATCTTGAGCTACCTTGCAGAAGATTGGCAGCTCATGACCCGCGCCCTTGGTGTCACGCTTGGCAACGCAGCCGCCGGTTTTGTGATTGGCAACCTCGCCGCTCTGATGCTGGCTGCGCTCGCACTTGTTTGGCCACAGAGCGAACGTGTCATCACCGGGCTGGCCCTATTGGTGTTTTGCTTACCGCTGGTAGCGACCGGACCAATCCTGCGCGTGCTCTTCGGCCCGGGGAACGGTCCACAGATCGCGCTGGCCGCGCTGGCGGTCTATTACACCACGCTCATTCCAGTCCTTGTCGGCCTGCGCGCCGCACCGGACAGCTGGTTCGATCTTGTGCGAAGCTACGGACGCGGCAAATGGGCGGCCCTTGTCCACGTCCGGGCGATGGCCGCCCTGCCCTATCTCTTTACAGGTCTTCAGATCGCCGCCCCCGCTGCGTTCTTGGGGGCCATGGTGGGCGAATTCACGGGCGCCGAGCGTGGGATGGGCGTGCTGACGATCCGGGCGATCCGCTCCCTGGACGTGGATATGACCTGGGGGCTTGCGACCGTCGCAACCGCTGTCGCTATTCTGGCCTACCTCGCCATCGGTGCGCTGGCACGCCGGATCTTGCTCACTGAACCGCCGGTGCTGTTGGCCACTCCTGCACCAAGAGGCGCGCGCGTCGGGGGATGGATGAACTTCGCTTTGACAACGACCCTTGCACTGGCGAGCTGGGCCGGGGCGCTTTGGGCCTTTGATCTGAACCCGTTTTTTGCAAAAAGCCCGTGGGACGTTTTTGAGGCTTTGGTGCAGGCCAGCGATGCGGCAGACACGCGGGCGACACTTGCGAAAGCCTTGGGGGAAACCGCAGCGTTTCTGGTGCCGGGTTACTTCGCCGGTCTTCTTGCGGGCGCCGGGCTCGCGGTTTTGCTCATACTGGTGCCCGCGCTGGCAGGCGCGGCAATGCCGCTTGCGATTGCACTTCGGTCCGTGCCGATTGTCACCACGGCACCCCTGATCGTTCTGATCCTCGGACGGGGGGCTTTGGGAACCATCTTCCTGGTGGCTGTGATGGTCTTTTTTCCGACTTTTGTGGCGTGTCTCCATGGGCTACGACAGGCACCTGGGCAGATCATGGATGTGTTCGACAGCTATGCCGCCAGCGCACTCGCTCGCTTGGTTCGGGTCCGTATCCCGGCCATGCTGCCCGCCTTTTTCGCGGCTGCCCGGATGGCGGTCCCCTCCTCCGTTCTTGCCGTGACAGTGGTAGAGTGGCTTGCCACAGGACAGGGCATCGGAAGCCTCATGGCGCTTTCCGCTTCGCTGTCTGACTATGACATGCTTTGGAGTTCCGTCATGCTTGTCTCTGTCCTATCCGCCCTTGGGTACGTGCTTGTTGGCTTCATCGAACGCCGGGTCCTCTCGGTCTACGCGCCAGAGCAACTGTCTTGAAACTGCGGCCAGCGGCCTTCGCAATTCCGGGCGACATCACGACCCGGACCGGCGGCTATATCTACGAGCGTCGGTTGCTCGAAAGCTTGCGCGACACCGGGCGTGCTGTGCGCCATCTCCAAATAGGCGCGTCTTTCCCGAATCCAACGCCCCAGGATATGGCCGACCTAATCGCGCAACTGACGGCGCTTCCGGAGGGTACCCCGGTCATTTTAGACGGCTTCCTTTCGGCGACGATTGATACCCAAGCGCTTTCGCGGCTGAGCGTTCTAACGGTGGCAATGGTCCATCACCCGCTCGCGCTGGAAAGCGGTCTGACACCCGAGCGGCGCGATTTCCTTTACCGGATCGAACGGGACAATCTTGGGTTGGTTTCGCACGTTCTTGTACCAAGCCCACACACGGCGCAAACGTTGATCGAACGATACGGTGTCCCGGCGGACCACATCACGATCGCGCGGCCCGGCACGGACCGGTTTGAAACGTCGGGTGCGCGCGCCAAGCCTCCCCTCATTCTGTCTGTCGGCATCCAACACCCGCGCAAGGGGCACGATATTCTGCTCAGGGCGTTGGCCAAACTGACGTCTCACGATTGGAAGGCCGTGATCGTCGGAACGCCTTACGACGCGGCCTATGCCAAGACACTTGGAATGACCCGAAACGCATTGGGACTTGCGGAACGTGTCCAGATCACAGGACGCGTGTCAGACGAAATGCTCAAGCAGCTTTACGGCGAGGCCAGTATCTTCGCTCTGGCGACACGCTATGAAGGCTATGGTCTGGTTTTCGACGAGGCGCTGGTCGCCGGCCTTCCCATCGTCTCTTGCCGAACTGGCGCGGTCGGCGACACTGTTCCGGAAAAGGCTGGTCTGCTTGTTCCTCCAGATGACCCGAGCGCGTTTGCGGAGGCACTGGGAACTGTACTGACCGATCATACCCATCGGCGCACCATGGCGAATGCAGCAGCACGTGCAGGTGGCTCCCTCCCCTCATGGATGGACACAGCCCATCTGGTGGGCGATGTCCTGGATCGCCTTTGATCGGCATCAGTTGGCTTTGCTCCTGCTTCACATCAGCCGGGCGTAGACATCTCCTGAATTTGCCGCCTCCGGCAGATCATCGATCCACTCGCGGATGGTCTTTGCGTCGACCCAATTGTTGGTCTGAAGCCTGTGTTCTTCGCCAAGGCTGCCGTTGAACTCGTACCTGCCAAGGTTTTGCAAGTGTTCGAGGCATTTATACGCGACGCCACGCTGGATCGTTGTGAATTCGAACGAGAGTGCCTTGAGCGCAATGCTAAGCCCTGCGATGACCTCCGCTTCATGCCCCTCTACATCGATTTTGACAAACTCAGGCGTTCCAAATCGCCCGATCAAGGCATCCAGCGTCGTCATCGGAACCGTTACACGACCGTCCCACACCTGACCCGTCCATAGCCTTGACTTTGCGCCGTTTGCGATGAACTCCGGCGCCACTGTGGAGACCGTGGGGTTTGTCGAGTTTAGGTGAAGCGTGATCTCACCGTCCTCACGGCCCACGGCCCAAGGCAGCAAGACGGCGCGAGAGGCGCGTCCGTGGATCAGTCTCAAGGCGCGAAAGACACGCGGCTGCGGTTCCAATGCGACCACCCGGGCCCCTAATTGAAGAAAACTCGCCGTTCGGTCGCCAATATGCGCGCCAATATCGAAAGCAAGCGCGCCTCGCGAGACAAACTCTGCATTCAGGGCATGCATTCGACAGGCACGATCACGATCCCGGAAATATACGTCCAGCGAACGTCCGATACCCGTCTTGTGAGGCGCCGAGCCGACCATTCTGTCCCCATTGTCTAGTGATATGGCTGTGTTACCCGGATGCTAGCGATTTCGCGGCGGGCGAAAAGGGCGCGAGAACGGAATCTACGTTTGTCCTGGCTGGTTTCCCCATACAACGAGTGCGCGATGCAGCTCGTTTTGGGTTCGCCAATGCTAAAGATGACGATCTGTTAAAATGTCTCAGGGTAAGCGGCGGCGGCGTTCCAGACCGTTAATCAGACAGCCCTTGTCGCAAACTGGGAGAACCCGCTTGCCGAAGTTTTGCGCAGATCAGGCAGATCGCACGATGGCAGAGGAAGGGCTGGACCTGCGTACCGCCCCGTCTCCCAAACTGGCAAGGCGCTTACCACGTCCCGAAGCAGGGCAATCTGCTCAGGTACCCTGGCACATCTGCAAAGGGTGATCGCACTCGACCCTGAAGTCCCGAGCGCGTATGCCATTCTATCGAATGCGGCCTTAAGCACCGCTTTCGACCATTGTTCCAGGGACCGGGACCTTCATGAGTCTCGCGTGCTCGAACGGGCAGACAGAGC
This sequence comes from Pseudomonadota bacterium, assembly GCA_039033735.1. Lineage (GTDB taxonomy): Bacteria > Pseudomonadota > Alphaproteobacteria > Rhodobacterales > Rhodobacteraceae > JAJDOD01. Next base: position 6,001 of record JBCCCA010000035.1, read on the forward strand.
AATCCAACTTGACCCTGAGAACGCGCTGACCTGTGCCGAAAAAGGTCGCAACTTTTGGCTTTGCAAAGCCCTTGCGTACGGTGTGTACTGGCTGAATCCTGTGCTGAAGATCGATCCAAATTCTGCATAGGCGCGCTATTCCAAAGCGTGCCTCACAACCTACTCGGAAAGTTCGACAAGACGGAGATGGATTTTGCCCGCGCCATCAAATTCAGCCCGCTCGAGCCGAACACACACCCAATGCGCGGTCATCTCGGGCCTGCCTGCAAAACGGAGAACATGGCGCCCGAAATTGGAAAGCCGCACTCGCTCGCGTCGCACCTCAGATCAATGCCGATCGTTTCTTTGACCCTATGCTGCTGCCGACCGTGGCATAGAGGAGCTTTCCCAAGGCATTTGAACGGATTTCCTGACATCGCGGCCCGGACGTGTCGGCCAGACCCTGCGCTTGGTGCCTGCACTGCTGCCATTCGCTGGTTCCGCTCGAACGCTCAAAACACAAATGGTATCGCCTTCGGAAAGACATTGAAGTGCGCCGCAAGGTTTGACGGCAGCAATTACGGTGATGATTGCAGATCCTATCAGATGTCAAAATTGGTCGGCAGAACAATCATGTCACGGATTGTCACGTTACGACCGCGGGTCAGCGCGAAGACCAGCGCATCGGCGACCTCGGATGGTTCAATGAGGGACCCATTCTCTTTCGCCTTTCTCAGGTTTTCTTCCGGCCAGTCCGCCAAGAGCGCCGAGATCACAGGACCGGGCGAAAGCTGACCCACGCGGATCCCATGCTCGCGCAACTGACGACGCATGGTTTGCACAAAGCACGTCATGGCCCATTTGGACCCTGAATAGACCGGCTCCCAAGGGATGGCCGAATGTCCTGCGACTGAACAGGTGACCCATATGTCGCCGACACCGCGCTCTTTCATATGCGGGATAACAGCGTGAACGTTTTTCATCACCACGTTGACATTCAGATTGAGCATGCGGTCGATCGTGTCAGGATCCGTCGCGTCCAGATCACCGCCGATATAGGTACCGGCATTGCAGTAAAGGATGTCCAGGTGGTCCACCTTCTGCAAAATTTCCGGCACCATTGCTTTGCAGCTCTCGGCGTCCAGCAGGTCGGTGAATTGGGGAATTGCGGTGGTGCCAAGTTTCTCAACCAGTGCGGCAAGCGCCGCCTTGTCACGGTCGACCATTGCGACAGTGGCCCCTTCAGCAATCAAGGCTTCCGTTGCAGCCAAACCGATGCCGGATGCAGCCCCGGTTACGGCGGCGATTTTCCCCGTCAAAACCTCTGCCATAGTTGTATCCTCCTATCTTTATGTTCAGACAGCCAGAAAGCCGCCGTCGATGGGCAGCACGGCCCCGGTGATCAGCGGCGCATCATCCGACAGAAGCATGGCGATGGATTGCGCGACGTCGTCAACTTCCGCGAAACGGTTCATGGGGTGGCGCGCCATCATCGGGTCTTTCTTGGCCGGATCGGACCAGGCGGCCGCGGCCAATTCGGTCATTGTGACCGTAGGCGCAACGGCGACGACCCGGATGCCGTGCGGTCCAAGCTCGCGAGCCATGACGCGGGTCGCGCCTTCAAGGCCTGCCTTCGAAGCTGCGTAGCACAAGTGGTCGGGAAATCCGCGGTGGCCGGCGATGGACGTGACGTTGACAATCACGCCGCCTCCGCCAGATGCGATGCGCGACTTTGCAAAATCCTGCGCGCAGATCAGGGCTGCGCGTAGGTTCAGATCAAGCACCGCTGCGTAACCCTTCTCGGTCATGTCGACTAGAGATTCGAGCACATTTGTCCCGGCACAGTTGACGAGAAAGTCGCACGGTCCCGCTTCCACCATGGCCGCGTGTGCCGCGGCCGTGTCTGTCAAATCTACGGGTATGGACTGACCTTTTGTTTCTGCCACCAGGGTTTCGAGGTCGTCCCTGGTGCGCGCCATGGCAATCACCTGGGCCCCGCGCGCAGCCATGACAGACGCCGTCGCACGCCCAATGCCCTTGCCTGCGCCTGTGATGATCACACGCTTTCCTTCAAATGATCGTGTCATGAGGCAGTCTCCTGTGATGCGGCGGCGCTGTAGTCTTGAAGCACTTTGAGGATGTTGCGAATAACCACTTTCTTTGGATCGAGCGCCTCACCGCTGGGCAGTTCACGTTCAGGAAGAAACTGCCGCAGAACAGGCCAAGGCACTGTCGCATTGCCCAAAGTTTCGAAAAGGTGGTTTACGGCTCGTGTTGCGGTCGGAGTGTCCCAGTAATAGCGAATGCGATCTGAGAGTGCGTAATGTCGCATGAGCTTCAACGCTGCCGGCGCGCCACTATAGTGGCGGTTCCAATGCGTCGGCTCGTCGCTCATCAAGTGTTCCATGGTGCGATACAAAGGGCGGGTGCCGTACGTGGACGACACTTCGCTGGCGATCAGATCAAGCTTGTAAAGCGCCTCGCGCAGAGCAAACGTCAGTTCCGGGCCGACCTTGAGGATCGCGTATCCATCACGGACGAGTTCGATCAGCGACGAGCGCCCCTGATAGTCGGTCGAGTGTGCCTCAAAAATAATGTCGCGCATGTCCGTCAATGTGGCGGACAACCCGCGCGCCGCATGCGGATCATAGCGCATGACATTCTGGTTTCCGAACTCGACGCCCGGTTGCACGACAAGGCCAATCACGCGCGTGAAGGCTGCGCTCAACCCCTCGGCGGCAAAGGCCGTGCGGTGAATGTCAAACGTCCGTTTCGCGGCATTCGGTTGTGTCGATATTACGCCCTCAAGGACATGATCGGCGCCACCGGGTGGTGGAACCTCGGTACCAATTACGTAGTAGGGCGGTCGCACACCTGCTGTTGCCGCAGCCGCTTCGGCGTGTTTCGCCAATTCCGCTGCCCTTTTGGCCGTGACCGTGTCGTTCAGCGCATCAGGTTCACCGGCACATCCCATCGAGGCGTCAATGTGGATTTTTTGGAAACCCGATGCGACATAGGCTTCGATCATCGCGCCCGCCCTTTTCATGGCCTCCTGCGCGGGCAGGTGTCGCCATGGATTGGGGCCAAGGTGATCACCCCCCAAAATGACGCGTTCTTGCGGGCAACCTTCATCTGACAGAATAGCCGCGACTTCTTCGGCGAAGTCTTTCGGTGTCCTCCCGGTATAGCCACCCTCATGGTTAACCTGATTGCACGTAGCTTCGATCAGCAACGTCTCATCGGTGTCACGCGCATGTTGAATGACTGCGCGCAATACCAAAGGATGCGCCGAACAGACCGAGACAAGACCGCGCGGTGACCCGGCGTGGTACGCGCCAGCAAGCGTCGTTAGCGGCAATAAACTCATGCGCGCGGTCCGTTTTCCGCGATGAACTGGTCAAGCTCGAAGCGCGTGCCCGCGCCTTCCATTGGACCGCGAACAGCCACATTGCATGCGCCCGCCGCCGCGCCATAGCGCAGCGCAGTTTCAACATCGGACCCCATCCGGCGCGCCGCAACATAAGCGCCACCAAAGCAATCGCCTGCGCCGGTCGGATCGACCTCTTCGACCACAAAGGCGGGTTGGACAAACTCGCCGCCGTCAGCAGTGTAGGCCGTCGCCCCGTCGGGCCCGCGCTTTACGACAACCTCCTGAATGCCAAGGGACAACAGCGCCTTGATCGCCGCGCTTTCACCTGCGGTCCCCGCCGCCGTCAACAATTCGCCACCGGATGGAAGAAGAATGTCTGTCTTTGCAAGAAGGATATCAAACCGCTTTTGCGTTTCCGCATCCAAGTGCAGTTCCTTCCGGGTGTTTGGGTCGAATGACATCGTGCCGCCCCGGCCCTTGATCATGTCGACGGCCCTTGCAATTAGGGGCCAAACGACCGGGTTCAACAAAAGCGTCCCCATGACGTGAAGGTGTCCAGAGCAAGACGCCACCTGTTCGACGGACGGGCTCCACGACAACCGGCCCGCAGCAGAGGTCCACATATTGAAGACGAAATCACGGTCTCCATCAGGTCGGTAGCGCACGAACGCCGTGCCAGTGGGCAGGTCAGGGATCTCGGCAATGGCGGACACGTCAACTCCGTCTGTTGCAAGCCGCTCGATACAAACGCGGCCAAAATCGTCCTGGCCCACAGCGCCAACGATGGCCGCATGCGACCCCATTCTTGCGCACTGGTCGATAAAGATTGCTGGGGCGCCGCTTGGGAACGGACCGATCAGTTCAAGCGGCTCTGTGAATCCGTTGCCGGGTTGGCAGGCCACGATTTCGACAAGGATTTCCCCGATGCAAAGGGTCGGTCCAAGTCTATCAGGTGCGATCATTGCAGGGCCTACTCGGCAGCATTTTTGTGCACGGCATCCGCCTCAAGAATAAGCCCTGCGGTGACATCATCCGTGACAAGCAAGTCCACAAGTCCCCGGCGGCACGCGGCCCTGATGATGTCAACCTTATGAGGTCCGGCGGCCGCCATGATCTTCTCGGGCACATTCTGAACCTGGTCGATCGACATGCCGATCGTCCGATTATCAATGTCTTTGGAGACCGAGTTGCCGTCGGCATCCAAGAAGTGCCCAAAGACATCTCCGATTGCACCGGCTTCGATCAGCCGGTCCGCGGTCAGTTCGGAGGGCAAACCATACCGAACCAGGAACGATTTTTCCGAAACATTCGAGCAGGTCATAACCAGCGCATCAAGACGAGTGAGCTTCTCGAAATGCGTTCTCAGAGCATGCTGAGACAGAAAAAGCTCTCGGTCGATCCCCTCTGACAAATAGATGGGCGCAGCCAGCAAGGAATAATGCGCACCAAGCGTTTTCGCGATGCCCGAAGCAATAGCAAAGGAGTTGAAGGTCGAGCCTTCTGTGGTGCCGCCAAGGATCGAAACCACCTCAAGGTCCGGGTGCAATTGTTTGGGCAGTTTGCGAATAGCGGCGTCCAACGTCAGCCCCCAGGACACACCAAAGGACGACCATTCCCCAGTTGCCAATCGCTCGGTCAAAAGGGCTGCAAGAGCGGCACCGACCGGACCGTGAAAGTCATAATTGTCCGCGTTTGCCGGACCAATGATCACGCGCGACAACCCCAGCGCGTCTTTCAGCGCTTCCTGCTGCTCCACGCGCTGTATGAAAGGTGACTCGATCTGCACTTTCACCATTCCGGACGCCTTCGCTAGCCGGATGGCGCGGTTCACGCGAAGCCGCGTGACATTCAAAAGCTTTGCGATTTCTGCCTGTGTCATTTCGCCAATGTAGTAGTGCCAGCACACTTCAGTGACGAACGCTTCGCTGTCTTCTATGGGTTCTCTCGCCAAGGCATTCTTCTCCAATTACAAGCAAATTATGGCATGGCATACAAGTGTTCTGCAATCCATACATTTGAAAATTTACACTTGATCAGGTTTTGTTACATGTGCATCGTTTGGGAAGTGCCAGCGTCTCGAATCGATTGCCTAGAGAACAAGGCGCACAAAACACATGGGAGGAAAGCCGTGAGCTTAGCATTGAAGTATGGCGCGTCCGCGCTTGCATTATCCGTGGCTGCGACGGCAGCTTATGCCGATGGCCACGCGGCCTGGTGGAAAGAAGCCGCAGCCCCTTACCAAGGGGTCACAATCCGGGGCGTGACGGAATCGTCGCCCCCCTCGCAATACATTCGTGAAGTTCTTGCCCCTGAGTTTGAAGAGCTGACGGGCATTCGTGTAGATGTGGAAACCACATCCTGGGATCAGATGTTCGACAAAGGCATCAAGGACATGGAAGCCGGAACCGGCATCTATGACATGGTCTATATCGAGCAGGATATCATCTATTCGTATCTGGCCCGCGACTTCCTGACCAACTTGACCGATTTCCTTGGCGAAAACCCGGAGCTTCGTGCACCCACCTATGACGAGGCGAATTTCACTACTTTTGCCGATTACTTCAAAGACGGCGATGGTGACCTTTATGGTGTGCCGATGGAAGCCTTCTTGAAGGTCTATCTGTATCGGAAAGACCTGTTTGAAAACGCTGAAATTCAGGCCGCCTTCAAGGAGAAAACCGGTCGCGATCTTGTTCCGGCGACAACCCATACTGAGTATTCCGAAATTGCACAGTTTTTCACGGATTACGGGAAAGCAAACGATCTTGAACTATGGGGTACGACCGCACAGGCCCATACCGGACACGTCGCATCATGGTATGAATATTACGAGTCAGTCGCGCCGACCTTCGGTGTCTACAATTGGGGGATCGACGCCAACAACAACTATGCCGCGTCGGTTGCCAATGGCGGTGCCATGAACGGGCCCGAAGCGGTGGAGGCTATGGAGTGGTGGTTGTCGATGCGTGACATCGCTCCACCGGAAAGTCCTGCCTCGACCTGGACTGAAGTGGGTACAACCTTTGGTGCGGGACGTGCGGCACAAGGTCTGGTGTATGGCGAAAATGCTGGCTGGATTGCTGCAGACGAGACGAAGTCGCTTGTCGTGGGCAAGGTTGGGGTTGCGCTGCCTCCGCTGGCAGATGGTGTGAAAGCCGCAGCCGAAGCGGGTGATGGCTACATCGGCTACTACGACGGTGGCGCATTTGGGATGCCGCACTCGTCGAAGAACAAGGAAGCGACTGCTTTGTTCCTGCAGTATATCGGCCAGAACGAAGTGCAACCGGATTGGGCTGTTGCTGCGCCACGTGTGACGCACACGGCCACCTACGACGATCCGAAAGTCGTTGCCTTCAACGAAGAGCTTGGCGGCTATTACGATCTGATCAAGGATAAGGGATATCTATTCGCTGGTGCTCCCGCGTATCCGTTCCACGCTCAGGTGCGTGAAGCAACCGCGCCCATCTTCTACCAAATCCTGACCGGCGATCTTGCGCCGCAAGACGGTTTGGATCAGATGGCTGCTGCTGCTGAGGCCACACTGACTGAGCTTGGCTACCGCAACTGACCAACCTCCCTGTTGGTTGTCTAAGGGTCGCCGTCACGAAATGCGGCGGCCCTTTCACCGAAAAGACTGCAAGAAGGACGTCGGGGTCGCATGCACTCAAAACGACTTGGCTGGATCTTTCTGGCACCCACATTGGTCATTCTGTTTTTCTTTGGCGTGGTTCCGTTTGTTTACGTCGTCTTCGTCTCCTTTCATCAGTGGAACCCGTTTGCCGTAAACCCCGAGATGGTTTTCAACGGGGCGGATAATTTTCGTCGAATTGTCTTTGACCAAGCCTTTCTGAACTCGCTTGGTGTCACTGTTCTGTTCGTGGTGTTTGCCGTCTTCTCGCAATTGGTTTTGGGTTATCTTCTGGCACAGGCTTTCATGCGTGACTTTCCCGGCAAGGCGATTTTTCGAACCATTCATACCTTGCCGTTGATTATGGCGCCGATCATCGTCGGCTCGGTTTGGAAACTTATGACGACGCCGTCGATTGGGATCATTCCGCATTATCTGGATGAGTGGTTTGGGATCACGATGAATATCGGAACCTCTGCTGTCGCAGCTTTCACGACAATCGTCATCATGGACATTTGGCACTGGACGCCTTTGGTCACGCTAACCTTGATCGCCGCCTTGGTGTCTTTGCCACCCGATCCTTTCGAGCAAGCGCAAATCGATGGCGCAGGTAAGCCACAGATTTTCTGGCACATCACGTTACCGATGATTGCCCCCGCCATGATTGCGACCGTGTTCATTCGGTTGATGGATGCACTTCGTACAGTTGATGAGGTTTGGATGCTGACGGGCGGTGGCCCAGGGTCTGCCACACGGTTTTTGGGCGTTCACATCTTCCGCGAGGTGTTTCCCAAAACCAACTATGGGTACGGCTCGACGATCTCTGTCATCGTTTTGTACCTGACAATTGTTGCGTGCTGGTTGCTGTATGTCACCATGCTGGCCCCGCGCAACAACCGCCGGTCGGAGGAAGACTAATGCGTAAAAGCAGCCCGATCATCGGTGTTATCTTTTGGTGCCTGATCAGTTTTCTCACGCTGTTCCCGATTTACTGGCTGTTCGTGATTTCGGTGAAACCGGCTGTGCAGCTTTTCTCGACGCCGGACCTTTTCGTGACCGACCCGTTCTGGGGCAACTACGCCAAGGTCTGGGGGGACCGGCTGTTGCGCAGTTACATGCTGAACTCGGTGATCATCTCGACGGGGAATGCTATGCTGTGCACCATCCTTGGGTTCTTTGCGTGCTATGCCCTGTCGCGCATGAACCTAACCGGCAAGGAAAGCATCTTCTTTTGGACGATTACGAACCGCATGGCACCGCCAGCTGTTTTTTTGCTGCCGCTCTTTTTGCTGATGACACAGGTGTACACCGTGGGGGAGTGGAAGCTGCTTGATACGCGGATCGGCATGATCCTTGTCTATTGCACGTTCAATCTGCCCTTCGCGATCTGGACCCTTCGACCAACGGTTGACGCCATCCCGCGCGAGTTGGACGAGGCCGCGTATGTCGATGGGGCAAGCACATGGAAGGTGATCACCGAAGTTGTGTTCCCACTGTGTCGTCCGGGCCTGGCCGTGACGCTGATTTTGACCTGGGTCTTTGCCTGGAACGAATACCTTCTAGCGGCGACGTTGACGAATTTCGAGGCGCGCACATTGACCACGGGGCTGTCGGAATATGTCACGACCACGGGCACGGAATGGGGGATCATGGCGACAATTTCGGTCTTTACACTAATCCCGGCCTTGATCGTCTTTGGCTTGGTGCAACGTCATATCGTGGCCGGCCTGACTTGTGGCGCAGTGAAGGGATAGGCCATGTCCGACAACAAAAAGAAACCGGGCTTTTTGCCAATCGAAACCAACTGGTTCGATCGGCTTTTCATTTCGGTTGTCATATGGATTGCGATGTCACTTCTTTGGTTCCGTTTCATTGAACCGCTGGGAGCATCGATCTGGATTTCAAACCTCATCGCCCTGGCTTTGGCCGTGGTCATCATCAGAAAAGGCTAAGACATGGAAGCGCTTGTTCTGGAAAAGAAAAATGAACTGTCTTTGCGTGACTTTCCGGGCATTGACCGCGAGGAAGAAACACTTGGTCCTCGGGATGTGCGGATCAAGCTGCACACTGTTGGTATTTGTGGGTCCGATGTGCACTACTACACCCATGGGCGTATCGGACCATTCGTTGTTAATGCGCCGATGATCCTTGGGCACGAGGCCTCTGGGACAGTGATCGAGGTGGGCCGCGAAGTTGCGTCGCTGGCGACAGGCGACCGTGTTTGCATGGAACCGGGCATCCCTGATCCCAACAGCCGGGCGACGCAGTTGGGGATGTATAACATCGACCCTGCTGTGCGTTTCTGGGCCACGCCACCTGTGCACGGTATTCTGCGACCGACATGCGTGCATCCTGAAGCTTTTACATTCAAGCTTCCCGACACCGTCAGCTTTGCGGAAGCCGCCATGGTCGAGCCTTTGGCCGTTGGTGTCCACGCTGCGACCAAGGCCAAGATCAAACCTGGCGATGTCGCTGTCGTCTTGGGCGCCGGGCCTATCGGTTTGGTCACAGCACTTTCGGCATTGGCGGCTGGATGCGCGCAGGTCATCATCTCGGATCTGGCAGAGAAGAAGCTCGAGATTGCGTCTTCTCTTGGACGCGCGATCACTCCGGTCAATGTCAGTTCGGCCAGTTTGGTCGACACGGTCATGCGCGAGACTGCTGGCTGGGGCGCGGATGTGGTGTTCGAAGCCACTGGCAGCCCGCATGCTGCGAAGACGGTGTTTGAGCCCCTCGCCCCCGGTGGCTGTGTCGTGATGATCGGCGGTCAGTCAGACCCAATCGAGTACGATGCCGGGGCGGCAATGGTCCGTGAGGCACGGGTCGAGAACATTTTTCGGTATGCCCATGTCTTTCCCCGCTGTGTCGGAATGTTGGCCTCGGGTGCGATCGATGTAAAACCCCTGATCACTCGCACATTCGAGTTCGCGGACAGTGTAAACGCGTTCGAGATCGCAGCTTCGGCGCCTCCGGCAGACGTCAAAATGCAAGTCCTGATGCCACAATAAGGAAAAGAACATTGGCAAATGTCACAATCGACAATGTCGTCAAACGGTACGGCGGAACGCAGGTGATGCACGGTGTCAGCGTGGACATCGAGGATGGTGAATTTGTCGTTCTTGTTGGTCCATCAGGCTGCGGCAAGTCCACCTTACTGCGCATGCTGGCCGGGCTGGAAGAGATCAGCGAGGGCACAGTTTCAATCGGCGACAAAGTGGTCAATGATATCCTTCCAAAAGAGCGAGACATCGCGATGGTGTTCCAAAGCTACGCGCTCTATCCGCATAAGACGGTCTTCGACAATATCGGCTTTCCCTTGAAGATGGCCAAACGCTCGAAACCGGAAATTGCCAAGAAAGTCACGCAAGCCGCAGAAATTCTTGATCTTTCGAAATACCTCAAACGCTATCCCAAAGAACTTTCAGGCGGTCAGCGTCAACGGGTTGCCATGGGCCGCGCCATTGTTCGGGACCCGCAGGTCTTTCTGTTCGATGAACCTTTGTCCAACCTTGATGCCAAACTGCGCGTCACCATGCGGGTCGAGATCAAGGAGTTACATCAGCGCCTTGGAACAACGATTGTCTATGTCACCCACGATCAGATCGAGGCGATGACCATGGCCGACAAGATTGTGGTGATGCGCGATGGGCGGGTCGAGCAAGTCGGCAGCCCGCTTGATCTATACGACCGACCCGACAATGTGTTCGTCGCAGGCTTCATTGGCTCACCTTCCATGAACTTCATTCCAGGCAAAGTCAGTGACGGCAAGTTCCACTCCGAGACAGGGCTGGTGCTTGACCTGCCGTCGGCAGAGACGTCCGAGGGACAGGAGATCGTCTACGGCATTCGCCCGGAAGACATAACCATCGGTGAAAAAGGCGTTCCTCTTGAGGTGATCGTGGTCGAGCCAACTGGATCCGAGACACAGGTTTTCGCCAAGCACGGCACAGCTAAGATTGACGCCTTGGTGAAAGAGCGCATCAGTGCGCGCCCAACGTCGGAGCTTGGCTTTGTCTTCGATCCGGCAAAAGCGCATTTGTTTGATCGCGCGACTGAGCAGCGTATCTAACCGCCTATGACGACGTCCGAGACGCAATTTGGGGGCGTAATCTTCGACATGGACGGATGTCTTGTCGACAGCGAACCACTGTGTCTAAGCACGATTGCGGACGAATTGCACGATTTGGGGTTGAGCGACATCACCGCCCGCGACATTGGCGAGCGGTTCCTGGGTGTGTCCATCGCAAAGATCGAGCGTTTTGCGGTCGACCGCCTTGGGCATGCGGTTCCGCCGGGCTTTGCCTCGCGCATAGAAGACAAGTTGATTGGCAGATACAAAAGCGAGCTTTCAAGGATCAAAGGCGCCGATGCATTGCTTCGCCGTTTGGCGTTAGACGGTTTGGCACTTGGTTTGGCAACCGGTGCATCTGTTCGCCGGATGTGTTCAACTTTGGAGATCTCTCAACTGGCTGATCACTTCGGACCTCGCGCAGTGAGTGTGGATCATGTCAATGCCGGAAAGCCCGCCCCCGACATTTTCCTCGAAGCGGCAAAGCGAATGAAGTGTGATCCATCTGGATGTCTTGTTGTCGAGGATTCGCCTCTTGGTGTGGCTGGTGCGGTACGGGCCGGAATGTCGCCTGTCGGGTTTGTCGGCGGCAGCCATTTTAAAGGGCGGGAAGATCGTCAAGCACAAACGCTGATTGAAGCAGGCGCTATGCAGGTCTTTCGCGATCTTGATGCAGTGTCCGACTTTGTCCTGCGCGCATCAGAGGTAAGGCGATGAATCCCGTTTTCGTCCAAATTCCGGTTGACATACCCGCCCCTGTCAAACGTCCAAAATATGACCGCGCGGCCCTGCGACGTGGGATCATTCATGACAGTGTGGCGAGCTTTCACAGGGCGCATCAGGCGTGGTGCCCGCATCGCCTGTTACAGGCGGGGCGAGCGCAGGACTGGGCGAACATTGGCGCCGGGGTGCGTGCACTTGGGACTGGAGATGCTGCACCGGTCACACACGAGAACTTCAGGCAGTGGGTGATCGAGGATGATTTCTGTCGTGGCCGGCCTGACTGGGATCGTGTCGGCGCCACCTATTCCGATGACGTACACGGGCACGAGACGCGGAAGCTCCGGCTTCTGCATGCGTGTCACCAGTTCTTGACAAATGCGGCCAAATTGCTCGGCCTCCAAACTTTGGCCCAGACGATGTTGCACCACCCGTTGCGATCCTTTTTTCGGAAAAACCCGCAGACGGAAATTGCACCCTTGGTAAAGCCTGTGCCTGGAATGAAACCTCAGACTTATACCGTCCCGGTCGAACGTAGGATTTCAAACCCAACTACAAGGGACACTGTCCGTCGGGTGGTGTTCGATGGCAATTCTCGCCATCTCGATTTTGTTTTGCCGACGATACGTGACGCCCGCACGACTAGCGCGCCAACAGCCGGTCTTGCTATGGCTGAAACGATATGGTCAAGGATGTGCCTGGGACATCGCGAAGACGGAAGTCGGACTGTTCAAAAAGATCCGATGTGGAAACGCTTGAAGGCCATCGCGCAATCAAACGAGTTGACGCCATTGGCCTGGCTTAAGATGGATGACATCTACCGCGATCTTGTGGATTGGCCTGACTTCGCGGCTGCGTTTGAAACGGCGCATCGCAAAAATCCGCGACGACGGCGTCGTTGCCGCTTTGAACTCTGACTTGGAAGGCTACTGAATGTCGTATCTTGGAATTGACCTTGGAACGTCCGGTCTGCGCGTTCTTCTCGTTGATGAAAACGGTCAGCCCATTGGATCAACCGAGCGGTTCTATGACGTGTCGCATCCATTTGCCGGATGGTCTGAACAAGAGCCTTCGGATTGGATCGATGCGCTTAAAGAAGCAGTCGCCGAGATGCGCGACCGATTTCCCCAGTTTGCTGACCTTGGCGGCATTGGCGTTGCAGGCCAAATGCATGGCGCGACACTTCTCGACAAGAACGGCATGGTCTTGCGGCCCTGCATTCTCTGGAACGACACCAGAGCCCATGTTGAAGCCGCCGCCTTAGACGCGACCGAAAACGTCCGTGCGCTGTCGGGCAATATTGTCTTTCCCGGATTTACTGCGCCTAAACTAGAATGGGTGCGAACGCACGAACCTGACATTTATGCCCGGACGGCCAAGGTGCTGCTGCCTGCGGCTTACCTCAACTACTATTTGACCGGTGAGTATGTCGCAGATCGATCCGACAGCGCTGGCACATCCTGGCTGGATGTCGGCACGCGAAACTGGTCGGACGCGCTTTTGCAGGCGGGGCACATGTCGGTGGACCAAATGCCAAGATTGGTGGAAGGCTGTGAGGCGGCTGGAACGCTGCGTGACGATATTGCCCGATCTTGGGGCATTTCCGGCACTGTAACCGTGGCGGGTGGCGCAGGTGACAATGCGGCGGCGGCCTGCGGGATCGGTGCATTGAACGAAGGTCAGGGCTTTGTGTCGCTGGGAACCTCGGGGGTGCTGCTGACAGCACGAAATGGCTACAAGCCAGCGCCAGCGACGGCCGTTCACACCTTTTGTCATGCTGTGCCTGAGCGCTGGTATCAGATGGGTGTCATGCTGTCGGCCACGGACAGTTTGAACTGGTTGGCCCGCATAACGGGTCAATCCCCAGCAGACATGACGGCCGCCTTGGGTGAGAGCTTGCAAGCGCCCGGCAAGGTGCGTTTCCTCCCTTACCTTTCGGGCGAGCGCACGCCGCATAACGACGCCGAGATCCGCGGCAGTTTCACGGGGCTGTCTGCGAGCACCTCGCGCGAAGACTTGACACGCGCCGTTCTCGAGGGGGTCTCATTTGCACTGTGCGACAGTTTTGATGCGTTAAAGGCCACCGGCACTGCATTCGAAAAGCTTATTGCCATCGGCGGCGGCAGCGCGTCGAACTACTGGCTGAAAGCCATAGCGACATTGATTGGAGTGCCATTGCACAAGCCCAAATCGGGCGAGTTCGGAGCAGCACTCGGAGCCGCCCGTCTCGGCATGATTGCGGCAACTGGTCTCGAACCTGACCAGGTGATCCATGCCGCAGAAACCGCTTTCGAAATCGAACCGGTCACTGAAATGACAACCCTTTTCAACGAGGCTCACGAAAACTTTCGGGCGTCTTACCCCGCCATCCGCTCCGTACAGATGTAACAGCCCGCGTTTCGGTCAACACGCGCAGAATCGGCCCGTGACGACGAACGTTTTGTTTGGATTCCGGTCCCATCTTTAGCAACGGGAATGGGAAACCGTTCTCACAGACATCATTGATATCACTATTCGGCGCATTGCGGGCAGATACCACGGTACTGAATTCCAGATTGCATTCATCATCTCCGAAGCGATCGAAACCTGAATGGATATCCCTCGTTCCCGCGGCAGCAGTCTGATCAGCGTGGATCGGCAACACTCACATTGCAGCGGTCTTCGGTCTAAGCGAACCCAACGGAGTTTGTGCGGTGACGCGACCGGACTGTATCAAAACACGACGTTACGCGCGAAGTCTGATGTTTGACACCGATGTGCCGATTGATTTCGCACCAGCCGCGATAAACACAATCCCGATGGCACGTGTGATCAGGCGACTGTGTCGAATGAAGATGCGTCTTGTTACGGGAAGCCCGGTCCAGAACACTACGCCAACCGTTGCGACGCAGAACCCGAGAAACGCTGCCAAGACGAGCGCAACAGTATTCTGAAACATCATCGCATCTTCAAATCGCGCAAAGACAGCCGTGAACATCGCTAGCGCGAAGGGGTAGGCCTTTGGGTTTGTGAAGCCAAAAATGAGCCCTGATCTCCAGGGAACCTCAACTATGGCGTCGACTTTCGAACTATGGCTACGAAGCGCTTTGATACCGAGCCAAACAAGATAAGCGCCACAAGCAAGTCCCAAAACATCGAAGAGCAGCGGGCCAGTTTGCGAGACACCAATGATTGCTGAAATTGCTAGGATCGTCCAAACCAGATCACCAAGAAGATGACAGGTCAAGAAAGTTGCGCAAGCGACCCGCACGGGACCCGTAGAGAGGCTGAGTGCCGCAAGGGTCGCCGGTACGGGGATAAAGACATACAGCAATCCAGCAACA
>JBCCCA010000036.1:0-20292 GCA_039033735.1 Pseudomonadota bacterium
CCCGCTAGGGTCAAGGTGCCCTCGGTGCCCTCGACCAGTGCTTCCCCCATGGTACAGCGCGTGTTCGTCGCTGCATGATCCAACAACCTGTTGCCATCGAAAACTGCGCGGCGGCCATTGCCTTGGTCAAACAGGATGGTCCCCGCATCTTCGCCCGCAATCACTGGGTTCATTTGCCGCAAATCGGCAAAGACACGGTCGGGCTGCCCCATCAGATACCGAAAGGTATCGATCCAATGCACGGCGGTTTCATGGACAAGAAACCGGGGCATGTCCTGAAAATAGGGCTGGCGATCCAGATAGGCGCGCGCGCCCTGCCCGTCGCCCGGTCGCAAGCGGAACGTGATCTGCTGCACGTCGCCGACTTCGCCCGCGTCGATCAACGCCTTAATCCGGCGATACCAGGGTTGGAACCGAAAGTTCTCATGCACGACCAGCGGCACGCCCGCAGACGCCGCCATATTGGCCGCGGCCCGCGCTTCATCCAGCCCCTGGCAAAACGGCTTCTGACAAATGATGACGCCCGGTCGATGGGCCAATGCGGTGCGAATGGCCTCGAAATGCGTGGGCGGTGGCGTGATGATATCGACGATGTCAGGCTTTTCGGCCTCGAGCATCGCGGTTGCATCCGAATAGGCGTTAAGCCCTGTCGCCTTGGCCCGAGCAAGGTCACGGTCGACAGAGGCAACCGGCATGACCCCCTCTATGCGTGCCCAGGCGTCATAGTGAAAGGCGGCAAAATACCCGGCGCCAATACAGCCTACACGATACGCCATTGCGCCCTCCCTCCTCTGTCACATGGCCCATATTTGCCGGGAAACGCCGAAAAGGAAAAGGCCATGTCGGGGATCACCCAACATGGCCTAATCTTGGTGTATGATGGTCTGCCTAGAGCAGGGACTGAACGTTCACGCCAAAGGTGATGGCCCCAATCAGTTCGCCTGTTGCCGGGTCCTTGATCGGCATGGAGACCTGCGACTGATAGGACCCTGTGCTGTCGTCGAATTCGACTTCGCTGATGTGAATGTCACCCGAGCCGTTGCCGAAGGTCTGCTGCCACTTGGCTTCGTCGCCCTGCCAGTAATCCGACGTCTCGACGCTTTGCGCGACGTTGAGGCCGTGATTGTCCATGGCGAACACTTCGGTCACGAAGTTAGCCGTTTCGGCTTGCTGACCACGCAGCCATTCCGAGGCGGGCTGACCGAGAAGCTTGTTGATCAACGGCTTCGCTTCGGTCTTACGCTGTGCGCGCCAGTCCAGATCAAGCTGGTCGATGTCGGCCTGCGTAAGGCCGTCATGGGCAGCATTCTGATCGCGAATTGCCTGGATCAGTTCTTCGTTTTCCAGCCATTTCGACAACTGTTCCTCGGCATAGGCCCGCAGTGGAACGCGGTAGACATCGCCGTTGCCCGGCTTGGCCAACTTGTAAAGCGTAACGACGTTGTTCATGTCTGTCGTCAACTCGGCCGAGACTTGAGCCAGCGCCTGAACGTTCTCGGCTGTCGGCTGCATGCCGCCGCGGATCGCATCCAGAACGGGCTTGTTCGACCGCCATGTTTCGTTGATCGCGGCCAACTCTTCGCGAATGGTGTCATTCGGCGGCGGGTTCACACCTGCCTGTGGCATGCCGTCCCGTAGTGCGGACAGGGAAACCGAATACATATCAAGGCTTTGACCAAGCGCTTCAGTCGTCCCAGCGGTTGCCTTGCCAGCCACGATGCCACAGACTTCCTTGGCAATCTGATGGCCCAGCATCGGCTGACGCCCGGCGATGTTCAGCGCCATCGCGTCGGCTTGGGTCAGTTCATTTGGGTTTGAATAACGGCCAGATACATCCGATGTCAGGATGACGGTCGCTTGCAAAAGCTTACTGGTGTCCGACGCGATCACCTCGTGCGCGCGCTCTTTGCCAGCGGCGTTCGAGATCAGGGTCTCGGATGCCTCGTCGATCGGCTTCCAGGCTGCGTGCACGGCTTCCAGCGATTGCAGGACAACACGGTTCCTTTCCGCCGACGGAATGCCAAGAGCCAGGCTGCCATTCTCGAGACCATTCATGATGGTGTTGAAAGCCTGACGCGCTTCGGTCAAATCTTCGATCGCCGTTTCGGTACCGATGCCAGCATTCACGCGGCAGCTGGCCGAGCCGATTTTCTGGGTCAGCATGCGCAGTTCGCTTGCAAGCGTGACGCGCGCTGTCGAGCCGTCAAAGGAATCTGCCGTTGCTCCGGTCGTTGTGCCCATCAGGCCCGCACAGACGGTCGCGGCGGCAAATAGAGTATTTCTAAAGGGTTGATCGGTTTTCATTCTGGGTTCCAGTCAATGATTTTGCTGAGATCGCAGTGGCGATTTGGTTCCTGCCGGTGCGATCAGCGCGAGGCTGTACGAATTCGGCCCACCTATTTTTGAGGTGGGCCGCTTTTCTTTAGGCGGCGTCTTTCGAGATCCAGACCTCGACGCGGCGGTTGATGGCTTTCCCGCGGTCGGTGACGTTGCAGGCCGAGGGGGCCACTTCGCCGAAGCCGGAGGTCACCATCTGGATGTGATCGAGCCGGTTGCCGGCGGCGCGGCGCACTTCGTCGAGCACGGCGTCGGCGCGGCCGAAGGACAGGCGACGGTTCGCTTCAAAGGCGCCGACGCTGTCGGTGAAGCCCACGAAGCTGATCTCGGTGCCCTGGGGCGCGTCCTCGAGATAGGCGATCAGACGCTCGAGGTCGACACGGCCCCGTTCATCCAGGCGCGACGAGCCTGTGCGGAAGCGGAACGTGGTCGACAGGCGATCCCAATCCGGCATCTCGCTCAGCATCTCTTCCATCACGCCGGCCTCGAAGCCCGCATCATACGCGGCCGCTTCTGCCTTCAGGGCCCGGGCCCGGTCATCGTCGATGCCCTGGCTGCGGCGCGTGATGCCCAGATCGATAAAGCCCGACTTCCCGATCACGCCGTCGGCCTCTTCCGAGATGGCAAAATCGAGGAACGACCGGCTGGCGGTATCCAGCGTGTCGGCACGGTTGTAGAGATACATCCGGCGGTTCAGCGCATATTCTTCCGTCTTCGCCGAGAACGCATCCGGCTTGGCCGCGATGCCGCATTCGTTGACCAGTGTCACCGGCTTGGCGCCGCGCTGGAAGGCGAAGCCGACATAACCGATGGCGTTGCGGTCAAGATAAACCACGTTCGACATCTGCTGGTCGTCTTCGGCGATGCCCTGGGGCAGGTAGTTCGGCTTCTCGTCGCCGAACAGATAGCTCATGAAGAAGTCGTAGCTGGCCGAGTCGCGTTCGCGTGCGATCACGTTGATCGGGCGATCCGGGCCGCCCAACTGGCGCCAGTTGCGGATTTGACCCGAGAAGACGCCGCGCAGCTGGTCGACCGTCAGTTCACCCACCTCATTGGACGGATGCGTCACGATCACCATGCTGTCGACAGCAACGATGCGTTCCTGCTCGGGGCTGACCATGTTGCCGGCACCGGCATCGCGCAGCGCGCGGGCCTCGTCCTTGGTGATCCGGCGCGACGACATGCCGACCTTGGCCGAGCCCGACAAAAGCGCGTCAAACGCGTCCGTGTCCGTCGTCGCCGAGACCAGATAGGACCCGATCTCGTCACCGAAGCCGCCATCGCCGATCAGCGTGGCCAGCGTCTGGCCGTCGGCCGTGTTTGTCAGTTCCGCATCCGCGTCCATCGCAGCCGCAAAGCCGGTCATCAGAAGCGGCATCATGCCAAGACCGATGGCGTCCGAGCCCGCGATCTGAACATCGGCCGCAACATTGTCGAAGGTCGGACAGGCCGCGCCTTCACAGCGCACACGGCTGGCACTGATCCGAAGATCGCCAAGCGCCGTGCGGATGATATAGTTGTCATCCTTGAAGTCGATGAAATCACCGACAAGGTTCACGGTGCCGTCCGCAGATTTCAGTGTCACCTGGTCCGCAAGCGCCGCCGACGAGACCAAAAGCCCCGACACAAGCGCAACCCCGGCTGCAGATGTCTTCAATTGACGTACAAGTCTCTTCGCCACAAGTCCTACTCCTAGTGTGCTCGGACCGACGACTGCGCAGCTCGCCGCGTGACGCTTGGAGCCTCCCTCAAGAGCTGCACGACCCACCGGTCCATCCCTTATTCCTGTGGGAAACAAACCCAATAATTTGGCGGAAATTGTGTTCAAATATGGGTTTTTCGAGAATCTGATTTAATTTGTTAACAGTGGAACTTGGCGTCGGGACGACCGAGAATAAACACCTGAAACTCGGGCTTTTTTCCAAACTCGCCGCGCTGCATTTCCCCTTGACCAGATCGGAACCGACACGGTTTCGCACCGTCCTTGCCTTAACTGCCACAGTCCAAAAACAGCCCGTGCCGAAAAGCCGCACAGCGGTTGAACGTGAGTGTCAAGACGACGGACAGACACGCCGCCGCACGCCGCACAGGGCGACGCCGGCGCGCGGTGATCTGTTGGCTATTGGCCCGCAGTGTAGGGCATCGCGACAAGCCACATGTCATTGTCGCGTCGGATCGCAAAGTTGATCTGAGCCGCGCCGTTGTCCGCTTCCCGTGTGAGGATTGTGGACAGGCCGTCCTGTGTGTCGATCAGTTCATTGCTTGGCATAAACGCGACCAGTTGATCGCCCGTCTGCAATTCGGACTGCGTCAGACCCGCACCACGCGTGACAAAGGTTACCCAGCTGTCACCATCTCGTCGGGTTTCAAAGACAACGCCATTGGACAAGGTTGTCTGCTGGACTGCGGGCAGGGTCAGTTTTTCGACGAAGGTTGCGCCCGTGCTTGGGTTCTCAATGCCAAGAGACACTTCGACCGTATCGCCCACAGAAAAGGCCACCGTCGCTGCCGCCACCCGCTGGAAGTCTTCGATCGCCTGGATCGGGAAACCATTCACAGATATCAGGCGTTGGCCCTCTTCGATGTTGCTGCTGTCCAATCCGCCAAGCGAAGCGATTATTGCGCCATCGGCCGGATCGGCATTGACTGGGAAACTGAGTGCGGCGGCCGTGACAAAGCTGCCTGCGCCAGCGCTCTGCACAGTGGCCGGGGCCGAAACCACCGTTGTCGAGGGTGTTGCCGCCTGTGCGCCGGCCAGATCCGAGGCCGTTGCAGCGCCCGGCGTCTGGTTGACGCCCTGGTCACGCGGCACTTGCGCCGATGCGATGGGGCCCGTATCGGCGGCCGTCAGACGCGATCCGGCGGCGGAGGAGACTTCGACGTCACCTGCCGAGGAATCCGCCAGGAAGAATGGTACCTGTTCGGGTTTGTTCGAATCTCTCTGAGCGGCTTGGCTTGGCGTTGCTGCGCCCGCATCAGCGACAACCGGTGCCGGTACGTTGCCAGTTTCCTGGCCGCCTTGCGCGACAACCTGGTCATCATCGGAACCACCGCTAAACAGCACTGCGCCCGCACCAAGAACGGCAATCACCGCAACCGCGGCCATACCGACATATCGGCCGTTTCCGGCGGTGCCACTGTTTGGCGTCATGGCCCGGGCCACCTGCGCCTGCGACGACACCACGTCCCGTTGACCGGGTTCCAGTTCCGATGCCGGGCGTTCGGCCCGCACCGAGACCTGCTTGGCAGACGCTTTGCGACCACTGAGGAAGGACTTCTTTTCCTTCTGTTCATACTGTTCGACGACACTTCCATTATCGACCGCCAGCATGGGGCGCGATACAGTTCCTTGCGCTGAGACAGACGGGATTGCGTCGGCAATCATGGCCTGCCATTCGCCCGCTGATTGGATGCGATCCTTAGGAAACACGCGCAAAGCGTGATCGATGGCGTCCAGAAACGGCTCGGAATAGTCCGACACCAGGCTTTTGATCGGCACATAGGGGTCGGGATCACCGTTTGCGATGGCGGTCATACGCTTTTGCGCGTTCACCGGCAGTTCTTTTGTGATCACGTGATAAATCGACGCCGCCAAGGAATAGAGGTCGCTGGACGGATGCTGTTCGGAATCCTTGACGTAAAATTCCTGCGGCGAGTACCCGTCTTTCACCGTGCGCATCGAGCCGAGATAGCTGGTTGCGCGGGTCACGGTTTCGCGGGCTGCCCCGAAATCGATCAGAACCGGTTCGTTGTCCTGGCTCAAAAGGATGTTGTCGGGCGAAATATCGCGGTGCAGGACGCCTTCGGTGTGAATGAATGCGACGGCATCCAGCAGCTTGTAGACAATGACTTCGAAAACCTTGGGCTCGATGACCTCTTCTGTTTCGGCGATTTCAAGAAGATCGCGGCCTGCGACAAAGTCCATCGCCATGTAAGCGGTATCGTTGTCTTCGAAGACCTGATGGACGCCGACGATATTCGGGTGCGACAGTCGGGCAAGGCCGCGTGCTTCTTCGATGAAAAGATCAACGATAGCGCGGAATGCGTCGGCTTGGTCGCGCGAGCGCACGCGCACGGTCGAATTGGCGCGACGACAGATGGATTCAGGGAAACACTCTTTGATGACCACACGACGCAGCAGGCTGTCCTTGGCAAGATACGTGATCCCAAAGCCGCCATTGTTCAGAAACTGCTCGATTTCGTACTGCCCATGAAGCAGTTCGGTCCCGGGCTTCAGTTCGTCTTCGAACTGTTCTTCGGCTGAGTCCTGCGGTGTTAACTTTGAGCTCATTGTGACAACCACTATTGTTCGCCGCCTGTACGGCACTGCTTTGGGACACATTGACCAAGGAAAATGGCATTAAAACGCATCAATTGTGTGGAATTTGCGCTAAATGCGAAACACAGGGATTTCTCCAATGATTTCAGTGACGTCACCGGTGTCGCACTTAGTCACCTGGTGGACCAAGTTTGGACAGTTTCGCGAGGAAAATAAATTTTCATGAATATTTTCAGTATTTTATCACCGGTGCGACCTGCCTTATTCACATCGCACACCCCTGAAACAGACCGGAAAACCTGCCCTCCCACAAGCCATTGAGAACATTGCGAAACAGATTGTTGACGGTCCACAGGGGCACATTGTGGCGAAATTGTGTTAGCACAAAGCCCGTAGCTAGAAGGCGAGTGTGAATGTTAAAAGTTGTTGGGGGCGCGCTCTGCGCGTTGTGTGTGTCGGGGGCGGCGTTCGCTCAGGATACGGTCACATGGAAAGACGACGTGCAGGGGTGGAGCGTTGCGATAGATCGCACGATCGACAACTCCTGTTTCATCATTTCCGGTTTCGAAGACGACCTGTTCCTGAGGTTCCAGTTCAACGCCACGCAGGAAAATGTGCAGCTGATCGTAGCTAACGCACGCTGGGACTCGTTGAAGAACGGGCAAGACTATGATGTCGAAGTCGCTTTTGGCGATTTGGATGCCTGGCTGGGAACGGCGCAAGGCCATCGTTGGAACGACATTTTGCCAAGCCTTATCCTGTCGGTTCCGATCGAAGATCAACAGGCATCGCACTTCATGAAAGAGTTCACAGACACCGGCTCGGTTCGTATATCGCACGATGGCGCCGAAATTGCGCATCTGGCTCTGTCCGGTGCCAGCGAAGCTGTTGAATCGATGCTGGACTGTCAGGCGACAATGGCTCAGGCCAATGACGCGCGGAATTCGGGCGACGATCCCTTCGCGCCGAAGCCAGACCCGATCTAGTTGCACTATCGGCAGGTGCGACCAAGGACCGTCGCGCTTGCCCCGCCGCGCTGTTGCATCTTGCTTGCGAACGCGCCCGCCCAGCACATTTCAGGTGCGGCGAACATTGTCTCATCCCCCTGACCCATTAACCTAAACCTGCGAGATTGTCGCCTGACCTCGGCGAGGTTTGTTTACGTACTATATATAATAGTGCGGTTTAGGCGCCATTAGTTCGACTTACGGCGCCCAAATGTGTCGAGAATACGGTCAGACGCCACATATTTTTCCCCTGTTCAACAAGGGTTAACCTTAAAAGAGACCGATTTTCCCCGCACGTTAACCCTAACAAATTGTGTGAAATGCATGTGAGGGCAGGCCTATGAGCCTCGAAACGAATGCGGTCGAAGCAGAAGACGAAGATTTCGTCGATGAGTTGAAGCCGGGTACCAAGCTAATGCTTGGACAGTACACGATCGAGGGTTTCCTCGCCGCAGGCGGTTTCGGGATCACCTATGTTGCAAAAGACAGCCTCGATCGCCGGGTCGTTATCAAGGAGTGTTTCCCCGGCAGCTTCTGCCGCCGGCAGAACCACTCGGTCACGCCGCGCTCGCGGGCACATCAGAACGAGCTGAAGTCGATTGTGCGTCTGTTCTCGCAGGAAGCGATGAGCCTGGCCAAGGCGAACCACCCCAATATCGTGGGCGTTCACCAGGTTTTTGAGGAAAACAACACGGCCTATATGGCGCTGGATTATGTCCAAGGCCGTGATCTTTTGGAAATTTTGCAGGAAGACCCGGATAGTCTGACACCGGATCTGGTCGAAAGCTACCTGACCAAGGTCTTGGATGCGATCAAGCATATTCACCAGATGGATATCCTGCACCGCGATATTTCGCCCGATAACATCATCATCAACGAAAGCGGCGAGCCGATCCTGATCGACTTTGGCGCCGCGCGCGAAAGCTCGAACGAGCGTGTCACGCGCATGTTGTCGGCGTTGCGTGTTGTCAAAGACGGCTACTCGCCCCAGGAATTCTATATCGCGGGCAGCGATCAGTCACCGTCCTGCGACCTGTATTCGCTGGCCGCTAGTTTCTACCACCTGATCACACGGGAACTTCCGCCCGACAGCCAGTGGCGTTTGTCGGCCTGTGCCGCAGGTGACGAAGACCCCTATGTGTCGCTTGGCGAGAAGACCAGCGACTATTCCGACGCCTTTGTCAGCGCTTTGGATAAGGCCATGTCCATCCTTCCGCGTGACCGTATGCAAGACGCGGATGAGTGGTTGGCGCATATGTCTGGCGGTCCATCGGCCATTGCTGCCCCCGCGGCAGCAAAACAGTCGGTGACGTCGACTGATACCGCGGACAAGAAGTCCTTCATGCCCTTTCTGTTGGGCAGTACGGCGATTGCGGCTGCGGCTGGCGCCGGATTTTTCATGATGTCGTCCGGCTCGGACACACCACCGGCTGTGGTTGAAACGGAACAGGCAGCTGTCGCACCAGTGGCGGACGTCACCGCCCCAGCGACACCCGACGTGGATGTCGTGACGGCTGAACCCGTGACCGAGACCGCCCCGGCGTTCTTGCGTGAGAGCCAAGTTGTCGAAGCCCCCGCCATTGAGGCAGAGCCTCCGGTCGTTGAAACGGCGCCCGAGCTTCCTCAGGTCGCGGACGTGGCCATCGAGGTCTCGGAACCCCCGCTGCCAGCGGTTGAAGAGACGACGGATTTCGTTGTGCCACCAATTGTATTGGCACTGCCGAACACGGCTGTTTTCCCCCAGCCCCGCCCCTTCCGCGAGGCTGACGACGCGGTCGCTGTCTTTGAAGACAACGTGCCGGCCGTAGACACCGAAGCGCCTGCTGCGCCACTGATCGTGGTCGAGGACGCGCCTGCTGTCGAAGAAACCGAAACACCGGTTGAAGTGGTCGAAGTACCTGAAGACCCAGCGCCTGTTATCGTGATCGAAGAACCGGCACCTGCACAGGTGGAAGTAGCCGAGAGCCAGCCTTCGCAGCAAGTGACCGGCACCATCGGAAGCGAGGCTTCGCTGGATTTCTTCCGCTCGATGGCATCTTCTTCGGAACCCGAGATTGTATCAGCTGCGCGGACAACCCGCACGCCTTCGGTCAATGTTGAGACGGCCTCGAACGCCGCTCCTGCCCCGACACCGGTCGCAGCGGCACCGACGGCACCGCGTCCGGAAGCCGAAACCGGCATCGTCACGCGCTTCGTCCCTGTCACGCCGTTCACGCTTTCACCTTGGCAGCCGGGTGTCGTCATTTCGGTCTCGGAAACGGCGCCAGCATGGTTGGGTGCAAACTCGCGGATTGTGTCAATCAACGGCCAACCCGTGACGACAAACGAGGAAATCACCGCGATTCTGCAAGAGGCAGCGCCGCAAGGCAATGTCACGGCCTACGAGGTTGTTCTTGGCGTGGACAGTGGCCTGAACACTGCGGTAACCGAACGGTCGCTTAGGATCGAAAAGGAACAGCACACCCTGCTGGTCAACGGTCTGAGCTTTGTGGCCCGCGAACGCGGCGACAGCTGGATTACGGAAGTCGCGTCAGTTCCGGGCGGCACGTCCAACTTCGAAGTGGGCGACACGCTTGTATCCTATGTCTCCACTTGGGAGGACCTGAACGGTCCCGACACGCTCAAAAACATCCTCGACAGGGAAATGGCGAACGGCACGTCCAGCTTCAGCTTCGCGGTCAGCCGCGACGGCGAAATCTGGATCGAAGCCTTCAACCTTGCAGCCCTGAACTAACAAGAAGCGCGCGCGCATCAACAAGGAGAAACTCAGTGTTCTTTTTCAGAAAGAAAGCGCCAAAGCGGTTTGATGAACCGCTTACGCTGGAACCCAAAGATCAGGCGGCGCAGCCCGAAGCCGCACCGGTTTCGGCACAGCCCGCTGCGCCCACTCCGGCAACGGGCGACGAACCAATCATTCGGAAGCGCCGTCGCCCAAACAATGCGAACAAGACACGTCTGATGGGCTTCGATACGTCGGATGGGCGCATTGTCGACCTGTTCGGCGAAGAAAATACGAAGACGGAATCCAGCCGCATTCAGTTCCCCGTTGGCCTTGTCATGGTAACCAAGGGTCCTGGCATGGGCGAGTGTTTCGCCATCAAGTCCGGCATGTCACAGATCGGCCGCGGCGAAGAACAGGCCATCCGGCTGGACTTTGGCGACATGGCCGTCTCGCGCGAGAACCATGCTGCAATCGTATATGACCCCAAGGAACATACCTACCTGCTGGGCCATGGCGGTAAGTCCAACATCGTACGCCTTAACGGCAAACCTGTCGTCAGCACGAGTGATTTGAAAAACGGTGACTCCATCGAAATCGGCGAGACTAAGCTGCGCTTTGTGGCTTTGTGCTCGACCGACTTCAACTGGGATATGGCCGAAAAAGAGGAAGGGACAGACGACGATGATGTGGAGATTGCCTGAACCCCGATTCGACGTCGCATCCGCGCTTGATCGAGGAGGTCGAGACTATCAGGAAGACTCGCTGGTGTCGGACTTTGCCGTCGGCGATGACCTTGGCATTGTGGTGCTTGCCGATGGGATGGGTGGTCATTCCGCTGGTGACATCGCTAGCAAAACTGTTGTCACTGAGGTTTATAGCGAACTGAAGTTCCACAGCGATCTGTTCTTTGACCACGCGGATCATCTGCCCAAGCTGATGCAAAGCGCCATCACCAACGCCAACGACTGTATTCGTGACGCGATCACGGAAAACCCGGAATCGCGTGGCATGGGTTCGACCGTTGTCGCCGCTGTCATTGCCGGTACCAAAATGTACTGGAGCTCGGTCGGGGACAGCCCGCTGTACCACTATCGTGCGGGAAGCATGGACCAGGTCAACGAAGACCACTCCATGGCGCCGCAGATCGATGCAATGGTGGCCGCTGGGTCAATCCGCCCGGAAGACGCAAAGACGCATCCCGATCGGAACAGCCTGACCTCTGCCGTTGCAGGCGGAAAGATCAACCGCATGGACAATCGGGGGCTGGCCCTTGATCTGAAAGCGGGCGACATCATCGTGGTGTCCAGCGACGGGCTTCAATTCATTGAAGACAAGATGATCACGCGGATCATCACGCGGAACCGTCGCAAGCCAAGCGCCGATATCGCCAACGCGTTGCTTCAGGCCGTTAAGGGTCTGAACGACCCCGAACAAGACAATATCTCGTTCTCGGTCATCAAGGTGCGCCATGAAAAGCCGGTGATCCGTCCGAAACGGCGCGGCAATGTTACCGAGGTCGACTTCCACACGACACGTCTTGCCGATGAGGCAGTCATCCACGGTATGCAAACCGACGAGGCGGAAAACGCGGACGAAGCGGCAAAGAAGGATAAAGAGGGCGACGTTTACGCTCATCAAGCAACGGGTGGCTAGGGGAACATGTCTGATGACAGCCAGACGCTGGAGACAGCGAAGCGACTGAAAAGACTTATCGACCATGTCGATATTTCACGAGCCGACAAGGTCCTTGCCGATCGGTGCATGCGGCGTCTTACACAGCCGTTGCGCCTGACGGTATTCGGCACCGACCCCGGTCATGCCATTTCCCTGATCAACCTGATGGTCGGTCAACCTGTTGTATCGCCTTCGATTTCGCGAGCACGCATCCAGTTGGTACACGGTGACGTGGCGCATGCGCGGTTGCAATTTCGCGACGGAACCCAAAAGCGCATCGAGGGCGCCGAGTTCCGGCATCTGTTTGACGAAAACCCCACCCGTGTCCGTATCGCGATCGATTTGCCGGTCCTGAAAAAACTGTCGATCCTGGTTGCGGCCGAAGAAAACCCGAAATCCTTGTGCGAAGACTTCGACAAGACCGTGCCGGTTGCCGACATTTCGCTTTGGTCGGGTGCAACGCTGAGCCCGCAGATTGCAGCGGCTTGGGAAAGCGCACCGGACCGTTTGCGGGACCACAGCTATCTTGTGTTGTCGCCCGAAATGGAATTTGCCAACTGGAAGGAAATCGCGCAGGAGTTTGTCGAGGTGATCCGCGTCGACCCCCGCGCCGCGCAGGCGGCAAAGGACCATCCGGACGGTGTTGACAAGGTTGCGTTCAAGGAAACCGGTGGCGCGCATATCGTGAAAACGATCAAGAAGGAAATCGACATCCTTCAGCAGTCCGCACTAGACGCAAGCGAAGTTCTGATCCTGCGGTATCTGGACGATCTCGAAAAGCTTGAGGCGCGAAAGCGTAAAGGCTCTGGGGCACCGGTGACAGAGGCTCGGAAAGCGCCGCCGGCGGCTCAGCCAGCGGCCAAAGCCCCTCCGGCACGCGAACAGGTGTACTCGGTTCCGCTTGGAAAACTGGCGTCACGGTCGCGGCTTGTGAATAGCCCTGCGGCAAAGGTGCAGGCTGCCAAGCCGCCACGCACGGTGTCCATGGCCATCAAAAATATGCCGAAGACACCGTCGCGCCCGTCCCCCAAGGTGGTGCGCATCCGGTCGCGCAAAAGCGGTCAGGCGCCGACGCCGTGGTCGCTTGGGCTTTAACGCCTTTGGGCTAGAGCAAACTGTCAGGTATCTTTTGTTCCGCCGCCGTGTTGGCGCGGCGGAACACAAACGTCACCAGCGTCGAGATCATCACGATGAAAAGCGAATACAGCGCCGGGACCGCCATCACGGCTTGCTGCTGTTCAGGCGGGAAGGTGAACACAATGATCGCAATGGCAAGTGGTCCGTTCTGAATGCCCGTTTCAAGCGCAACAGTTCGGGCGTTGCGCGGGTGCAGTTTGAGCGACTTGGCAAACAGGTAGCCAATCGTGATGCCCACCAGCCCAAGCCCGATGGCCGCAGCATAGGTTGCGGGCGTCGTGGTCATCAGGAACTGCCAGTTCGCGGGGACCCAGGTGACGGCAATAAACACAATGAACAAGACGCCCAGTATGGCGCCGACAAATTCGATCACGGCACCCGCATTGGCATTCAGTTTGCGCACCGTCATGCCGATGGCCACCGGAACCAGCAGGATGATCAGGACGGCAATGATGTCGTCGCGCGGTATTTCAAGGTCGAGCGCCGAGGCGTAGATCAATAAAATGATCGGAATCAGGATGACCCCTGTCAGCGTCGACGTGACGGTCATCAAAACGCTGAGTGCCAGGTTTCCCTTGGAGAAATAGGTGAAAATGTTTGACGTCGTCCCACCCGGCATGCAGGCCATGATCAGAACGCCCAGCGCGATCGTCTCGGGCAGGACCAGTGTGGTGGCCAGAATGAACCCCAGAAGCGGCATGAAGCCGTATTGGCTGACCACGCCAATCATCAAACCAAAGGGCCGCTTGAGCGCCAGATAGAAGTCGCGCGGCGTCAGAGACGCGCCCATCCCAAGCATGATGATGGCCACCATGATCCCCAGAAGGGTCTGCGTAAACTCGTCGACCATCCCGACCTACTCCGCCACGGCCTGCGCCATTTCTTCGGCGCGCAGGTCTTTTCTGAGGATCTTTCCGACGTTTGACTTGGGCAGATCATCGCGAAATTCGATCTGCTTGGGGACTTTGTAGCCAGTCAGATGCTCTTTGCAGTATCGGCGGACAGTATCTGCGTTCAGTGTTGTGTCACCCGCAACAAGGAAGGCCTTGACCGCTTCGCCACTGCTTTCATCGGCAACGCCAATGACAGCCGCTTCGATGATGCCGGGATGGGCGGCCAGCACGTCTTCGACCTCGTTCGGATACACGTTGAAGCCCGAGACCACGACCATGTCCTTCTTGCGGTCGACGATCCGGATATATCCGTCATCGTCCATCACACCAATATCGCCGGTCAGGAACCAGTCGCCCTGCATGACCTTGGCGGTTTCCTCGGGTTTGTTCCAATATCCCTTCATGATCTGCGGACCACGGGCCGCGATTTCGCCCGTTTCACCAATCGAGAGCTGTTCACCACTGTCTGAGAAGCACGCAACCTCGGTCGAGGGGACAGGGATGCCGATGGTGCCTTCGCGCGCCTTGCCGACCGGTTCAAATGTCAGGACGGGCGAGGTTTCCGTCAGTCCATACCCCTGAACCACTTCCGTACCTGTGATCTGGTGCCAGCGCTTTGCCACGGTGGATTGCAGCGCCATGCCGCCCGCGCCTGCGAATTTCATATGTTTCGGTGGACTGTCCTGGAACCAAATCTCGTTGTTCAAACCATTGAACAGCGTGTTCACACCGCTCATCCAGGTGATCTTGTAGTTCTCGAATGCGCGTTTCAGGTTAGTCAGCGGCCTTGGGTTCGGGATCAGCACATTGCGTGCTCCCATCCAGTAAAAGGCCAGCATATTCACGGTGAACGCGAAGATATGATAGAGCGGCAGCGCGGTCAGGATGACCTCCTCGCCCTTGGTCAGATCGCTGGCCAACAGTTCCATGGCCTGTTCCATGTTCATGATCAGGTTGCCGTGGGTCAGCATCGCGCCTTTGGCGACGCCGGTTGTCCCACCGGTATATTGCAGAACGGCCAGGTCGTCGGTCGTGATGTCCTGATGATAGGCGTCGGCTTCGACGTGATTTGCCGTGACTTGCGCGCGCCCGGCCGCCAGGGCATCGGGCAACCGGATATGGGGCGAGGTCACCGTCTTGACGCTGCGGTCCCAATGCTTTTGCACCAATCCAACGATCCCCCGAGGCATTGCAGGAAAGAACTCGGCGATGCGGGTGACAATCAGGTTTGGGATCGGATGACCCTTGGTTGCGACTGGCACTTTGTCGGCAAACATGTCAACGACGACCAGTGCATGCGGCTTGGCGTCTTCGAACTGCCGCGCCATTTCGTCGGACGTGTAAAGCGGGTTGACGTTGACCAGCACGCAACCCGCCTTGAACACACCGAAGGCCACGATCGGGAAACCAAGGCTGTTCGGAAGTTGAACCGCAACCCGGTCACCTGCGTTCAGGCCCGCGACTTCTCGCAGATAGACCGCAAAGGCATCCGACATTTCGTCGACCTGTTGGAAGGTCAGGGTTCCGTTCATGCCATTCGCCAGACAGCAGGTGAACGCTTTGGCCCGGCCGAAGGTTTCGGACACGCTGCGGATCAAATCCGGTAGGTTGCGATAACTTGCGGCGTCGATGTCAGCGCGCACGTTTGGTCCGTAGAAGGCCGTCCAGGGCCGGTCAGAATGAGCCATGTTCCTCCCCGTGGCATTGCTCAATAGCTTAACCGCCTAGCGGAATAGATGCGCTGATAAAATGGCTGAATGTCGTGACGCTACGGCAAAAAATACCTGATCGGGTCCATTCTGCACGCCTGTCAGCCAATGAAGCGACTGCGACCGGCGGTGCGACCGGAAAAGAGGCAACCGCCCAGGAACGTACCTTCCAGCGCATTGTTGCCATGGTAGCCCCCGCCGCCAAAGCCCGCCGCTTCGCCGATGGCGAAAAGTCCGGGTATCGGATTGCCGTCGGCCCCGATCATTTGACTGTCTAGATTGGTTTCCAGTCCGCCCAGGGTCTTGCGCGTTATCAGGTTTAGCCGCACTGCAATCAGTGGGCCGTGTTTCGGGTCAAGGATCTTGTGGGGCCTGGCCGTCCGGATAAGCCGGTCGCCGGTGTATTTGCGCGCCGCATGGATGGCCATGACTTGCGCATCCTTGCTGAACGGATTGTCGATCTGGGCGTCGCGCGCTTCGATCTGCTGTGTCAGTCGGGTCGCGTCGATCAGATCCCTGCCCGTCAAACGGTTCATGCCCGCGACCAGGTCGGTGATGTTTTCAGCCACCACGAAGTCCGCACCATGTTCCTTGAACGCTTCAACCGGGTCGGTGGCGCGTTTGCCCGACAGGATGCGCTGTCGAATGACATCTCGCCATTTGCCGCCTGTAAGGTCGGGGTTCTGCTCGGACCCGGACAGGGCGAATTCCTTCTTGATGATCGACTGGGTCAGGACGAACCAACTGTAATCATGACCACTTTCCAGGATCGCCTTGAACGTGGCGGTCGTATTGAAGCCCGGCAAGGCAGGCGGCGCCAGCCGGTTGCCACGGGCATCAAACCAGAGCGAGGACGGGCCAGGCAGGATGCGGATGCCGTGACGGGGCCAGATCGGGGCCCAGTTGCGTATGCCTTCGGTATAGAACCAAAGCCGGTCTTTGTTGATCAGACGTCCGCCTGCGGCTTCGGCGGCCGCAAGCATCTGGCCGTCGACATGGGCGGGCACGCCCGAGAGCATCCGGTCCGGCATGGGGCCCAGACGATCTTCGGGCCAGACCGAGCGGATCAGGTCGAAATTCCCGCCGATCCCGCCCGAGGCGACGACCACAGCGCCCGCCTTGAGCTGGAACTCACCGACAACTTCGCGGTTCGTTTGCGCACCTTGTGGGGCTGCGTCGTCGGCAAGGATCGCCCCTTGGACGCCCGTTGCGCGCCCATCCGACATGAGGATCCTGTCGACACGGTGTCGAAACCGGAAGGACAAACGACCGGAGTCTTCCAGCGCGCGGCAGGTGCGGATAAAGGGTCGCAACACGCCCGGGCCCGTTCCCCATGTCAGGTGGAACCGTGGGACCGAATTGCCATGGCCATCGGCGAAGCCTCCGCCCCGTTCCGCCCAGCCCACAACCGGGAACCACCTGAGACCCTTCTGAAAAAGCCAGGCGCGCATCTCGCCTGCGGCGAAATCCAGATAGGCGTCGGCCCAGCGGCGGGGCATGGCATCTTCGGGGCGGTCGAACTGCGCCGATCCCAGCCAATCCTGCCGCGCAAGGCGATGGCTGTCACCTATGCCCATGCGCCGTTGCTCGGGCGTGTCGACCATGAACAGCCCGCCCAGGGACCAGAACGCCTGCCCGCCCAGATTCTGGGGGCCTTCTTGATCAACCAGGATCACTGACAGGCCACGTTCGCCAAGTTCAGCGGCGGCCACAAGACCGGCAAGCCCTGCCCCTACGACAATGACATCCGCCTCGCAGGGCGTTGTTTGCTGAAGACCGGCCACGTGCGTCCTTTGGGTTGGCAACTGGGCGGCGATGCTCTCACGGAAAACTGCTGAAAGACAAGCGCCGACGACAGGGTCGCGCAGTCATCTTGTCCGCCAACGCGTATCGCGGAACGTCAGGCCCGCGCGCGGACTTGCGAGAAAGAAACGAGGCGTTGCGATGCTTCGTCCCAAAGATGCAGATGCGCGCATGCAAAGCTTTCGCGAAGTGTAACGCGCTGACACTCCATCAGAGATTTGTGATCGTTCAGCACTTCCCGCAAACGATAGAACGGAATGCGGCTGGCCAGGTGATGCACGTGATGTGCCCCGATGTCGCCCGTCATCCACGCCAGTCCGCGCGGAAGATCGTAGAACGAACTGCCTTCAAACGCAGCAGTTTGGACGTTCCAGTGTTCATTGCTTTCCCAGCTTGTGTCCTCGAACTGGTGCTGAATGAAAAACAGCCACATCCCGATGGATGCGGCCAGAAACGTTGTTGGCAGGAAAACGTAGAGAAGAACCTCCCATCCGCCAAACCAGAAGAGCATGCCCAGACTGGCCGCGATTGCGATGTTCGTGCCAATCGCGCTTATCCAATAGAGCGAACCCGCTTGCATCAGCCCGACCGGCAGCCGGTACTGGAAGAAGAAAATGAAAATCGGCCCAAGCCCGAACAGGATAAGCGGGTGGCGCACAAGCCTGTATTTAAGACGCCCAAACCACGATCTTTCCTCATACTCTCGCACAGTGAGCGTCGGAATATCCCCAACCCCGCGATGGTCGAGATTGCCAGAGGTTGCGTGGTGGATTGCGTGGTTCTTGCGCCAGACATCATAGGGCGTCAGCGTCAACACACCCAAGACGCGCCCGAT
Source organism: Pseudomonadota bacterium (assembly GCA_039033735.1). Taxonomy (GTDB): domain Bacteria; phylum Pseudomonadota; class Alphaproteobacteria; order Rhodobacterales; family Rhodobacteraceae; genus JAJDOD01. Next base: position 18,397 of record JBCCCA010000036.1, read on the forward strand.
CCAATCACTGGTCCGCCGGTTCTTTAGAAACGACCCATGGCCGCAATCATGCTGAATCATGAAGATGCGCAGCAAGAAACCCGCATTGACCAGCGCAAGCGCAACAGCCAGCCAGGCGCTGACCGACAGCGCGGCCCAGGCCAAAGCCCATAGCGCCACAAACGGGACCACTGTTACGGATAGTTCAAAGAACGCGCGGGACTGAATTGGCGTGCGATACGGGGCAAGGACCCGTGACCAGTCATGGGGCTGCAAAGCGGTGTCCTATGGATGTCGTCGCATGGGCAAAAGGAAACGGGCGCCCCCACGGCCGCCCGTCTTGATCAATTCAGACCAGTGCCAGGTTGATCGCGCTTTCGCGACCGTCCCGTCCCTCTTCGACGTCGAAGGTCACTTTCTGATCGTCTGCAAGGCCGGTCAGACCGGACCGTTCAACAGCAGAGATATGGACGAAAACGTCCTTGCCGCCTGTATCAGGTGCGATGAAGCCGAAGCCTTTTTGGGTGTTGAACCATTTCACGGTGCCGTTGGCCATATCCGTGTACTCCTATCAAATGCCGCCCGCAGAATGCGGCAGCTTGGCAATGTCAGTCTGGGTCGATCGACTGGCCGGATGAACGGAAGCAGTGGTTCGAAGAAGAATAACGATAGCCCGCCTCACATGGACCCTAACGACGCAATCCACAATAGGCGTGTCAAAAATACTTGGTGTGTTGCCCGTTTTGTATTGAAGCGATTGACTTTGTCGCCGCAAGGCACCACCTCATGCGCGTGTTGCCGCTCTGCCGCGTGAGCAGGCGGATATTCATCCGCCCCAGGCCGTGACACACCGTTTCCCACATCACGTAGGGGTGACGCAGCCCAATGCGGCTTTCGGCACAATACGGTGCCGGGGGTATACGTGTGGGTGCAGCCCTGACCGAGCGCTTGAACGCGTCTTGGTGATCCCGGACAATGGTCCGGGCAAGGAATATTATGACTTTTAAAGAACTTGGGCTGAATGCCCGTTTCATCTCGCGGCTTGAAGGCCAGGGCCTTAAGCAGCCAACACCGATCCAGGCCAAGGCCATCCCGCATGCGTTGGAGGGTCGCGACGTCCTGGGCATCGCCCAGACCGGCACTGGCAAAACAGCCGCCTTCGGCATCCCGCTGGTCCTTTCGCTTTCAAGGCACCAAGGAAAGGCCGCACCAAAAACGGCGCGCGGCCTTATCCTGGCGCCAACCCGCGAATTGGCGACTCAGATTGTCGATACCCTGCGGAACCTGACGTCTGATCAGCGCATTACGCTGGTCGTGGGCGGCAAATCGATCAACGCACAGGCCCAGCGGCTGTCCCGCGGGACCGATATTCTGGTGGCCACTCCGGGCCGTTTGATCGATCTGATGGACCGTTCGGCCGTTGATCTGGGCCAAACGAGATTTCTGGTTCTGGACGAGGCGGATCAGATGTTGGACATCGGATTTGTGCACGCGCTTCGCCGTATTGCCCCAGCGCTGAACAAGGACCGGCAAACCATGATGTTCTCGGCGACCATGCCGAAAACCATGGCGGCCCTGTCGCGCGATTACCTGACGGATGCTGTGCGCGTCGAGGTCTCTCCCCCCGGCAAGGTCGCGGATAAAGTAACCCATGCCGTGCATTTCGTTGCCAAGGATCAGAAGCAGGACCTTCTGGTTTCGCTACTGGACATGCATCGCGACGAACGCGCGCTTGTCTTTGCCCGCACAAAAAGTGGCGCCGAACGTCTGATGAAGCATCTTGAACGCATCGGGTTTGCCGCCACCTCGATCCATGGGAACAAAAGTCAGGGACAGCGCGACCGCGCCATCGCCGCCTTCAAGGACGGAACCGTTCGGGTATTGGTCGCCACTGATGTGGCCGCCCGTGGCATAGAC
>JBCCCA010000037.1:0-20106 GCA_039033735.1 Pseudomonadota bacterium
AACAAATAGGCAAATGCCGTCGCCGCCAAAGCATAGTATCCGATCGCCCCCCAGGTTCGCAGCTCAAGGTCGAGGGGCAGGGGTCCTTCAATCATGTATGACAGAGGCAACATGATCACAGTCGCGCCGGTCAGCATCCCCGCGGCAGACACCAGGGGCGAGACGTCTTTCAGGTACGCCCGGGCCCAGCTTCCGGCAAACGCATAGCTTACGGTTCCCGCGATGATGGCCAGTTGCGCCCATGACCTGAGATCAAGGGACGCGATGTTGGCCCACCCAACGGCGGTTGCCACACCCGCAAAGCCGACAGACACGCCAATCAGGCGCCGCGCGGTCAGGCGTTCATCCGTAAAGACCAGCGCGGCCACCAGCACACCCCAAATGGCCGTTGCGGCATTCAGGATCGCGGTCAGCCCGGTTTCGATATGCAACTGCCCCCAAGCCATCAGCGAGAAGGGAAGGACATTGTTCAAAAGTCCCATCACCAGGAACGCGCCCCAAAGCGCAGGTGAGGTGGGCAGTGGCAGGCGGCGAACCAGGACAATGCCCCACAGAACAAGAGCAGCCCACAGCACGCGGTGGGTGACCGAGCTGAGGAAGCCCACCTCATCAAGAGCCGTTCGGATGGCAAGGAAGGAACCGCCCCAGATCAGCGCCAGAAGACAAAGCTCGATCCAGACGCGGGTGGTCAGGGTATTCGACATGGGGCCGGTTTAGATGGGATCGGGGGCAGGCGCGACCCGGAAGATGCGCAAAGAAAAAGCCCCGCGCAGAGCGGGACTTTTCACTGGGTCCGTATTGAAACTTTAGAAGGACCAGCCGACGCGCACACCTGCCGCAATCGCGTCGTTGTCTTCGAATATCGCGCCCGAGAAGCTGGTTGCGTCGCCGATATCGACAGAACGGATACCGCCGGTCACCTTCATGTTGTCCTGTGTGTAGACGGCGCCAAGTGAAACAGACGTAAAGCCATCGGTCGGACCAAGGTTGCCCGTCGCGCTGCCGGTGTTTTCTTCATAGCTGACCGAGCCAAGGACCGACCACGTATCGCTTAAGCGTCTTCCAACGCCCAGCGTGTAAGTGATCCGGTCGTCTTCAAAGAACACAAGCGGCGCGGCGGTGATGATCGTCGAATACACGGCCGGATTGATGACCGTTTCCGACCATTCCACCCAGCGAATTGAGCCAAAGACCAAGGTGTCTTCGGCAACGCCGCTTTGGAACTCAAGGTTCAGCGCTTGCGGCAGGGACACCTCTTCCGTGCTTTCTTGTGGCGCCGGAAGCAAATTGTGGTTTTCGGTCAGGTCAAGCTCGTGATCCGTCTGCGAATGATACGTCAGGGCGACCCGAAGCGCGATGTCGGGCCGTTCATAGGCCGCACCGACCAAGTAGCCGAAGGTGTAGTCGGTATTGGAGTCGATCGTGTATCCGCCACCGCCTGCGACTGGGGGAAGGAATGGGATGCTCGCCTCGGCCTGAAGCGATTGGCCGCGAAGGCCACCATAGACGCTTGCACCGTTGCCGAAGTTATATTGCAGCACACCGGTGATTGCATTGCTGTTTACTTCGGCGGTCGTGCCCGTGAACACGTTGGTCGTACCGGTTGGATAATCCGTGTCTGCGCCATAGGGCTGATCAAAGATGATCGCATAGGACAGGGTGTCACTCAGGTCAGCTTTATAGCCGAGACCGAAGTTGGCATAGCTTGCCAGCATGTCGCCGGACGCTGCGCCGCCCAAGGACCCGGTCACATCGGGCGCGACATAGCCAAAGCTGAATTCTGCGTACCGACCGTCTTCGAACAGGATATTCATCGATTGCGGTGTCCGCTCTAGTCCGCCTGCAGATGCCATCCCTGCAACCGCAGTCAGTGCTGAGGTTGTCAAAATTATCTTTTTCATGTCCGAGCCCCTCCCTGGGCCAATCGTGGCGGGACGTTGGAAAAATTAGGCAAGCTGGTCAATTCTTGACCGTGCGTCACGCAAAGACCGTGACGCAGCGTTACAAAAGTATCAAACTGGTCTTGATCGAGTTTCGGACCATACATTTGCGTAGTTGCCCGCAAAAATAAGTGCCGCGCCGATCAGGACCCAAAGGTTAAACGGTTCCTGATAGAAAGCGGCGCCGACAATTGCGATAGCTGGCAGGCGCAGGAAATCCATCGGTGTCACGACGATTGCTGGCGCAACGGACAACGCGTTGGTCAAACAAGTATGCGCCAATAGCCCGGCGCATCCGACGACGACGACCCAAGGCCAATTGGCGGCACTGGGCCATGTTATCTGACCGTCCCATCCGGTCGTCACAAGTCCCATCACCGCTTGCATCACCGTCAACCAGAACAGGATCCCGAATGTGGTTTCTGTCCTGGTCAGCATACGTGTCGAGACGATTGAGCCTGCGAAAAAGATCGCTGATGTGGCCGCGAGGGCAAGACCGAACGGATCGCCCCCAATCCCCGGACGAGCGACAAGCATGGCGCCGACGAAGCCAAGAGCAACGGCAAAGACACGCGCCCGGCTCAGTGCTTCTCCCGCAAAGAGCACGGCGAACACGACCACCCAGATGGGCGAGGTGAACTCAAGCGCGAAAACCTGCGCCAGAGTAATCAGCGGCAGCGCATTGAACCAAAGGTTCTGGCCGGTGAAATGGCAAAGGTTTCGAAGCCCGTGAAGTTTCAAACGGTCAACGCGAACCTCGTTGAATTTCCCGAAGACGGTGCCCACGACAAGTATGATCGCCAGCCCGATGAAGGATCGGTACATCATCGTCTCAAAAGACGATAAATCGGCAGCCAGTGCACGGCCTGCAATGGCCATGGATGAAAATGAGATGATGGCTCCGGTCATCCAAACCGCTGCCTTCACTATGGGTGTCATTCGAGATATGCAATCCAGCTGTCGCGTGGCACGTCAAAGGCCATTGCGATACTAGCCGCCGCGCCACGTGCGACGTTCAGGGGCCACTTGATGGCTTCCATCAGTAAGTTTTGACTGATTGAAAACCCGGCCCCTGCATCCGCAGCGCTCAGCGTGACGTCTTGAAATCCTGCCCACCGGAATGACGCCCACGCCCTTGGAAGATGAAACCGCTGCGACACCAGAATAATGGGCGCAGTCTTGTCGATCTGGTCAAGGTCAGCAGTGAAGAGCGCATTCTGCAAGGTTGAAAATGAGTTTGGCTCGGTCAGGGTAGACACGGCGGGAACGTTAGCTGCGATTGCGCTTTCCGCCATGACCTGGGCCTCGGGCGCCCCGACCGAACCGCCACCGGTGAAGATCATCAACGGGGCAGCCTCGGCCTCGAAAAGTGCGACCGCGTGCTCGACGCGAGCGGTGCTGTTGGCCGAAAGGATACCATCCTCGGACACACCACCGCCCAGCACGATTATGACTGCCGCCGCCGGTGTTTCTTCCGGCGCCTCATGCATGGCGATGTAAAGCCCCGTGCCGATCAGCGCGCACCACATCGCCAAGACGATCAGGGAAACAACCCAACGGATCAGTGCAAACATAAGGTCACTCCCACTCAATGGTTCCCGGCGGCTTCGACGTGATATCATAGGTCACGCGATTGATCCCGGGAACTTCGTTAATGATGCGGGTTGCCGTTTCGGCCAGGAATTCGTGGCTGAACGGATAGTAATCCGCCGTCATGCCATCGACCGATGTGACAGCGCGCAGCGCGCAGGCATAGTCATAGGTGCGGCCGTCGCCCATGACGCCGACGGTGCGGACCGGAAGGATGGCAGCAAAGGCCTGCCAGATCTCGTCATAAAGCCCGTGTTGGCGGATCTGGTCGATATAAACTGCGTCGGCGGCACGCAGGATGTCCAGTTTCTGGCGCGTGATCATGCCGGGACAGCGAATGGCAAGGCCAGGCCCGGGGAACGGGTGGCGTCCGATAAAGCTTTGCGGCAGGCCCAGTTCCCGGCCAAGCGCGCGCACTTCGTCCTTGAACAGCTCACGCAGTGGTTCGACCAGTTTGAGACCCATCTTTTCAGGCAGGCCACCCACATTGTGGTGCGATTTAATGGTCGCCGACGGACCGCCCGAAAAGCTGACGCTTTCGATCACATCCGGATAAAGCGTGCCCTGCGCCAGAAACTCGGCGCCGTCGATCTGGTTGGCGTATTTCTGGAACACGTCGATGAACAGGCGGCCAATGATCTTGCGCTTGGTCTCGGGGTCGTCCTGGCCTTCAAGTTCGCCAAGGAACAATTCGGTTTCGTCGGCGTGAATAAGCGGAATGTTATAATTGTCGCGGAACATGGCGACGACTTCATCCGCCTCGCCCTGCCGCAAAAGCCCGTGATCTACAAAGACGCAGGTCAACTGGTCGCCAATGGCTTCGTGGATCAGAACGGCGGCAACTGACGAATCGACGCCACCCGACAAACCGCAGATCACCTGTTTGTCGCCAACCCGTTCGCGGATCTTTCGAATGGCCTCGTCACGATAAGCGCCCATCGTCCAGTCGCCGCTGAACCCGGCAAGACGCACGAAGTTCTCGTACAGCTTGGCCCCCTTAGGTGTGTGATGCACTTCGGGATGGAATTGAACCGCATAGAACTGACGCGCCGTATCGGCCGTGATCGCAAAGGGCGCGTTGGGCGACGTGCCAAAGACCTCAAAGCCCGGGGCGAGTTTCGCGACATGGTCGCCATGGCTCATCCAGACCTGCTCGCGCCCCTCGGCGAACCAGCCGTCCAAAAGGGGCAGGGCGCCGGCCGGTTCCACATAGGCGCGGCCGAATTCTGCCGTGCCGCCGCCGCCCGAGATCTTGCCGCCCTCGACAGTGCCGCCCAGCATATCCATCATCACCTGTTGGCCGTAGCAGATGCCAAGAATGGGAACTCCAAGCGTGAACACGCTGTCCGGCGGTCTGGGCGCATCGCTGTGCACCACACTGGCCGGTCCGCCTGAGAAGATCACCGCTTTTGGTGCGAACACTGTCAGAAACGCATCCGTCACCTGCTGGAATGGATGGATTTCGCAATAAACGTTCAGTTCGCGCAAACGCCGCGCGATCAACTGCGTCACCTGGCTGCCAAAGTCGATGATCAGCAAGCGGTCATGGGGGGTCTCAGTCATGAGGGCTGATTAGGCCGGTCGGTCGTTGGGCACAAGAGGCAGCGCAGCTTCGGGAAAATGCACCAAAGTCTTAAGGAAGGTCGGTTTCGACCGCCAAAGGGCGCATTCTGCCTCTAAAATCCGTCCCCAAGCGCTATCACCGATCTACAAGGTGTGAAGCGAGGAGCGCACAGGATGGCAAGACGAGGCAGAGGCGGCGGCGGCGCCGCACGACGTGCAGAGCGCTCGGCCGTCAGTTTCGAGGTTGCCAAGTATATCGAGCGAAACATTCCCAACCTTGAGATTCTGAACGAAGAGGCGCTTGAGATCATTGAAGCCAATGCCGATACGGTATTGGAAGAGATCGGCGTAAATTTCACCGGCAACCCGGGTGCATTGGCGCGTTGGAAAGATGCGGGCGCGGATATCGTCGGCGAACGCGTCCATATCCCCAAGGGGCTGGCCCGAACACTATGCCAGACCGCACCTGCAAGCTACACGCAACACGCCCGAAACGCTGACAGGTCTGTTGTGATCGGCGGGAACAATCTGGTGCTTGCCCCGGTCTATGGCCCGCCGTTCGTGCGCGATGTCAGCGGTGGACGGCGCTATGCGACAATGGCCGATTTCGAAAAATTCGTGAAGCTGACCTACATGTCGAAATGGCTACATCACTCAGGCGGCACAGTATGCGAACCAACCGATGTGCCGGTGAATGTGCGGCATCTGGATATGCTGCGCGCGCACATGACACTGTCCGACAAGCCTTTCATGGGGTCAGTGACTGAACCGATCCGGGCGCAGGATTCGGTCGACATGTGCCAGATCCTGTTCGGGAAAGACTTTGTCGCTGAGAACACGGTGATGACGTCGCTGATCAATATCAACTCGCCCCTGACCTTTGACGCGACAATGATGGGCGCGCTTGAGGTTTATGCGACGAACAATCAGGCCGCAATCGTCTCGCCCTTTATTGTGGGTGGCGCAATGGCACCGGTCTCGGTCGCGGGCACGCTGACGCAGGTGGTGGCCGAGGTGACGGCGGGTATCGCCTATTCACAGCTGATCCGTCCGGGCGCGCCAGTCATTGCAGGTGCTTTCGTGACCTCAATCGACATGGGGTCGGGCGCGCCAACCTTTGGTACACCCGAGGCCGCTCAAATCACCATGGGGATGGGACAGCTGGCGCGGCGATTGGGTCTTCCTTATCGGTCCGCCGGGTCGTTCTGTGCCTCGAAACTTCCCGATGCCCAGGCGGCCTACGAGACGGCGAACAGCCTGAACACGGGGCTCTTGTCGGGGGTGAATTTCATGCTTCACGCGGCAGGGTGGCTGGAAGGCGGTCTGGTCTCAAGCGTCGAGAAATTCGTGATGGACGCAGACCAGCTTGGCATTCTGCACCACTTGGCCGCCGGTGTGGACATGTCTGAGAACGGGCAGGCCATGGATGCGCTGCGCGAGGTCGGGCCAGGGGGGCATTATCTTGGCTGCGCCCACACACAAGCCAATTTCCAATCCGCGTTCTGGCGCAGTTCGGTCTTCGATTACAAACCGTTCGAGACCTGGGCCGAGGAAGGCGCGCGCGATACGCAAACACTTGCGGCCGAACGTGTCGAGACATTGCTGTCTCAATATGAAGCGCCGCCGATTGACCCAGCGACGCTTGACGAGCTGGACGCATATATCGCCAAAACCAAGGAAAATGCGCCCGACGCGTTTGCTTGAGGGCTTAAGCGGCGACCCGCAAGTCGGCGATTTGCGCTTCGTGAATGAGTGCTGCCAACAGTTCGACGTGACGTGCGGGCGAATAGGCAGCGCCTGAAGCGCGGCGCGCCTCATCCATTGCCGCCTCGCGATCGAATAGGTTTTCAAAGGCCTGTCCCGGTGAAGGAACACCCTCAGCCCCCATCATCCGACGCAGCGCGCGCTCGCGATTGAACTCGGTCAGACCAAGGCGTGCGGCGCGCACTAAAAGGCGTGGACGAGACAGCTTGGCGAGACGGGACATGTATGGCGACATTCGGTTACTCCTGTGACTATCAATCCATGAAGTAATGCAACCTATGATAGTGTTGCTAAACGTGAGAGAGCACCGGTCTATAAAATTTTCGTTTCTTTACAATATTCAGAAAGATTGTTTCCAGACACGCAACATTAACGATCTCGTAACGAATGCAATTACAGGTTGTATTCGGAACTAACCTTCTGGGGAGAGGGGTACACACTATGACACGGATTGTTCGACGCGATGATTGCGTTTCCATGCCCGATTGGGTGCCGGAAAACGCGGTCATCTACCTGGCTCATGTGGAAGCCGGACAGTCGATCCGATCTCTTGCGCGCGAAGCTGGATGCCACGCATCGACGATCTTGCGCAAAGTCCGACGCTTTGAGTCTCGGCGTGACGACCTGTTGATCGACATGGCGTTGAGACGCATCGGGCGACTTACAGCAACGTCAGGCAGCACAAATCTATTTGAAGGGGACCGAAACCTAATGCACGACGGACAGACGATTACGACCAAAGTTATTGACGACGACCAACTGCGTCTCGTGGCGCCTCTTCTTTTGCGGCGTTTGAACGAGAACGGCGCCTGCCTTGCCATTGCACGCGACATGGAAAACGGCGTCATTGTGCGGGAAGATCAAGACGGGCAGACGTTGCGAACTGCTGTTCTGGAGCGGAACGTTGCCGAGGCGATGGCCCTCAAGGACTGGATCGCGTTATCCAGTGATGGTCGTATCACACGCTACCGGATCACGACGGCAGGTCGCATGGCGCTTAAGCGTTTCCTGGCCGAAGATGAAGCTGCGCATGTTGATGGATCAGCCGCATTGAATCGCTTCGGCGAACAGCAACGAAGCGGGTCGGAGCGCTCCGAAGCGCGCAGTGGCACGAAAAGACGTGGCGTCCGCTACAATGCCATGGAAAGCCCGTTAACGGCCTTGGCGCGGCGTACCGACAAGGACGGCAAGCCCTTTCTTTCGACCGAACTGGTGGCGGCTGGTGAACGCTTGCGGGAAGATTTCGAGCTTGCGCAAATGGGTCCGAGGGTCTCGCAGAACTGGGAAGTGTTCCTGACGGGTGGCGCGCACGCCTCATCCCCATCATCGGGCGGCACCTCGGCCGGATCAGACGGTGCCCGCGACCGGGTGACGTCGGCCTTGGCCGATCTGGGACCGGGTCTGGGCGACGTTGTCTTGCGGTGCTGTTGCTTTCTTGAGGGGATGGAGTCCGTTGAAAAAGGCATGGGATGGTCAGCCCGTTCGGGCAAAATCGTGTTGCGGATCGCCTTGCTTCGCCTAAGCGCCCACTATGATGAAAAGAACGGGAACTGGTCTCCGCTGATCGGATAGCCTCTAAAACTCTACCATCTCGCTTCCTATATCTCTCGGATGATGCAGCAACCGAAAGGGAACGGCATGTCCGAAGACGACAACAAGACAACGCGCACTTGGATCGAAGAGATTGAGGTCGCGGGCGAAGAGCTTGTGGCCCGGATCAAACAGCTCGCGGCCGATAACAAGGTCAAGCGCGTCCGCATCATCGAGCCGGATGGCGATATCGCGTTAGAGATTCCGTTGACTTATGGGGTTATCGGTGGCGGCGCGTTTGCTTTGGCAGCGCCCGTGGTCGCCATTCTTGGCGCGCTTGCGGCTTTTGTAGCCAAGGTTCGCGTCGAAGTGGTTCATGAAGAAACCGTCTCTGCAGAAGACGTGGAGGCATAAGCCTGTGCCGGGCGCGTCATGCGCGCGCGGCATAGCCGCCATAACTGGATATTGGCGCCAGTTTCCTTTAAGCCCATGACAGGACAGTCAAAAAGGACAGGCCTGTGCGTGATCTGAAACTCCCCGACGAGCGTCATCCCGAGAAGGCGCACCGCGCCGACAATGCGCAGCCGAAAAAGCCCGAGTGGATCCGCGTCCGCGCGCCGTCGGGCGAGGGGTACGAGAACACGCGTGAAATCATGCGAACCCATCGCCTGACCACCGTTTGCGAAGAGGCAGGCTGTCCAAACGTGGGCGAGTGTTGGTCCCAGGGCCACGCCACCATGATGATCATGGGCGAGATTTGCACGCGTGGTTGCACCTTCTGCAACGTGGCGACCGGCAAGCCGGACGCGCTGGATGCGTTCGAACCCGGGCGCGTGGCAGACGCCGTCAGCAAGCTTGGCCTTAATCACGTGGTCATCACCAGCGTCGACCGCGATGATGTCGCCGATGGAGGGGCAGTCCATTTCGCTCAGACAATACGTGCCATCCGGCACCGTGCGCCCGAGACGACGATCGAAATTTTGACACCGGACTTTCTGAAAAGCACGCCGGACGCGCTGGAAACGGTTGTCACGGCCAAGCCGGATGTCTTCAACCACAACCTGGAGACGGTTCCCGGCCTTTACCCCGAGGTCCGGCCGGGGGCACGGTATTTCCATTCGCTGCGTCTTTTGCAACGGGTGAAAGAGCTTGATCCGACGGTCTTCACCAAGTCCGGGATTATGGTTGGCCTGGGTGAAGACCGGCAAGCCGTGTTGCAGGTGATGGATGACATGCGGGCGGCGGATGTCGATTTCCTGACCGTTGGGCAGTATCTGCAACCCAGCCCAAAACACCACCGGGTTGATCGGTTTGTGACGCCGGATGAATTCAAATCCTATGAGACGGCAGCCTTTGGAAAGGGATTTTTGATGGTGTCGGCCACGCCCCTGACGCGCTCGTCTTACCACGCAGGCGATGACTTCGCGCGCTTGCGGACGGCAAGGTTGGCTAAGCTGTCACACGGCTAGGGGCGCTTGCCTTCACAAAGACGCGCCCCGGTTCGCTCTGGCCTTCATCCGAACCGGCGGGTCGCTTAACTTCCGGCTTTAGAAGCGCAATCCTATCGACAACCCGATTACGGGATCATAGTCGACGGCCCCGGCCACGCCGCCTTGCACAAAGGCGCCGCCTTCAGTGGCGTATTCGGCGTTGACGCCAAGTTGGCGCACCGGATCGGTATCGCCCGGCTCGGCGTTCAGAATACCAGACAGGCCCACGCTGAGCTGTTTGGTGATCGCATAGTCGACGAAAAGTTCGGACCTGGCGAGGTTGGCTTCGTTTTCAAGATAGGTGACACTGACACCAGCTCGGGCCTGACCACGACTTAGAAACGTTCCCATCTCAACGGCATCGCGCCCGTCATAAAGCCGCTCGGACAAAAAGAATGTGGCCGGCCCAAGCTCGCTTTCGGTCCGCGCCGTTTCGTCGCCTAGCATATCAAGCGGTAGAGACAGGCGCGCGCCAGATGAAGTGGTATCCTCGACGATTGGCGCGGATGGGGCAACGGCTGCGCGACTTGCCGCGCCCCCAAGGCGAAAAATCGGTGTTTCAGAAGTAGGAAGCGCGCCAGCACCCCGCGACAAGGGTGTTTCGGCTAACGTAAGAGCCGGACTACAAATAAAGGCCGCAATAACGAGTGGGCGCACGGGCAGCACATCCTTCGAACTCCCCGCACCAAGAACAAGATTAGGGCGTTTAGGTGCATTGTGCACCGAGAAGGGTTAATTTTCATGAAACCGCCTTGTCTTGTGGCGAAACTGCCTCACACGGTCTCGGCATCGCCGACGAAACGGACGCAGCCGATAAACGGCAAATTTCGATTTCGTTGGGCGTAATCGATGCCATAGCCAACCACGAATTCGTCAGGAATTTCAAAGCCTGTCCATGTGGCCTTAATGTCAGTTTCCCGTCGCGAGGGTTTGTCCAATAGGGCAATGGTTTCCAACCGTCGTGGGCGTCGTGTCCGCAATAGTTTCAGAACATGGTCCAGTGTGAAACCGGTGTCGACGATGTCCTCAACGACCAATACGTCGCGGCCCGAGATCTCGCCACGCAAGTCCTTCAAAATTCGTACTTCGCGGGACGATTCCATACCATCGCCGTATGAGGACGCTTCCAGGAAGTCGACCTCGACATTCATGTCCAGTTCGCGAACCAGGTCGGCAATGAACACAAAGGAGCCGCGCAGCAATCCGACGACGATCAGCTTGTCGGTGTCAGAGAAGCTTTTCCGAATATCCCGCGACAACGCTTCGATCCGTGCCGCTATCGCCTTGGCCGAGATCATTTCGTCAATCACATATGGCTGCGTCACGGTAACACTCCCCCTTGACCCGAACGCGTCCCCCCTAAAGTAAAGGGCAAGACGAGACCAGAGGCCACGCAATGCCCACCCATTCCGAGACCAGACATCTGCCCTATTCCGCGCAGCAAATGTACGATCTGGTGGCTGATGTTGAAAATTACCCCGAATTTCTGCCGTGGACAGCGGCCGCCCGTATTCGTAGCACCCGGGAAGATCGAGGGTCGGTCATCATGCTGGCAGACCTGGTGATTTCGTTCAAAGTCTTCCGGGAAAGGTTCGGCAGTCGCGTCACACTGCATCCCGACACCATGAAGATCGATACCGAGTATCTGGACGGCCCGTTTGAGAAAATGGTGTCGAATTGGGCGTTTGAACCGGCTGAGGATGGTGGGTGCATGATCAGCTTCTTCGTCGACTTCTCGTTTCGGAACAAGCTGTTGCAAACCACCGCCACGATTTTCTTCAACGATGCGATGCAACGTGTTGTCCGGGCATTCGAACGCCGCGCAGCCGAATTACACGGCCAAGGCTAGGCGACAAGGGCAACAAGCGTGAAAACTCTGTCACCATCCCGCAGAGTGTAACCTGTGAGACGCATACCCGCGGGATGGCCTCCCAGATCACGACACAGGCGAACAGAAAACGTGCCACGTGTCAGGTCTGGCAAAACTTCGACGGCATCGAACCAGAAATACTCGCCGACATCGGGGAATAGTGCTTTGAAAACAGATTCTTTCGCCGAGAAGGTGACAAGTGCTTCGATGTCGGATTGCGACTGCTCGGCCGGTGTTTTCAGAATCTGGCTGCGAATTCTGTTGGGGAACGCCGTGGCATCCGCCAGATCGATCCCCAGTCGGCGGACTGTACCCGTGGATGCCACGCAGGCGGCGGCCAAACCATTGTCATGGGAAATGCTGCCGATTGTCCCATGCGGCCAGACAGGCGCGCGTTTGCGGCCTTGGGGGATGGCGGCTTCGGGCAAACCTGCCGCCCGCAAGGCCTGACGGGCGGCCCGGCGGCCCGCCGCAAATTCTGCGCGACGTTTTGGAATTGCGTGGGCAATGGCATCGACCTCGGGCGAAAGCATCCCATCTTCGTTACCGACAATGGACAGCGCCACCTGAATGTCAGGGCCGACCCAAACGTTCAGACGTGTCTCAAGCGCATGTATCAATGGATCTGGCGCGCCCTGCGCATGGTGCGGCGCAACCGCATCGTCGCATCGCGGTCTTGTGCGACTGGTGCGTCCGGCACGGACGGTTTCGCGGGCTGTGCCGAAAGAAGCGTTTCGACCAATGCCGTCGCGGCCCCCAGAGTGGGCGCTCGGAAGATATCGGCAACAGAAAGCTCCGGCAAACCCAAGCGATCCCGCATGTCACGATGTGCCTCAAGCGCCAAAAGCGAATGACCACCCAGATCAAAGAAACTGTCGGTGGGCGCGATCCGGTCCACGTTCAAAAGCCTTGCCCAAATCTCAGCAATGACTTCACCGATCGTCTGGTCGCCCCGCTGTGCAGGCGGTCTGTCTGGCATCGGTGACTTTATGACTTGCGGTGGGGACCGTTCTGTCCGGCCTAGCGCCTGACGGTCAATCTTCTTGTTCGGGGTCAGCGGAAACATGTCCAGTCGTTCAATTCTATCTGGCACCATAAATGCGGGCAACCGGGTGACAAGCGCGGTCTTCACGTCATGCACCGTTGCATCTCCGGTGTAGTAGGCGGCCAATTGGCCTTTATCTGCCCGGTTCATTCGGACGATCACGGCAGCCTGCGTTACGCCCGACTGGCCTTCAAGAGCCGTTTCAATTTCGGCCAGTTCGATCCGGTATCCTCGCAATTTGACCTGATTGTCTTGCCGGCCGAGGAATTCAAGCGCGCCGTTCGCGTCCCAACGCGCAAGATCGCCCGTCCGGAACATCCGGTTGCCGGATCGGAACGGATCTTCGAGAAACCGCTCGGCAGTCAGGTCATCGCGCCCATGATACCCACGAGCCACGCCAGAGCCGCCAATGAACAATTCACCCGCAACACCAATCGGGCAAGGCCGCATGGCCTGGTCCAGAATGTAGACATGTGTGTTTGCGATTGGAGCCCCGATCCTGACAGGTGCGCCGGGTTCAAGTGGCGCGGCGGTCGACCAGATGGTCGTCTCGGTCGGACCGTACATGTTCAAAAGCGCGGCATCGGTTGCCTTTGCCAAATCACTCACCAGTCCGGGCAAGACCGTGTCCCCTCCGATCATCATGTGATGGAGCCCGCCAAGAGCAGCGCGGCTTTCATCGTTCGTCAGAAGCATACGGGCCATATAGGGCGTGCATTGAAGATGCGTCACACGGTGACGTTTGATCGAAGCGGCCAGCGAATGATCGGCTGTGCTGGTTTGGGCATTCGAACATTTCACGACTTCGGCCAAGGGCACCAACCCATCGAGCACAGTCTGACGATCGATGCCGAAGTCAATCAGGCACGCAATCTCGGTCACACCAACTGACGTCACCTCTTCCACGCGCGTCAACGCATCATCGACTGTTCCGAACAGGCCCGAGCGTTCGAAGTAACGCTCGAAGGCAAAGTCAAGTATGGCCTCCAGCGTGTCATGGTCCAGCCGGTCTAGATCAACATCTTTGGCATGCGACGCGCCAGAGGGGCGCTTGAAAGCAGGAAAGGCCCACGCGTCTTGTTTGAGAAGGTCTGTTGCAGAGCGCAGATAATCTTTCATGGGGCCGCGCGCGATGCGCCGCGCTGTTTCTCGCTCGGCGGCCAGAAAGGTATGCAACAGCAGGGTGATGGCAAACCTGTCCGGGTCATGCCCGGCGTCGCGCAGCGCCTGATGGTAAATTTTGATCTTTTCTCCGACCTCTTCGATGGTCTGACCCAGAAGATGCGTTAACACATGACAGCCGTGTTTCCCGGCCAGTCGCCATGTCTCGGGGTTGCCCGCCGTCGTCACCCAGGCATCAAGGGCGGGCGAGAGTGGCCTTGGCTGGGTCAAACAAGCGATCTCCGTGCCATCGGCAGACGGAAACGTAACGGCGTCGCCGGACCAAAGCTGGCGGACTTGCCGCAGGGTCTCGAACACAGCCGTCTTGTTCTTGGGCGGCGTGTTCTCAGGACGCAGCACGAAATCGTCCAATTGCCAGCCAGCGGCAAAAGCAATGCCCGCCCGGCCGCCAGTCAGATTGTCGATCACTGACCACTCTTCGGCAATGCGTGCCGGGTGGTGAAGGGGGGCGACGCAGGAACCCGCGCGCACACTGATATTCTCGGTCACAGCCGCCACCGCCGCCCCGGTGACGGACGGGTTGGGATAGTGGCCGCCGAAAGCGTGGAAGTGCCGCTCGGGCGTCCAGACTGCGGTGAAGCCATTTTTGTCGGCAAACTGGGCGCCATCCAAAAGCAATTTGTATTTGTCTTGCCCGACACCATCATCATTGCCCCAGAAGAACAGGCTGAACTGTGGCCCCTTCCCAACTTTCGCTCGGGTCGGACCGGCGACCGTTTTGTCTTCGTCGGACAAAACAACCTTGAACCCGCGGGCCAGCGTCCAGAAGATCTCAAGCACCGAGATGTCGAAAGACAGCGATGTCACTGCCATCATCACATTGCCATCCTGATGCGGAACACGGGCATCCATGCCGGTGAAAAAATTCGCCACGTTCCGGTGTTCAACCATCACGCCCTTTGGCTGACCAGTCGAACCTGACGTGTAGATCATGTAACACAGGTCGGATGGGGCAACCGTGCTTTCAGGGCGCGTGTCGGGTGCCGCGGCGATGCGCGGGTCCACATCAATATCAAGCACATCGCAGGCTGCTGCCAAATCAAGATTGCTTTCACTCACAGCAATATGCGCCCCGCTATCCCTGACACAGAACGCAAGTCGGTCCGCAGGATAGGCGGGGTCCAGCGGCAGGTAAGCTCCGCCTGCCTTCAAGATGCCAAGCGCAGCAACAACCATGCCGACCGATCGTGTGACATGCAGCGCGACCGGTACATTTGGGCCAACACCCAGACGGCGCAGAACATGGGCGACTTGATTGGCGCGCGCGTCAAGATCGGAATAACTAAGCGTTTCGTCAAGGAACGTCAGGGCCGGGGCGTCGGGTGTCCGGTCCACCTGCGCTTCGATCTGTGAATGAAGACACATTGCGTCAGCGTCTTCGGTTTCTGTTGCGTTCCAGCCGTATAACAGCAGGTCGCGCTCTTGGGGCGGCAACAACGCCACGTCCGCGCAAAGTGTCTCGCCCGCTATCGCGGGCAACACTTTCGCCAAATACTCGACCCGATCCGCAATAAACCGCGCCTCCTCAGGGCTTATACGCGAGAGATCGGCGTGAAGGGTGCCGTCGACCAGCGTCAAAGCGACCCCAGGCATGGGACCGGCACCGCCAAGTGCAGCATCGGGTCGGACGCGGTCGGTTATCTCTGGCACCCGCGCGGGCAGATCTGCCGCAATTGGTGATGCGTCGGCAAAGCGTTCTGCTGCAAACACGGCCCTTGCGGTCGCGACCGTTCCCGAAGGATCAACATGCACAGGCGCCCAGCCAAGCTCGGCTCCAAGGGTCCGGGACGGTACCTGTAGCGCCAAGTCGACCGGCTGACCGCCTGCAAGAGCGGCGATGTTCAAGGCGAAGGCAAGCTCGACCGCATCTTTTGCGCCGTGGATCGGAAGCTGCACCATCCCTTGCGCATGCCGCTTCCCGCACCAAACTGCAGGGCGATAGCGGGCAAACCGGTCGGCCCAGCCTGCATCTGCCTGGGCGCCATCCCTAACAGCGGCATCGATCCTGTCCAAATTGCACGGAGCAACCTGCACACCAGGTGCAAGACCGGCAGGCCCGGGCGCGCCCATTTCATCAGACAGGCCGGACAGGCGGACCGCACCGTCGCGCACCGCGATCGTCACGCTTGTCGTGTCTGCGGCCAGGACCATGCCCGGCTCGCCCACGCCCGCTACCGGGTCTGCCTTACGGACCAGGACCACCCGATCCCCCAGCACAAGCTTCGGAAGCGACATTGGGTTTCTGTAGCTGCCATGGTCCAACGCGCGCACAAGCTGCGTGATTTGTGTGGCGGTTTGTTCGAAATCCAATGCACCGCCGCCCAATGGCCGATCATTGCCACGGAAGTAGCGGCGCAGGCTTAGATCCTGCGACCTTGGATTGGGCAAATCTGCGTCAAGCGCTGCGATGACCGCACTGAAGCTGGCGATGGCGGCGGAAAAGCACTTGGCGTTCAACGTCAATGCGGTCTCATCCGGGGCGACATCGAACATGTGCTGCGCCACGATCCTACCTGCATCAATGGCGCCTTCGATCACATGCCATGTAATTCCATACCTGGCTTCGCCGTTCAGCAGCGCCCAGACCGGCGCGTTCAAACCGGCATAGCGGGGTAACGGGCCGTCATGGAAATTGATCGCGCCCTTTTCAGCCTTTGCAAGAAGTGACTTTTGGATGATCTCGGTGTTCGCAATCGACAAAAGCCAATCGAAACGGTCCGTCAATGTGTCTTCGGTCGTGTGCACATCCAGCCCCGCACCAAGGGCCCAGTCGCGCACGCGGGCATCCCGTGTCACAACAGCGCTGATCCTGTGACCTGCGTCCATCAGCATGATACCGCATTGGATTGTGAGCGTTTCGCTTCCCAGAAGAAGACAGCTGAACATATGATCTACTCTGCTGCGCGAAGCAGATCGTCTGCTTCGGCTTCACTTGCCGCGAGAATGGCTTTCAACGCCTTGGCCAAAACGCGCACATTCGGTTCCAGAACCATCGTGTCGTGATCACCCGGAACCTCGACCACTTTCAGGTTCTCGGCATGCGGGCGCCAGAAGTTCGCCTCATCCACCAATTCACGTGCGCTGTTGATGAACCGACCCGGTCTGACCTCATATTTCAGATCGAGTTTGGGTCGAAACAGGGTGATCGGGCCAGACCAAGGGAGAACTTGATAAGCGCCGATAGCCTCAAGGAAAGCCTGTTCGATCGCGGTGTTGTGGAACTCCACCGGCGAATTCTCAGGCGCAACCGCTTTTCGGCTGTCCACCTCCCACTGAATGCGACGCTTCACCCAATGCCAGAGATACCGATGCCGATACTCCTTGAAACGCAGCCAATGGACGCCGACTTTGTCGGCGCGCGTCAAAGGCATACGCTGGGGAAGCGGTGTATCCAGCAGGATCAGCGCCGCAACCTCGTCGTCATCCTGTCGAAGTTGATGCGCCATCTCATAGGCCGTCAAACCGCCGCCCGAGAAGCCCCCAAGCAAATAGGGCCCCTTGGGTCGAACCTGTCGGATCTCGGCGATGTAATCCCGGGCGGCCTGCCTTAAGTCGCAATGGGGGGCATCACCGCCGAGCAAGCCCTTTGCCTGAACACCGTAAATCGGCCGCTCCTGTCCGATACTCTGCGCAAGATGGCGCAAGTTCAGCACATTTCCGAACATGCCCGCCACAAGGAAGAACGGAGTATTCTGACCGCCTTCGCGGGGGTGCATCGGAACCAGGTGGGTAAAGCGTGACGCGGCTGCTTGCGTCGGGATGCTCGGGGGCGCAGTGCCTTGCGGGTTGACGCCATGCTCTTCAATCAACTGCGCGCATGTCCGCAATGTTGGTGCTTCGAACAGTACCGAGATGGGGAAGTCGACCGCAAATGCAGACTTAATCCGTGCAAAAAGGCGCACCGCGATCAAACTATGGCCGCCAAGATCAAAGAAATCATCTTCGGCCCCGATCTTTTGGATCCCAAGCAACTCGGTCCAAAACTCGGCCAAACGACGCTCGATCTCGCCTTCGGGTTCGATATAGTCGCCGGCCAGGTCAGGTCGTTCAAAGGTTTGTACTGACCCGACGGCGGGTGCGGTGTCGTCCTTGACCTGTGCGATCAGACCGTCGAGATCGAGCGATGAGACCAAGACTTGTGACACGTCCGTCGCCAATGTGGCGAGAAAGGCCGTTGCCCCATCTTCGGGCTGTATGCCCTGACTAACGTTATGGACCAGCCGCTGTTCTGCAGGGGACAGCTGGCGGTGCATTGCGGAATTGGCAGGTAGGTTCGATGCTGCCGCAAAGCGGATATCTCTGGACAAACGATGCAAGGTAAATCCCTTGATTTGCGCACAAACAACGCCGTCCGGCGCCATAAGCATTACGTCGAAGCGGGCGATGTCGGACCCGCTGCCCTGCGCGTCATAGCGCACCCAACTTTTGACCTGATGCGGCAGTTGGCCAAAAAAGCGCGCTGTCTCATACGAAACCGGCACCCAGAACTGATCCGGTGTGTAGCCATCTATCAGTTCGACAGCCCATCCCGTTGCTATGTCCAACAGGGCAGGGTGTAGATGATAGCCTTGGTCGACTTGGGGCACGCACAGATCGGCCAGCCCTTCACCGTCGCCAAAACGCATGGCTGTCAAGACCTGCCAACGGGCCCCGAAGGCAAGGTGGGGCGCCTGGGGCAGGCGCAGCGTTTCGCCGGGTTGGGCTTTGACCACACGTGTCATGCGTGTGGCAATCTTTGCGATCTTTACCGAGGCAGGTGACAGCATCGGCAGCGTTTGCAGCGTGGCCGACGCTGTCGTGGTGAACGAGCAACCATCCAAAGCGCTTTCCACTGACATCTTAAAACCTTGATCCGTCGGTGTTAGGGACAACCGGATCGTCGTCTCCCCCCCGTCGACAGCGTGGGCCGGGCTCAGGAACGTCAGGTCGAGCACCTGAAACTGTCCCTCAAAACCAAGGGCTTCAAGCGCTTGGGCCGCCAATTCGAAGTAACCTGTTCCAGGCAGCAAAGCGTCGCCAGCGCGCGTTCGATGCTCGTCCAGAACCCAGAGATTCTTTGCAGACCAGCTAGCCAGGAAAACATGCGTACCGCCTGCATCGACGTGGTGCGTGTCCAGAAGTGGGCCGACCACGTTTTGATAGTCTGCTTTTGTTTGTGGAACCCGATCCGCCATGGCTTGTGCGGCCATTCCGACATCGCTCCAGACGCCCCAGTCAATGGCCAGCACCCTTGTTTTGCCGCCCTTCCGGGATTGTGCCACGGCGTTCAAATAGGCGTTCGCGGCGACGTAATCGACCTGTCCTGCAGGCGCGGTTGCCGTTGAAGCGGATGAACACAGCACCATCCACTCAAGCGCGCCGTCCGGAAAAATCTGTGACAGGACGTCTGTGCCTTGCACCTTTGCCGACAGAACACGGTCGACGCTGGAGGGATCCTTTGCAAGGATCGGACCATCGTCGATAGCGCCTGCGGCGTGGATGACGCCGTGGACCTTTCCCCATGCCGCCCGCATTGCTTCAACCGCGGCGCTAAGCTCAGTCGGATTGCAGACATCTGCCTCTAGAACCTGCACCTCTCCCCCAGCTTTCTCGATTGCCAAGATGTCCCTGATCCTCTGCGCAGTACGGTCATTGTGCGGCCGTGCGCGTAATGTCTTGTCCCAGGCGGTGCGGGGGGGGAATTGGCGGTGCGACACAAGGCCAATTCTGGCGGCACAGTGCTGGGCCATACGTTTGGCCAAAGCCAAGCCCATGCCGCCTAAGCCCCCTGTAATCAGCACAACGGCGCCTTTGGACATGGGGGCCAAGGCTTTGACAGACAAAGGGTAACGCACCCAGTCTTGCTGGTACCGTCTGCCATCGCGGACCGCGGCGATCGCAGTGCCGGGGGTGGCGAATACCTCCTCAAGGACGGGCGTCAGGGACTTGGATGTCTGGGCATTCGGTCCAGCTGGGATATCCAGCAGCGATACGCTCACACCCGGGAATTCGCGCGGGATGACCTGCACAGGACCTAAAACAGTCGATTTTTCGGGGCAGGACAGCCCTTCCGAAGCCACTTGCTGCGCGTCGGAGGTAACCACGTTGACATGCACATCGCTGCCTTCGACCAAAGACCAGGCCCGCGCAAGG
>JBCCCA010000038.1:0-20010 GCA_039033735.1 Pseudomonadota bacterium
GAGATCATGACGATGCCAGGACTGCCGCGTCGACCAGCAGCCGAGACGATCCACCTTAACGACGGAGGCGAGATCGAGGGCTTGTTCTAAGCGCGCAGGTTCCCTTAGTGGAAACCGGACCAAAGGTAGCCTAACGCTGCGCGACCGCGTCACTTAGAATGGCGCGCAGGGCCACGCGGGCTTTCAGTCGCGTGGCCAAAAGGAACATGCCTGCGAATTTACGTTGGATGTAAAGCACGTCCATGGGCGGTGGCGGTATGACGACGCGGTCGTCGGCCATCACCTCGCCCATGGCTTGCAGGCGACGCAACATGTCAGAGGCCGCGAAGTCAAAGACTTCGTTGCGCACCGTGTCGTGAAAGACCAGTCGCAACATGGAAAGTATTGTGTCGCGATACTTTGGCTCAAGGCTTTCTGACAGCAAGCCAAGCTGAAGCGCGGGGGGTATCAGCGCCTCGTCCGGCGCGTCGGCAAGCCCTGCCTGGAACAAAGTGCGATAAGGCGCGGCAAGGCTGTGCGGGACCGCACGTGTCGCGCCAAAGTCCAAAAGAACGATCCGTTGTGTATCGGCTTGATAGCGGTAGTTCGCAAAATTAGGGTCGGTTTGCATCCACTTGAATTGAAACAGCTCTTTGAGTGTCAACTCGATCAGTAGATGGGCCACACGGTCCCGGATGTCTTGAGACATGTCCTCGACAGCCTCGATCGGAACACTACCAACGAACTCCATGGCCAACACGCGTGGCGAAGACAACTCCGAAAAAAGCCCAGGCAAAACAAAGCGGTCATCCTGCGACAAAAGAGTGTGAAACATTTCAAGATGTGCAGCTTCTTTTACATAGTCGGCCTCGTCATGCAGCTGCACGCGTGCTTCATCGAGAAAGGGGGCCAGCTCCAACCCGGGCGGTATCAGTCCCGATAATTTGATCAGGCGCCCCACATTGGCCACGTCGCTGTCGATGCTCTTTGCGATCCCCGGATACTGCACCTTGATAGCCACGTCGCGCCCATCTTTCAGGCGCGCACGGTGGACCTGCCCGATCGAGGCGGCTGCGACAGGGCGCACGTCGAACCGCGTGAAATGGCTCAGCCATCCTTCGTTCAGCTCGGCGTTCAAGACCTGTTTCAGCTGCTTCGGCGGCATGAAATCAGCCTCGGCCCGCAGCCGTGCCATGATCTCGGCCAGTTCCGGAGGCAACAATTCACCGGCATCCATCGACATCAGCTGACCAACTTTCATGGCGGCGCCGCGCATCTTGGCCAGTTCGTCGGCGACCCTGCGGACGTTTCCGGGTGTCAGCAATAGGTCGCGGGCCTGAGGCCGCGTGCCTTTGCCAAGCTGGATCAAACCATTCATCGCCATGTTGCCGGCAACGCCTGCTGCAAGGCCGCCCATCCGGCTCATGCGGGTCAGGCGTCCGGAAGGAACAGCAACTGGTCGGGAGTTTTTCAGGGTATCAGTCACCCCCTGCCACTTAAGCGGCAAAGCGCGCGTTTCAAACGGAAAGGTATTGTCTTTTGTATACACTTTGTGCACAAAAAAAACGGAAGGAGCCGCAGATGCCGCAAAAAGCCAAGGAAACCGCGTATAGCGACTTGATACGGCGCATCCTGACACTTGTGCTTGAACCGGGCAGTGACCTTGATGAAGTGACCCTTTCCGCCGAGTACGGGGTGTCGCGCACCCCGCTGCGCGAGGTTTTGCAGCGCCTTGCGGGCGAGGGGTATGTGCAGCTCACGTCGCATCGGGGGGCTAAGGTCGCTTCCATGGATGTCCCGGCGCTGCGCACGTTCTTTCAAACAGCTCCGATGATTTATGCGGCCATCGCCCGACTGGCGGCCGAGAACCGGACATCGCACGAATTGGTAAACTTGAAGGCCGTTCAAGACACCTTCCGCAAAGCGATCCGGGACGCCAATGCAACCGAAGCCGCGTTGGCCAATCACGCCTTTCATGCAGGCATCGGCGCGATGGCCAACAACCCTTACCTTTCAGCCTGTCTTGACCGGCTTTTGATCGACCACACGCGGCTTGGTCGGACCTTTTACCAACCCCGCGCCCCGCAGGATCAGGGGTTGATTGATCAAGCCTTGGCCCAACATGAGGAGATGATCTCAGCCTTTGAGGCGCATAACGCGGAGCGTGCCGTTGCTTTAACCTTGGAGCATTGGGATTTGTCCCGCGACCGGATTGAGCGTTTTGTCCGCCCCGATCCCCTCCCGTTGGATACAAAGGATGCCGCCTATGCGCTTTGAAGGCATCTATACTCCGATCGTCACGCCCTATCACGCCGACTTTTCGCTGAACGAAGCGGCTTTGGCAGAAACGGTCGAATATCTGATTGCCGCAGGCGTGCACGGTCTGATTGTGGCGGGGACCACCGGTGAGTATTATGCGCAATCGACGGAAGAACGCGTCGACATGATGGCCCGCGCAAAGGCGCTGATTGCGGGCCGGGTCCCGATGATTGTGGGCACCGGGGCCATTCGGACGGAAGACAGCGTGTTCTTTGCCAAGGCTGCCGTTAAGGCCGGTGCGGATGCTTTGCTGGTTGCTACGCCGCCCTATGCCTATCCGACTGGGCGCGAGATTGCGCTGCATGCCTTGGCGATCGACCGCGCAGCAAACCTGCCGATCATGCTGTACAACTATCCTGGCCGGATGAGTGTGAACATGGATGAAGACTGTCTTGACCGGTTGGGGCGGTCGCCGAATTTCTGCGCTATCAAGGAAAGCTCGGGCGATCCTAACCGGCTTCACATGCTGGCACGTGACTATCCGCATATCGCGCTGTCCTGCGGGATGGACGATCAGGCGCTGGAATTCTTTGCCTGGGGCGCCCGCAGCTGGGTCTGCGCTGGGTCGAATTTTGCACCCGAAGCGCATGTCGCACTTTATAAGGCATGCGCGCTTGAGGGCGATTTCGCGAAAGGTCGGGCGATCATGTCGGCAATGCTGCCCCTGATGCGGGTCCTCGAGCAAGGCGGCAAGTTCATCCAATGCATCAAGCATGGGTTGACGATGCGCGGAATTGATGCGGGGCCACCGCGCAAGCCGCTGCAACCGCTGAACAAAGACGACAAGCGCAAACTGGACGAGGTGATCAGGACCATGACGACAACGCTTGCCGCGATTGAAGGAGCGCATGCATGACCGACCTTCTGACGCGTGACGAATACGCCGCCATTGCCCGTGAACTTGATCTGCCCGCCGCGCCGTTCATCGACGGGAAATTTCGTCCGGGCACCGGCGCCGATATGGCAACACTGAACCCGGCGACAGGTCAGGTGCTGGCGACGATCCGCACCGCCAGCGCTGATGATGTCGATCTTGCTGTGACACGCGCCCGCGAGGCTTTTGATCAAGGACACTGGGCAAAGATGCACCCGTCGGGTCGCAAGGACGTGCTGATCCGACTGTGCAAGCTGATGACCCGCAACCGTCGCGATCTGGCTGTCTTGGAAAGTCTGGAAGCTGGCAAACCCATCCGCGACTGCGAGACCATCGACTTGCCCGAGGCAATCCACACGATCAAATGGCACGCGGAAGCGGTCGACAAACTGTATGATCAGATAGGCCCGGCAGGGGACGACGCAGTCTCGATGATAGTTCGTGAGCCGGTGGGCGTCGTGGCCGCCGTACTGCCGTGGAACTTCCCGCTTTTGATGCTGGCCTGGAAAGTCGGCCCGGCCCTTGCGGCGGGCTGCTCGGTGATCGTCAAACCGGCGGAGGAGACATCCATGACCGCCCTCCGCATCGCTGAACTGGCACATGAAGCGGGCGTCCCTCGCGGCGTTCTGCAGGTGCTGCCGGGTGATGGCCCCAATGTCGGGGAACCGTTGGGGCGGCATATGGGCGTCGATATGGTGAGCTTCACGGGCTCGACCGAAACAGGTCGGCGGTTCTTGTCGTATTCGGCGGAAAGCAACCTGAAGAAGGTCGTCTTGGAATGCGGCGGAAAGAACCCTGCGATCGTGCTGGAAGATGCCGAAAACCTTGATAATGTGGCGGAACACGTGGTCAATGCCGCGTTCTGGAATGCTGGTCAGAATTGCTCGGCCGCATCGCGGCTAATCGTGCAAAAAGCCATCAAGGCGCCACTTATGGAACGGATCGAAGCGCGGCTGCGGGACTGGAAAACCGGCGATCCGCTTGATCCGGCCAACCACATTGGCGCGATCATCAGCGAAGCGCATTTATCAAAGGTTTCCAGATATTTGCCGGACGAAGACAAACCTGACGATGCGTTCCTGTCGCCCAAGCTGTACGATGTATCGCTGGATGACGCGCTGGCCCGTGATGAGGTGTTCGGCCCGGTCCTGAGTGTCCTTGAGGTCGCGTCCGTGGACGAGGCAGTCGCCCTTGCGAACGCGACCGAATATGGTCTGACAGCCAGTGTGTTCACGTCAAACATCCGCACCGCGCATCGCATCGCGAGAGACCTTCGGGCGGGGACGGTCACTGTAAATTGCTACGGCGAAGGTGATGCCGCGACCCCGTTTGGTGGTCTGAAGCAATCTGGTTTTGGGGGCCGTGACAACGGTGTTCATGCCCATGACCAATACACTGAACTCAAGACCATCTGGGTTGATCTGAGTGACCCAAGGGACGGGGACAATGTCGGATGAGTGCGGCTGACCGTCTGTCCGTCGCGAGGTCAGCTTTTGCTATTTGCGAAGGCGTCAACGCCGCCCAGAAGCGCGACGCCGACGACTGGATGCCCAAGCAAGAACCGGTGGTTCATGTGCCGTTTCTGCTGGACCAGCTCATCGCGCTGAACGGCGCAAACGCATGAGGAGTGCGAGATGACGGTTGAAGCTGTCGGAAAGGCCCGCCGGGGACGGGGTGCACGCAAGGCACATCGCCAGACCCGCGACATCACCATGCTGCCCGCGCTCAAGCGCCGTTTGCCCGCGACCGAACCGATGGACGAGGCGCAGATCGAACGGATTGACGCGGCCTCGATGCATATTCTGGAAACCGTGGGCGTGGTGTTCCGCGACCCGGTCGCGCTGGCGGATTGGAAAAAAGCGGGCGCCCGCGTCGATGGGGAACGCGTTTATTTTGATCGCGATCATATTCGGGAACTGATCGCGACGATCCCCGAAAGCTTTACCTACCACGCACGCAACCCGGCCCATAACCTGCCATTCGGAAACGATCATTCGATCTTTGTGCCAATGACGGGGGCCCCTTATCTGCGCGATCTGGACGATGTTCGCCGGGCGCCGACGCTTGAGGATCTGGCCGATTTCCACAAGCTGTCGCACATGCTGCCCGCGATGCATTCCAGCGCCCATCACATTGTCGAGCCGATGGACCATCCGATCAGCCACCGGCATCTGCGGATCACCTATTCGTCGATCAAACATTCGGACAAGACGTTCATGGGCATGACAACCAGCCCGAAGAATGCGGAAGATGTAGTCGCAATGTGTGGTGTGCTGTTCGGGGAAGAATTCCTTGAAACCCATGCCGTTGTGACGGGCAATTGTAACGGGAATTCGCCGCTTGTCTGGGACGAAACGATGTTGGGGGCAATGCGCGCGTTCTGCCGCAAGAACCAGCCCGTTCTGTGCTCGCCCTTCGTTCTTGGGGGGGCCAATACACCGGCCTCGGTTGCTCCGACGGTCGCGCAATTGAATGCCGAGGCGCTGTCGGCTCTGGCTTATACGCAGGTCATCCGCAAGGGGTGCCCTGCGATTTACGGCCACTACCTGTCGACCGTCTCGATGAAGTCCGGCGCTCCAATGGCTGGCACGCCCGAGATCAGCCTGATGAACTTCATGATCGGGCAGATGGCGCGCTATTACGGGGTCCCATGGCGTACCTCGAACACGTTGGGCGGGGCAAAGACCCTTGATGCGCAGGCGGGGTATGAAAGCGCGACAACACTTCAGGCCGTGATCATGGCCGGTGCGAATTACATCTGGCATTCGGCTGGTTGGAACGAGGCGGGGATGCATTGTTCTATCGCCAAATTCCTGGTTGATGCCGAACAATGCGCCATGGCCTATCGCATGGCTGAGGGGGTGCGCTGGGATGATTTCGAAGAAGCCCTTGCTGCGGTCGGGGACATTGGACCCGGCGGGCATTATCTGGGCCATCCGCACACACTT
This sequence comes from Pseudomonadota bacterium, assembly GCA_039033735.1. Taxonomy (GTDB): domain Bacteria; phylum Pseudomonadota; class Alphaproteobacteria; order Rhodobacterales; family Rhodobacteraceae; genus JAJDOD01. Next base: position 6,121 of record JBCCCA010000038.1, read on the forward strand.
GAGAACTTTCAGCGCGCGTTCTACATGCCTGAACTCTTTGATAATTCTTCAATCGAGCAATGGCAGGCTGAAGGCGCAGTCCACACCACCGAACGCGCCTTGGCCGAAGCCAAGCGGATGCTTGCAGATTATGAACAGCCCTATCTTGATCCTGCCGTGGACGAAGCGCTTTGCGCCTATATCGCACGCCGCGAGCAGGAAATTCCAGCGGTCGATGCGCTGAACCAGGAACACTGATGGAGGTCACGCGCCTTCCTCGAGACCCCGGTCCTGCCGCGTGGAGCAGGCTGCTGCCGGACGCTGCGCCGCCAACCCCGCTGGAAGGACATGTGACCACCGATTGGCTGATCATCGGGGCCGGGTTCGCCGGGCTGGCTGCGGCGCGCCGCCTGTCTCAGACCTGCCCGGGTGACCGTATCACGCTGCTTGATGCAACGCGCGTGGCGGAAGGGCCGGCTGGCCGAAACTCGGGCTTCATGATCGATTTGCCGCATGATCTGACGTCTGACAGCTACAGCAGTGTGTTGGATCATGACCGCGCGCAAATCGAAGACAATCGCATGGCAATCGCCTTTGCAGGCGAGATGGTGCAGGCCTTCGGTCTTCCAGACGAAGCTTTTCGGCGCACGGGTAAAGTCAACGCGGCCGCCACCCGCAAAGGTCTGAAACAGAACGAAAAGTATGCAAAGCACTTGACGGCGCTGGATGAACCTTACGAGGTGATGGATGCCGCCGCCATGCGCGAACTAACGGGGCTTGAGTATTACAGCAGCGGGCTATTCACCCCCGGGGCCGCCACCATTCAACCGGCGATGTTCATCCGGGGTGTGGCGGCGGGTCTGCGGTCGAACCGGGTGTTCTTACATGAAAACAGCCCCGTTATTAAGCTTGACCGAAAGGGCGACTGGCAGGCCACGACGCCAAAAGGCACCATCACCGCGCCGCGCGTCATCCTTGCGGTTAATGGCCACCTGAACAGCTTCGGATTCGCGAAACGCCAGCTGATGCATGTCTTCACCTATGCCTCGATGACACGCGCGCTGAACCCGTCCGAGGTCGCGCGACTTGGGGGACAGCCGAACTGGGGCGTGCTGCCCGCGGACCCGCAAGGCACGACGGTGCGGCGCATAAGTGGATCGGGGGGAGACCGGATCCTTGTGCGGAACCGCTTCACCTTTGATCCGTCGCTTGAGGTCAGCGATCCGCGTATCGTACGCGTTGGTCGGGATCACGACCGTGCCTTTGCCGCGCGCTTCCCGATGCTGAAAGACGTCGCGATGGAATACCGTTGGGGCGGGCGGTTGTGCTTGTCGCTGAATGGCGTGCAATTGGTTGACGAAGTGGAAGACGGGCTGTTCACCGCCTGTTGCCAAAACGGATTGGGCACAACGCGCGGCACGCTGGCCGGCATGCTGGCTGCTGACCTTGCGACCGGGCAGAAGTCGCCCGCGCTGACGCGGATGCAGGGCGCGCGCGCAACGTCGCTTCCACCCGAACCACTGGCCCAAATGGGCGCCAATTTGCGCCTTCGCTGGGGTGCTTATCGGGCCGGGCGCGAGTTCTGATCAGCCCTGCGGCGCCCGGCCGAACAACCGCCCCGGGGCATCATCCCGTGCAAAAACACCGGCAAGCGCGCAAAGATGCCACGCCAACACCTGATTGCTGGCGATGACGGGGCGCCCGATCTTGGCTTCGATTGTCTCGATCACGCCCAGCGTTTTAAGGTTGGTGCAGGACAAGAAGACGGCCTCGCATTCGGGTGCAGCCGCCACATCGACCACCGCCGCCTCAATCGCTTCAGGTGGGATCCGAACAACGGCCGCTTCTACGGGTTCATCGAAGCTGAAGCTCGAGACGACCGCCACCCCATTGGCCGCCAGCACATCGCGCAGTGTTTCTGACACCGAAGCAACATAAGGGCTGACCAGGCCGATCCGGGTCGCGCCCAGATGACGGCAGGCGGCAAGCAGCGCGCTGACTGGTTCGGTGACATGCGGTGTCTGGACGCCCGCGCGAACCCGTTCGGCGATCCGGTCCGCGCCAATCTCGGCCGTGCCCGAAGTGCAGCCATAGGCAACGCCTTGAAACTGTGCGCCACGGGGCAACAGCGCGGCGGCGGCGGTCAAATGATCTTCCATGCGTCGAAGGTTGTCGGAGGAGACAGATGTCGCCGAGGGGACGCGGGACACAAGGCATGAGACATCCCTGGGCATCAGTCGGCGCATATCGTCCTCTAGCGTTTCGTCCGCCTGCAATACGATCAACCCGAACTGCGTCATAGGACCAGTATCTGAGCTGGGGCAGGGGTCGTCAGAAACGCAGGACCTTCCTCGCGGATCACAATATTTTCTTCGTGGACGAGTAGCTTGCCGGGTTCCGTCTCGATCGCAGGTTCAAGCGTCAGGACCATGCCGGGGGCAAGCGGGGTGTGATCGTTCGCGATGATCGAAGGCCATTCCGTCAATTGCATCCCAAGCCCGTGGCCCAAGCGTCCGACGGCGCCCTTGTCGCCAACCACCGCCGTCATAGCGTGAAACAGGTCCGATATCAGGACACCAGGTTTCGCCGCCTCGAAGGCGGCGTGGACCGCACCCAACAGGCGGGCATGCGCCGACCGGACGACATCGGACGGTTCGCCCAAAGCAAAATTTCGGTCAAAGTCACAAAAGTACCCATCCCAGACAAGACCCGTGTCCAGCATCAGAACGTCCCCCCGGGAAAGCGGCGCATCGCTTGCAGGCGAAATCACATCGCCGTACCCGTTGATCCCGGCGGCACCGGCAAGATACGGTAACCAATCGGCCCCCTCTTCAAGGCCAAGGCGCTGGAAATCGCGGAACACCTGCGACAGCGGGACCCCAACGCTCGCGATTTCGGGGACCCGGTCAAAGGCCCGCTCTGCGACTTGGATCGCATGCTGAATTTTGTCGATCTCCCGCGGGGATTTGATCAGACGCAGGCCTTGTGTGATAGCCTGATCACTGACAAGAGCTCGGGTGCCAAGCGCTGTGCGCAACCGCTCGAAATCGGCCAAGGGCATCCCCACACGGCTTTCTGTGTGACCAGCAAGCCCAATCCAGCCATCCTCCTCCGTCACCTCGCGCAAGGTGTCGGACAGAAGCCCGATCCCATCGTCGGAGTAATCTGGCGCAACCCAGGTCCTGATATCGGTGATCCAGGTCTGCGCCATTAGATGGGCGCCGATCGAAGGGATCACGGCGATTGGCATGCGGTCCGATGGCAAAACAACAAACCAGGGTCGCGTTGGGCTTTCCCAAAACCGTGTCAGAAAACCGGTGAAATACCGGATCTCGGGTTCGGTCGTCAAAAGAAGAGCCTGCAGGCCTGAAGCGACCATCTTTGTTTGGGCACGAGCGACCCGGTCTTCAAACTCGGATTTTGGGAACCCCCGTGTGCTCACCCCGCATCCTCCGGTCCTTCGCTGAGAATGGCCAGGACGCGTGCCTGTTCCGAAAGACCCAATTGGCGTTGGGCTGAAAGCAATCCAGACACACCGGCGGCCCCTGACGGTGTCGAGGGGAAGCCAAACGTCCGCACCACCTCGGCGCCCGCTGCGCCTTCATCCTCGGTTATGGTGATGAAGTCATCGGCGTCCCGGGCAAGGCCGCGCAATGCGATCAACGACGCCTCCTTGCAATCCAAACGACCCATTGCGGAACTTGGCCCGTCAGCGGCCTGCACCTGGCCTGCTTCGGCAGAGGCAAAGATTGGCCGGGCAAATTCGGGTTCGACAATAATAATTCGGGGCCCACGTCCCCAAGCCGTGCGTGCATAGGCCGCCGCGGCCGCCGCCAAACCGCCAACGCCGGCCTGCAGAAAGATGTGCGTGGGCGGGGTCGGTATCTGCCGCACGGCTTCCGCCATCAAGACCAGATACCCTTCCATCAGGCGGTGTGGTGCATCGACATAGCCTTCCCACGAACTGTCGGACAAAAGGGCCCAGCCCTTGGTGGCCGCAGCGTTTGCCGCCGCCATGCTGTCCTCGTAGACCGCACCTTCAAAACGAACCTGCGCCCCGAAGGATCGCAACCGGTCCGCAAAGCTTTCGGGCACGGTTTCCGCCAGATAGATGACAGCCTGCGCTCCAAAGGCCTGTGCACCGGCCGCAACAGAAAGTCCGTGGTTTCCCGCACTTGCGGTGACATAAGTTTGAACCGCAGCGCGTCCTTCTTGGGCGTCGCAGGCGATGACATAGGCGGCACCCAATGCCTTGAAGCTGCCAAGCCCCATGCGGTTCCGTTCATCTTTCAAGTGCACCGTTGCAACACCCGCGCGCGCGGCTAACGCCCTTGCGTCGTGCAAGGGCGTTTCACCTGCGACGGGACAACGGCCTAAAAGCGCGGCAGGCTGCGCCACGTCCACGCTGGGAAAGGGGATCGCCGCCAGACGATCCACAAGGGAAGAAAGTGTTTCCGTCGAGGTCTTTGCACATCTCATGCTTCTATCGGTAGCAGTCCACAACGGAAGGCGAAACTGGTTAGCGGCGGACGCGGTGCTTGACCGAACGCATGCTTCAACGTTTGTTAAACCCGAGAACTGTTGATGCCCTGACCTTTCGGGACAGCAAAGAAGAGCGTGGCGCATGAAAGTGAATGGAACGCATTATCGGTCGCTTTGGTGGAATGCCGAAGCATCTGTTCTGGAAATTATTGACCAGCGCGCCTTGCCCTATGAATTCGTAACGCAGCCCGTGCGGACCATCGAAGCGTTTGCGGCTGCAATCTCGGAAATGCGGGTGCGCGGGGCGCCTTTGATCGGCGCAACCGCCGCCTATGGCATGGCCCGGGCCATGGCCGACGATCCAAGTGACGGCAATCTGAACCTGGCCTATGATACATTGCATGCTACACGGCCGACGGCAGTGAATCTGCGCTGGGCGCTGGACCGATGTCGGGGGGCCCTTGCCGTTGTACCGGAAGACGAACGCGCCAACGCCGCATTGGCGCTGGCCCACGAGATTGCCGACGAGGATGTCGAGATCAACCGTCAGATAGGTGTGCATGGTCTTGCATTGATCCGCGACATCGCGGCCCGGAAACCTGTGGGCGAGCCTGTTCGGCTACTGACCCATTGTAATGCAGGGTGGATCGCTACGGTGGACTGGGGAACAGCGACAAGCCCGATGTATCAGGCCCATGACGCAGGTCTCCCGCTGCATGTATGGGTCGATGAAACGCGGCCCCGCAACCAGGGGGCTTTGACAGCTTGGGAACTTGGCAGCCACGGTGTGCCGCACAGCTATATCACCGACAATGCGGGCGGGCACCTGATGCAGCACGGGCTTGTCGATCTGGTCATCACCGGCACGGATCGCACGACGCGTCGCGGAGATGTGTGTAACAAGATCGGAACCTATCTGAAGGCACTTGCAGCGCATGATAACGGCGTGCCCTTCTATGTTGCGTTGCCGTCGCCCACGATCGATTGGCGTGCGACCGATGGCGTGGCTGAGATCCCGATCGAGGAACGCGCGGCACGCGAAGTCACAAATGTCCAGGGCACCAGCAGCGGCGGCGACCTTAACGTCGTGCAAGTCACGCCCAAGGGCACACCGGGCGCGAATCCGGCCTTTGATGTCACGCCGAACCGACTGGTGACTGGCCTGATCACAGAACGCGGGGTTTGCAAGGCAAGCGAAGCGGGGTTGGCGGCGCTATTCCCCGAATTTGCAGTGGCGGCGGAATGACGACGCCGTCGCTGTTCCTGCCGGATACCGAAGCAACCCGGCACGCCGTGATGGAAGCCTGTCATTGGATGGCCGCAAAAGGTTTGGTCGAGGGAACAGCCGGCAATATTTCGGTCCGGGTCGAAGCCGGGCTTTTGGTGACCCCATCGGGTGTGCCCTATGACGTTCTTGCCCCTGACATGTTGCAACTTGTGCCCCATGCGGCCGAGCCGAAGGCAAGCCGCGGATTGAAACCCACATCGGAATGGCGCTTTCATCAATCTGTGCTGGCCGCACGCACCGACATGGTCGCGATCGTCCATGCGCATCCACCTTATGCCACCGCGCTTGCTGTCCAGCGCCGTGTTATCCCGGCGTGCCATTACATGGTTGCAGCGTTTGGGGGGAACGACGTCCCCCTCGTTGATTACGCGCTTTTCGGCAGTGCAAACCTGGCCCGTGACACGGCGCGCGCGATGCAAAGCCGGATGGGCTGTCTGCTGGCCAATCACGGGGCGGTCACGGCGGGCGAAACGTTGGAACGCGCGCTTTGGCGGATGCAGGAACTCGAAACATTGGCGCGTGTTTACACGCTTGCTTTGGCCAGTGGCACACCGGTCATCCTTCCGGACATCGACGTGTCCGAGGCCCTTGAAGCCTTCAAAACTTACGGTATGCCCGCACACGCGGATGAATGAAGCTTGGAATAAGGGGGGTGCCGTGGCGGAACGTGAGAGACCGGCTGTCCCCAAGTCGCAGTCCTCTCCGGGAAAAGTTGTCCCGCCGTGCACCAGAGCGACCTTGGTCTCGCTGGCGGCGCTCCTCGGACCAGACCCTCAGGGAGGAGGAAGAGGCGGTTCCGGAAGTGCCCTGCTAAGTACGAATAAAAATGCGTAAGACGCCGCTGTCACCAAGAGCGTGTGGGAGACTGCGGCAGTTTCGCGCAAATGATCAAAATCTAGGCAGCTATTCGGGGCTATGGTCACCCGGCCAGCATGAAATGAGGCGTTTCATCGGATCGACAGCCAACTATCTCAGTTCTGAGACCAGCGCGCCGGTTTGCTGATCGCTTTCGGACAAGGATGCTTTGTCGGTTATCAGCTAGGAAAAGAGCGCGTTTGACGTCACTCGCCCATGCATCGGTGCGTCGATTTCCGTCAATCTGTCACGCGGACCCGCCGTCAGTTTTGTTGCCCGCGTCGCGCGCCAAAGGTCCCGAAAATTGCAAAGCAAAGGGCTGCCACACATACGATTGAGGGGCCGGCGGGGGTGTCAAAAATATACGCCCCTCGCAGACCCGCAATGGCAGAAAACGCGCCAATCGCCGCCGCGATAACCGCCATCGCTTCAGGCGTGCGTGACAATCCGCGTGCGGCGGCGGCGGGAATGATCAGCATGGCCACAATCAGCAAGACCCCCACCACCTTAATGGCGACGGCCACGGTGATGGCGAGGGCCAGCGTCAGGATTAATTGTTCCCGGCGCGGGTTCAGCCCGCTGGCATAGGCCAGTTCTTCATTCAATGTGGCGGTCAAAAGCGCCGACCATCGCCACGCGATCAGCGCCACAACCAGAACGGCACCCCCCCAGATCACCGCAAGGTCAAGTCGCGAGACGGCAAGGATATCGCCAAACAGATAGGCCATCAGGTCGATGCGCACGCCAGACAGGAAGGACACCGCGACCAGGCCCGCTGCAAGCGATGCATGGGCAAGGACACCCAACAACGTGTCCATCGCATAGCCGCGCCCGGACAGAAGCGTGACGCATGACGCCATGACAAGGGCAACAACAATCGTGCCCAAAAAAATAGAGGTATCATAGGCCAGCGACAACGCTACACCCAACACAGCGGCATGCGCCGTCGCATCGCCGAAATACGCCATGCGTCGCCAGACGACAAAGCAGCCTAGCGGCGCTGCTGCCAGACCGACCCCGACCCCCGCCAAGGTCGCCCGCGTCATGAAATCATCGAACACTACTCGGCCGCCTCATGACTGTGGTCGTGCGTGTGGTCATGGTCATGATCATGCCGGTACAGCGCCAGCGCGCCGCCGGTGCCGGTTCCGAACAAGGCGCGATATTCCGGTGCCGATGCGACTACAGCAGGCGTCCCGGAGCAGCAGACATGCCCGTTCAAGCAGACAACCCGGTCGGACGCACTCATCACCACGTGCAATTCGTGGCTGATCATCAGGATCGCGCAGCCTGTTTCATTCCGAACCGTTTCGATCTGTTGATAGAACGCGGCAGATCCCGGCTGGTCCAAACCCTGGGTCGCCTCGTCCAGCAGCAGGATATCAGGCTCTTCACTGAGTGCGCGTGCCAGAAGCACCCGCTGAAACTGGCCGCCGGACAAGGCTGACATCTGTCGCGTCACAAGGTTTGGTGCGCCGGCGGCCTCAAGTGCGGACTTGCAGGCCGACCGGCTGATTTTCCCGGTCAGTCGCATGAACCGGTCCACCGTCATCGGAAGCGTTGGGTCGATGTGCAGGCGTTGCGGCACATATCCGATCCGCAACCCTGGCGCCCGTTCTATCTGGCCCGAAGCTGTTGGGATTGCGCCAAGGATCGCTTTGAACAGGCTTGTTTTTCCGGATCCGTTCGGCCCCACAACGGTGACGATTTCACCGGCGTCGATCGCCAGATCAACGTTCGCCAGCACGGTCCGCGCGCCGTATTGGACGGTGAGACCTTGGATCGACACCAGGCTCATCAGGGAACCTCTGCGCAAGCGGGGCACACACCTTCCGCTTCGACCACGGTGCGTTCAATCTGGAAGCCGGCTGCACGCGCCGCAGCGCCAAGTGTGCCTTTTGCCGGGGTTGAGCGGGCTTCGGCGACGGCATCGCATTTCCGGCAGATCATGAAGGCGGGTGTGTGGCTGGCACCTGGATGGGCACAGGCGACAAAGGCGTTCAACCGCTCGATCTTGTGGGCAAAACCGTGTTCTGACAGGAAATCCAATGCACGATAGGCAACGGGCGGCTGCGACGAAAACCCGGCCTCGCGCAGCAAATCAAGCAAGGCGTACGCGCCAATCGCGCGATGTTCGCGCAACAGAAGTTCAAGCACCTTGCGTCGCACAGGCGTGAACCGCAGCCCTTCCTGCGCGCATCGGTCTTCGGCCGCAGCAAGCGCACTACCAACGCAGGCCGCGTGGTCATGTGCTGTGAAGCCGACCGAGGATGCATCGTCACTTTCGGTCGTCGGCTTTAGGCTTGTCATGTTATACCATATCGTGTAGCGATCTCGAAATGTTATAAAATCACATGTGGGAACTTATGTCCAGAAAGCTGCTCTCGTCGACTGCAATCGCCCTTTTTGCCGGTTCCGGTGTCATGGCTGACGCGCCAAATGTGGCCGTTGATATTGCGCCGCTGCATTCGCTCGTGGCCCGTGTGATGGACGGGGTGGGCACGCCTGAGCTTGTCATTCCGCCGGGGGCCTCGCCGCACGAATACAACCTTCGTCCCTCCGAAGCGGCAGCTTTGGAAAATGCGGATGTGGTCTTCTGGATTGGCGAAGACCTGACCCCTTGGCTGGAAGATGCGGTTGAGACCTTGGCGGAAGATGCGGCGGTGACTGCCGTGCTTGAGGCGGACGGTGTCGAGCTGCTTGAGTTCCGGGAAGGTTTGTTGTTCGAAGAACATGACCACGGAGATCATGATGACCACGGGCACGAAGATCATGCCGACGGCGACCACGACGACCACGGGCATGAGGAACACGCAGACGAGGATCACGACGATCACGACCATGAGGCACATGCTGAGAAAGCGGAGGATGATCATGATCATGACGAGCATGCAGAAGAGGGACACGGCGATCACGATGATCACGGCCACGACGATCACGCAGGCCATGACCACGGCGCGCATGACCCCCATGCGTGGCTGTCGCCGGACAATGCCAGCACTTGGTTGAACGTCATTGCCGCGCAGCTTTCGGCGGCCGACCCCGACAATGCCGGCGTGTATTTCGAAAATGCAGCTGCCGCTCGCGAGGAGATGGAAGCTTTGAAGGCCGAGCTGTCCGCCACGCTGGAGCCGGTCCGCGGGACAAACTTCATCGTCTTCCATGATGCCTATCAGTATTTTGAAACGGCTTTCGATATTCCGACCTCGGGTGCCATTACCCTTGGTGATGCAACGGATCCAAGCCCGGGTCGGATCGCCGAGATCCAGGAGCGGGTGCGGGCAGAAGGAATCGCGTGCGTCGCATCCGAGCCGCAATACAACCCAGGCCTTGTCGCAACAGTTCTGGACGGAACAGACGCAAAGACCGTTGTGCTTGATCCGTTGGGATCATCGCTTGAGCCAGGCGTCGATTTGTACGCCGCGCTGTTGCGAGATCTTGCCGGGGGGCTTGCAGACTGCCTCTAACCCGTGACACGTAAATGGCATGACGGTTCGCGATTGCCTTTACACTTTGGTCGCTTGCTCCGCAGTGGCGGGGCCAGCGGCTGCACATCCCCATGTGTTTGTCGATGCAAAGGCTGGGTTCGTGATGTCGGAGGGAGAATTGACCGGACTGCGCATCACCTGGACTTATGACGCGTTCACGACCCTGACGCTGTTTGACATCCTCGATCTGGATAAAGATGGCGACGGGTTGCTGGATGATGCCGATCGTGCCGCGATCGTGGCGGGCGAGACCGAATGGGCCGAAGATTACAAGGGCGACACTTATCTTGCGATGTCTGGCGTAGACGTGCCGCTTGGCCGCCCGCGGGACGGCGCAGCCTTTATGGCGGAGGACCGGATCACGGTATCGTTCGAACTGCCCTTGGCTGCGCCGCAATCGGTCGACGATACGGTCGTGCTGCGGCTCTATGACCCGAACTACTACTACGCCTATTCTGTGGTCGGCCTTGAAGACATGGCTTTGGACGATTGCGAGGCGTCGGTGATTCCGTTTGTGGCAGGGAATGCGACCGCCGAACTGCAGACGAAGCTTGCCCTGCTGTCGCGGGAAGAAACGCCCGAGCAGGCTGATGTGGGTCGCCTTTTTGCGGATCAGATCGTGTTGACATGCGCTTAGCCAGCCTGTTGCCCCCGTTTTTCGTGGGTCTTGGCGCTGTGCTGCTTTGGGCGTTTGTGCCCTGGCAGGATATGTTTGCGTGGGGCCTGTCGGCGCAGCGCGATTTTCAGGAGGCGACGGCGCGCGCCCTTCGCGCCGTACAGGCCGGCGAGCCCGCCGCCATCTGGGCGCTGTGCTCGGCCACGGCGGCATACGGCTTTGTGCATGCGTTGGGTCCGGGCCATGGCAAGGTTCTTTTGGGCGGCGCTGCGTTTGCCTCTGGCGCGACCATTCGACGGATGAGCATTCTGACCGTCCTTGCAAGTCTTGCGCAATCGCTGTCGGCCATTGCCTTGGTCGGTGCCTTTGCCGTGGCTGTCGGTGTCGGGACCCGCCGGCTTGGGGTTGTCGCGGACACCTGGTTGGCGCCGGTCAGCTATGGCGCCATCTGTGCCGTCGGGCTTTATCTTGTTTACCGGGGCGTACAGCTTTGGCGCCGCCCGTCAACCGCCTGTTGCGGCCATGAACATGGACCGACAGTCGAAGATACTGTGTCGCTGACAACACCCCGGGATGCCGTCCTTCTTATTGGCAGCATTGCGCTGCGGCCCTGCACAGGCGCGTTGTTCTTGCTGGCCATCGCGCTCAGGTTCGATGTTTTCTGGGTCGGATGTCTGGCTGTGCTGACGATGGGCCTTGGGACGGCGGCTTTCAACCTATTGGTCGCCTGGTCCGGTGTGGCCGCCCGGCGTGCCAGCGCCTTGCGCGTCGGAGCAGCCAGCGATCTGCGCCGCCTGTCGGCTGGCTTGCACATGGTCGGCGGTGCTTCGGTGGCAGTCATCAGCCTGACGTGGCTGTTCGCTGTCGCGACCTGACTTCGCCGGTCCGTGCCTCGGCCAGAAATCGGACGAACAACAGCGTCAACGTCTCGCGCCGCGATTGATCAGGCCAGACCGCGTGAAACCCCAAGGTGCGCAGTCGCCAGTCCGGCAGGACATGCACAAGGTCGCTCTGTGTGAAACTGCGGCTGGCAAGGGTTGCTGGAATGCCAGCGACGCCCAAACCTCGCGCGGCGAACTCATAGAGCGCAGAGGCCGAATTCACCGTCACGTTCGAGGTGCCGCGCACGGCGACCACTTTGCCGTCCGGACCAATCAATTCCGTTTGGTCCGGCCGGATCGAAAAGCGCACCCAACTCCAAGCTTCAAGATCACTCGGGTGCGTTGGCTTGCCCATCTCTTCGACATAGTCCGCCCGCGCCACCAGGATACGTTCGGCCGTGCCTATGTTGCGGGTCATAAGGTCACTGTTCTCAAGCCAACCCGCGCGGATGCCCACGTCAAAGCCATCACGGATCAGATCGCGAGGAGAATCCGAGAAGTCGAACTGCAGCTCTACCTTTGGATAGGCCCGCGCAAAGTCGGAGAAAGTATCAATTAGGTCCGTATGGGTGATGAAAGCAGGGGCGGTGACCCGTAACGTGCCGTGTGGGTCCTGCGACCAGGGGCGAATGGCGTCCAATCCGCGTTCGACCGTGTTGAGCATGGCTTGCGCTGTCTCGTGCAGGACGCGCCCTTCATGGGTCAGCGAAAGTTGCCGTGTCGAACGATACAGCAGGGTGACGCCAAGGTCCCTTTCAAGGGCAGAAACAGTCTCGCTAACCCGCGACGGAACAAGTCCCAGATGCCGCGCCGCCGCCCGAAACGTCCCTTGCTCAATGACGGTCGAGAAAATGGCCATGGCACGGAGCTTGTCAATCATTGTTCGCCTCAGCCGAATAGTTCTTTCTACATTAAGCTAGTTATGCGGAACGCTGACGGTCAATAGTTTTTCCCACAGGGGTCACGCCGCATGCCCCTTCCGTCTTTCGATTGATCAAAGGAACAGCCAAATGACACACTCTTTTAACCGTCGTAACCTGCTGAAGGGCGTCGCCCTCAGCGCCGGTGCAATCGCCTTGATCCGGGGCGGCTTCCACCCGACACCCGCGTTCGCCCAAGGCGACCTACCACCCGGCACCGCGCATTCCTTTGCCAAGGCCGGCGTGACGTTCCACACCTATGTCTCGCCTGCACAAGCCGTCAGCGTGACCTCGCATGTCATTGAACTTGGGGATCAACTTCTTCTTGTCGATGCGACGATGTTGCCGCCGACTGCCGTTGAAGTGGGCGCGCTGATTGCCGCAACAGGAAAGCCGATCCACACTGCTTATGTTAGCCATGAGCATCCGGATCATTGGGGTGGAGTCTCGTCGCTGGATGGGATCGAATTCCAAACGCTGCCCGAAATCCGTGAAAGCATACGCGCCGAGGCCACCGGCGGTGATTTCCCCGAGCCGACCTCGCTTCTGAACGGTGCGGACCTGCCCCTTGGAATGACAGAAATCGGCGGCGTTCCCGTTGAATTCCGCGCCTATGACAATGCGGAGGCGCCGAAGACCATCGTGGCGGTGCTGCCCGAACAGGGCGTGGCCGTTGTTCAGGACCTTGTCTATAACGGCGTCCATTTTGCGCCTGGCGTTGATCGCAAGAACTGGATCGCTACGCTTGAGGGTCTGCGCGACGACGCCGCCTTCGAGACGCTGCTGGTCGGGCACGGTCTGCCCACCACCCGGGGCGAACTTGATACCGCCATCGCGTATCTGAATACCTTCGATGCCGCTTGGGACGCAGGCGATACACCGGATGACGTTTCGGCTGCGATGAAAGCGGCCTATCCCGGATATGGCGGCGATTTCCTGTTGGGACTGATCGCGCAATACTGGGACAAATAGAGCAGCTCAGAAAAAGTCTGGGCCCGCGCTTTTGCAAACGCGGGCCCAGCAGCAGAGCTGTACGACTGCGGCCCACCTATTTTTGCGGTGGGCCGCTTTTCTTTAGGCGGCGTCTTTCGAGATCCAGACCTCGACGCGGCGGTTGATGGCTTTGCCGCGGTCGGTGACGTTGCAGGCCGAGGGGGCCACTTCGCCGAAGCCGGAGGTCACCATCTGGATGTGATCGAGCCGGTTACCGGCGGCGCGGCGCACTTCGTCGAGCACGGCGTCGGCGCGGCCGAAGGACAGGCGACGGTTCGCTTCAAAGGCGCCGACGCTGTCGGTGAAGCCCACGAAGCTGATCTCGGTGCCCTCGGGCGCGTCTTCGAGATAGGCGATCAGACGCTCGAGGTCGACACGACCCCGTTCA
>JBCCCA010000039.1:0-19640 GCA_039033735.1 Pseudomonadota bacterium
AAAAGCCGGATCTGGCGCTCAGCTTCAGTTTTGACGATGGCCAGGTGCGGTTTTTGCCTGACATGCCGACCCTTACCGCGGCCAGCGGTCGCGCTGTGCTGCATGACAATCGGTTCTCGCTGACCTTGGACAGTGGGGATATTGCGGCGGGCACCGGCGAGGATATCGACGCTGCCGGGTCCAGTTTCACCGTGTTGGACACGCGACCGAAACCATCCTGGGGTCAAATCGACGTGGCTGCGCGCGGTCGGCTCGACGCGCTTCTGGATGTGCTCGACAATCGCCCGTTGCGCCTGATGGAGCGGGCAGACCGCCCCGTTGATCTCGCCAGGGCAGATGTGGCCGGCCGCGCGCGCATCATTCTGCCGCTAAAAGACGGCATTCTTGCCGACGAAGTGACCTATGACGTCGCAGCCACGCTGAACGATGTCACATCAGACCAATTGGTTGTGAACCGTGTGCTCTCTGCTCCGGAACTGCTGTTGACCGCAACGCCCGAGGCGGTCGCCATCTCGGGCGACATTCAATTGGACGGCATACCGCTAACGGCCAATTGGCGGCAACCACTTGGTGCGGCTTCGGTGGCGGGCGGGGAAATCACCGGGCAGGTAAAGCTGTCATCCGACACTATCGCTGCATTCGACCTGCCTTTGCCCGAGGGATTTGTCAGCGGTGAGGGCAGTGCGGATTATGCCCTTCAACTGCCAGCCGACCCCGACATTGCGCCGACGTTGACGCTGACATCGGACCTTTTCGGGATCGGTCTGGGGCTTGAGGCAGTTGGCTGGCGCAAACCACCTGAGGAACGCGGGGCGCTGCAACTATCCGCACAGCTTGGCGACGTGCCCGAGATCGATGTGCTATCCATCGAAACGGATGATCTTTCGTTCGACGGGGCCCTTGATCTTGGCGAAAACGGTGTCCTTCAAAGTGCGCGGTTTCAGGCGCTTGAGCTTGGGAATTGGCTTGACGCAGATGTCGAGTTGACGCCATCGCCGGGCGGTGGTCCACCGACGATAACGGTTCTTGGCGGGGCGATAGACCTGCGCCAGTTGCAACTGGGCACAAGCGGCGACGGGCCGGGGGGCGGCACCTCGCCCATCAACCTTAGGCTGGACCGGTTGATCGTGTCGGATGGTATCGCGCTGGCGCCGCTTCGGGGCCAGCTTGAACTGGGGCCACGTGGCTTGACGGGCACCTTTGAGGCGCGTCTGAACGGTCAAACGCCGATCCAGGGGGTTCTTGCGTCCGCCAACGCTGGTACGGCGGTTCGCCTGACATCGGCAGATGCTGCTGGCGTTCTGCGCGATGCGGGACTGACCCCGAATGCTCGGCGCGGCACGCTTGATCTTGTGCTCACACCTGTGTCCGGCGCACCCAGCGGAACCTTTGATGGCGAGTTTTTGATTGAGAATATTCTTTTGCGCGACGCACCGGCGATGGCCGATTTGCTGGATGCGGTGAGTGTCGTCGGGCTTATTGATCAGCTTGGCGGCGCCGGCATCCGCTTTGATACCGTTGATGGTCGGTTTCGCATGAACCGCCGACAATTGCGGCTGCAACAGGCCGCTGCCGTTGGCCCGTCGATCGGGATCTCGGCCGACGGCCTGTATGACCTGCAGCGCAGGCAACTGGATTTCCAAGGCGTGGTATCGCCTGTCTACTTCCTGAACGGCATCGGGTCCTTCCTGACCCGGCGCGGCGAAGGGTTGTTCGGTTTCAACTATCGCATGGCAGGTTCGACGGCAGACCCAAGCGTTCGGGTCAACCCGCTCTCGATCTTGACGCCCGGGGCTTTCCGGCAGATTTTTCGCAGCGCACCGCCCGGGGGGTAGATATGAAACTCTCCGACTTTGATTTCGATCTGCCCGAAGGGTTGATCGCGACACGACCCGCGCGCCCGCGGTCCTCGTCGCGGATGCTGGTCGCAACGCCCAAGACGCTTACGGATGCGCATGCTATTGATTTGCCCGGCTTTCTACGCCAAGGCGACCGTCTGGTTCTGAACGATACGCGCGTTATTCCGGCCCGCCTGAGCGGTCTGCGACGGCGCGGTGACGCGGAAGCTCGCATCGAGGTTACGCTTCTGGAAGCCGCAGCTGATGGCACCTGGAGCGCGCTTTTGAAGCCGCTTCGTAAGGTAAGCGAGGGCGAAAAGGTTCAGTTTGCAGCCGGGCTGTCGGCCACGTTGGAAGCGCGGGAAGAAGCGACCGGGCGCTTGCGCTTCAATCTTACGGGCGACGAGTTCGACGCGGCATTGGCGGCGGCCGGTGCGATGCCACTGCCACCTTACATTGAAGGTCGGCGGGCCGCCGATGATAGGGATCGCGAGGACTATCAAACGGTGTGGGCGCGCGCCGCCGGCGCGGTGGCTGCGCCAACAGCTTCCCTGCACTTTGACGACGCATTGTTGACAGCGCTTGAGCGCCGGGGCGTGGCGCGCAGCTTTGTGACGTTGCATGTTGGCGCAGGCACGTTTCTGCCGGTCAAGGTCGATGATATCGAGGATCACAAAATGCACGCCGAGCGGGGCCAGATCACGGCGGCAGCTGCGCGCGAGATCAACCAAACCCGCGCAGATGGCGGACGGATCATTCCGGTTGGCACCACCGCGTTGCGCCTTTTGGAAACCGCCGTTGCTACCGACGGCCGTTTGTCTGAATGGCAAGGGGCGACCGATATTTTCATTGCGCCGGGCTTCAAGTTCCGAGCCGCCGATGCGCTGATGACAAATTTTCACCTGCCAAAGTCAACGCTTATGATGCTTGTTTCGGCCTTTCTGGGGGCAGAGCGTATCCGCGACGTTTACCAGCATGCCATCGAGCAGCAGTACCGCTTTTTCTCCTATGGCGATGCCTCGCTTTTGGTACCAGACGGGCCGTAAGACACGGTTTGCGAAACCGTCGGAAAGGCCTTGCGCGAAAGCACCGAATCCGACACTTGCCGGTCGCAGATAAACGCGCGTTCCGGCCCTTTTTTGTTAGGGCGGTCTTACGACAAAAAGGTCCTTTCTCATGTTGGTAGTGCTGCGGCAATCTTGGGCGCTTTTGCTTGGCGTGTTGCTTTTGATGGTGGGCAACGGGTTGCAAGGCTCCCTTATCGGTATACGGGGCTCGATCGAGGCTTTTAGCACGGCCGAGTTGTCGATTATCACCTCGGCCTACTTCGTGGGCTTCCTTTTTGGCTCGCGGATGGCGCCGGAAATGATCCGGCGGGTGGGTCACGTTCGGGTGTTTGCGGCCCTGGGGTCGTTCGTCTCGGCGGTTCTGATCCTCTACCCCACAATTACCGAGCCATGGGCGTGGGTTGTCCTGCGGGTGCTGTTTGGGTTCTGTTTTTCGGGTGTCTACGTCACCGCGGAAAGTTGGTTGAACAATGCATCAACGAACGAAACACGCGGCAAAGCTTTGTCGCTTTACATGATCGTCCAGATGTCCGGGATCGTGTCCAGCCAGGCATTGCTGAACGTGGGCGACCCGGCGGGCTATCTGTTGTTTGTCATACCATCCGTGCTGGTGTCACTTTCCTTTGCGCCGATCTTGCTGTCAGCCGTGCCAACACCGGCGTTTGACACCACCAAAAGCATGAGCTTTCGCGAGCTTTACGTTACCTCGCCGACATCAGTGGTTGGCATTTTCCTTGTGGGCGCGGTCTTTGCTGCGCAGTTCGGCATGGCCTCGATCTATGGGACCGAGGCGGGGTTGAGCGTGGCGGAAATCTCGATCTTCATCTCGGCCATCTTTCTGGGCGGCATGGTGCTGCAATATCCGATCGGTTGGGCCTCGGACAGGATGGATCGGCGTATCCTGATCTTTGTGTCAGCCATGGGCGCCCTTGTCGCGGCCGTGATCGGGCTGCTATTCGGATCGGTGTTTGAGCTTGTGCTTCTGGCCGGGGTTTTTGATGGGTGGGTTCACCAACCCGCTTTACGCGCTGCTTATCGCCTACATGAACGACTACCTTGATCCCGAAGACATGGCTGCGGCCTCGGGTGGATTGTTGTTTGTCAACGGGCTGGGCGCGATTGTGGGGCCGATCCTCACAGGTTGGGCGCTGACGCAGTTGGGCGCGCGAGGCTTCTGGATGTATCTGCTTGTAATCATGGTTCTGCTTGCCGCCTATGTCGCGTTCCGCATGACACAACGTGTGTCACTTTATGCCGGCGAAGACGACTATGACGCCGTCACATATGCGCCGATTTCGCCCACGGCGACTTCAATTGCAGTCGAGGTGGCGACCGAGTTCTATGCCGACAGTGCCGATGGCGAAGGTGAGGTGGACGAGCGGGTCTCTTGAACCGAAGTAAAACTGTTGTAACGTGCCCGCGACGATCTCGGGAGCGTGGATTTTTTGATGGGTGGCATGATGAGCGGTGGTCCGGACGACGTTCTGGCCTTCTGGTTGGACGAGGTGGGCCAGGAGAAATGGTATGCCGGGGGTGATGCGTTGGATGGGCTTATCCACGATCGCTTTGCCGCGTATTACGAGCGGGCGACGGCGGGCGCCTTGTCGCTCTGGCTGACGTATCCGGGTGGGACGCTGGCCTACATCATTCTGACGGATCAGTTCTCGCGCAATATGTTTCGGGGCACCGAAAAGGCCTTTTCCACGGATGTGCTGGCTAAGGCGGCGTCCAAGGCGGCGATTTCGCGGGGGTGGGACATGCGGATTGACGAGCCAGCGCGACAGTTTTTCTATATGCCGCTGGTCCATTCCGAAATGCCCTCGGATCAGGACCGTGCCGTGCGTTTGTTCAAGACGCGGATGCCCGAGACCGGGCAAAACAACTTGCGCCACGCGCGCGCGCATCGCGAGGTGATCCGCCGTTATGGACGTTTCCCGACGCGGAACGAAGCGCTGGGGCGCGCAAGCAGCCTTGAGGAACAAAGCTATTTGGATAGTGGTGGCTATGCGGCCGTCTTGGAAGAGTTTCCGCCGGTGGCGAAAACCTGAGCGCCGTCTGAGCCGGGTGCTTTAAGGCGCCGCACCTTTCGAGTGTTGCAGCAGCTTGTGGATGCGGGCCAGATGCTGCGCTTCAAGCGGTTTGTTTATGTATTCCTTGACCAGTTCGAATTGTTCTGCGCGCGTGACATCTGCGGGATCCAGCGACGTGGTCAGCATTACAATTACAACATTGGCGTATTCCTCGAGCCGGTTGGCCGTCACATACTCCAGAAATTCAAAGCCCGACATCCCGGGCATATTGATATCGAGCAATATGGCATCGACCGGCAGGGAACCGGGCTGCTCAAAATATTCAAGCGCTTCTTCGGCACTGAAAAAGCTGAGGAGTTCGCCCACAAGGCCCGACCTTTTTACCAGCCGGGCATAGAGCATCTGATCAAACTCGGCGTCATCGATAATCGCTAGTCTGCGAATGGCAAACGATGCGTTTTCCTGTGGCGACACAGACATGTGCTGGGCATCTTTCATGATGGCAATTGGAACGAGAACATGGTGCCGGCCCCAAGGTCAGACTTCACGGACAACCTGCTGCCATGGGTGTGGGCGACACGTGCACAAAAGGCCAGGCCGACCCCGGACCCTTGGTACAATGATGGTCGGTTGAGCGTACTAAACAGATCGAAAATACGCTTCTGGTCTTCTTCTGCTATGCCAATGCCGTTGTCTTCGACTTCGATCGTCAGCACACCTGGCTTGGAAGGCGCTGTCCGAATTTCGATCCGGGGCGTGTTTCCCTTGGTTTGGAACTTAATGGCATTGCTGATCAGGTTCTGGAACAACTTGCGCAGTTGCCAGTCAATTCCCTTGGCAATACCCAGTGTGTCGACGTGAAGCTTAGCGCCGCTTCGGCTGATATCAGCGGCCAAGTCTTGCACCACGTCCACCAGCAGAAGGTCCAGATCGATCGGATCTGGCACTGTCGTTGTCCCGACCGTGCGGGTGTAATCAAGCAGCTTGTCCACCATGCCGCGCATGGCATTGTTAGTGGTTTCTGCCTTGTCCAGCATCTGTTTTGCATCCGTCAAATCGCCGGTGTTCAATGCCCGGCGGGCTTCTTCCAGAAGCATGCGGATGGTGTTGGCGGGCGACTTCAAGTCATGTGAGGTTGAATAGGCAAAGGCCTTCAACTCCTCATTGGCATTTGTTGCAACACCTTGCGCAGCACGTGCTGTTTCTTCAGCTTGTTTAAGGGGTGTAACGTCGATATGCGTGCCCAGCATTCTGATCGGGGCGCCGTTCCCGTCACGAATGGCCAGCCCCCGGCAACGGACCCACACCGTTGACCCGTTTGCATGGCGATACCTGACCAACTGGTCGTAAGGTGTGTCCGGACCGGATCGAAGCGCCTCGAACTTTTTTAGCATGGCGTCCAGGTCTTCCGGGAAGATTACGTCTTTCCAAGCACCCCGCACATGCATGCGATGTGCGGGGTCGTACCCGATCAGTTCCCAGAATTCGGGGCTGATCCATTTGTTTTCCAGCCGTTCCAAATCCCAATACCAAATTCCATCCATCGATCCTTTTCGGAAGAAATGCCAAATGGGGTTATCCTGCGCCAATTCATGAATCTCACGTTCAAGATAATGGCGCGCTTTGGGGAAAGCGGGTTTTGCCTGATGCCGCATTTTGCTGCTCGCGATTTATTTCCCTTTTCTCTTAGCGTCGATTCGTAAAGGCTTCCTTTCGCGATGCCTTGAATGCATAGCGGGTTTCCAGCTGCGGCAATGGTGCTCAGGTGACTCTTCGGGCAGACTGTGCAAGATAGTTTAGCGTCAAACAATCTGAGGCCCGGAGGAAATCATGGCTGCGAAAACCTACGATGTCGTTGTGATCGGAGCAGGGCCGGGGGGGTACGTTGCAGCCATTCGCGCCAGCCAGTTGGGCCTTAAAACTGCAATCGTTGAACGCGAGCATATGGGCGGAATTTGCTTGAATTGGGGCTGCATTCCAACGAAGGCGATGCTGCGCTCCTCAGAAGTGTTTCACCTGATGCACCGCGCCAAGGAATTCGGCTTGAAAGCGGAGGGCATTGGCTACGATCTTGACGCCGTGGTGGCGCGTTCGCGCAGCGTGGCCAAGCAGCTAAATGGCGGTGTAGGTCACCTGATGAAGAAGAATAAGGTCGATGTCTTCATGGGCGACGCAACCGTACCTGTCAAAGGCAAGGTGTCGGTCAAGACCGACAAGGGTGCGGAAGAGCTTGCGGCCAAGAACATTATTCTGGCCACCGGTGCCCGCGCCCGCGAACTGCCCGGGCTGGAAGCGGATGGCGCGCGCGTTTGGACGTACAAACATGCGCTGACCCCACCGCGTATGCCCAAGAAGCTGCTGGTCATCGGCTCGGGTGCGATCGGGATCGAGTTTGCCAGTTTTTACAATACGCTAGGCGCCGAAACGACTGTTGTTGAGGTCATGGACCGGGTCCTGCCCGTCGAAGATGCCGAGATCAGCGCATTTGCCAAAAAAGCCTTCACCAAGCAAGGAATGAAGATCATGGAAAAGGCCATGGTCAAGCAGCTTGACCGGGCGAAGGACAAGGTGACTGCGCATATCGAGATAGGCGGGAAGGTCGAAAAGCACGATTTCGATACCGTGATTTCGGCGGTCGGTATTGTCGGCAACGTCGAAGGGCTTGGGTTGGAAGCGCTGGGGGTCAAAATTGACCGGACCCATGTTGTCACAGATGAGTTTTGCCGCACAGGCGTCGACGGGCTTTTTGCCATCGGAGATATTGCGGGCGCACCGTGGCTTGCGCACAAGGCCAGCCATGAGGGGGTCATGGTGGCCGAACTTGTTGCGGGCAAGAACAACGTGCATCCTGTTAAACCCGAAAGCATTGCCGGGTGCACCTATTGCCACCCTCAGGTGGCGTCGGTCGGCTATACCGAAGCGAAGGCCAAGGAGCTTGGGTACACGGTCAAAGTCGGTCGCTTTCCGTTTATCGGCAACGGCAAAGCCATCGCATTGGGCGAGCCCGAGGGGATGATAAAGACCATCTTTGATGAAAAGACCGGCGAGCTGTTGGGCGCCCATATGGTGGGTGCAGAGGTGACAGAATTGATTCAGGGCTATGTTGTGGGTCGTCAGTTGGAAACAACCGAGGAAGACCTGATGGAAACCGTGTTCCCACACCCAACATTGTCCGAGATGATGCACGAGAGTGTTCTTGATGCCTTCGATCGCGTGATTCACATCTAGCGGATGTTTTCACGCGGACAGAACATCTGCCGGACGATACTATTGGCTTTGACGGCCATCTACCTTTTGGCGCTTGTATATGCCGGCCTTGGAAGTCAGGGCCTGTTCGGCCTTGACCTGGATCGCCGGGCGATGATCGTTCTGTTGATAATGGGGGTGCCATGGTCACTGGTACCTGCGTTTCTGCCTGAGGAAATCGTGCCCACTTCGATCCTTCAGATTGCCATCATTGCCGCGCCCTCTGCCAATCTTTTCTTGATGTTCTTGTTGTGCCCACGCCGGAAACGTCGGCAGACCAGCCTTCGGTAGTGTGCCTGGCCGACCTTGGTCGTCGGCCACCTAAACTCCTGAAGTCCTCTTACTGTACCCCGAGCCGTGATCCGTTGTTGGGTTGCTTCGGCATGTCAATTCGCCGGCCTCACAGGTTTGTGAGATTATTGGAGTTCGGTAAGGCTCTGATAAATGGACGTAAAAATGGCGTCTATTCTCACAAGTTCCTATTTAGAAGTTTTTGTGGGATTTTTTCCCGCAAAATCTATCTATTGGTCCGGGGGTGGGGGATTCCATGTCTTTGTCACGCCTCTTCGGGCACTTTTGCTCGCGAAAACATAAGGAGTATCATATGTTTACCAGACTTCTCTCGGCACTTGCTGTCGTTGCTATGGCGACACTTGCGCCCATTGCAGCCAAAGCAGCCACCGTCGACATCACGGGTGGGTTGACCCAACTTAAGGTGACCGCGCCGCTTGGCGATCTCGGCATTGGCGCCGCGGCCTTTGGGACGGCGAAATTCGACGGCAGCACCTTTGATTTCCCGATCACGGGTGGACAGGCCTTCTCGGACGGCAATGCCTTTATCGAACATGACGGCGTCGGCGTCGTCTTGTTCGCAGGCACGCAAGCCGCAACGGTCGGGAATTTCCAGATCGACACGGCAAATGCGAGCATCCTTGGCAACGTGAACGGTGGCACCGCCTTTGCGCCCTTGTTCGATCTTGGGCCCGCCAGTGACATGGGCATCGAAGTCAAGATCAGCAGCACCCTTGGCGGCGCCTTGGCCTCGGTCTTTTCGGGTGCGAATTTGCCGAACCTGAGTGGCGCGACCTTCGGTTTTGCGACAACGGCGCCCGCCGTGTCCGAAGTGCCGCTGCCCGCTGCAGCGTGGATGCTGCTGGCTGGCCTGGGTGGTCTGTTTGCCATGAAGCGCCGCAGGTCGGTCTAGTCACTCTTGTCGGCGGCTGTCACATGCAGCCGCCGACACCCTTGCCGTATTGAGGCAAGCGTCCTATGCCGCTTCGCGATCTATCGCCAGCGCCACCAAGACAAAGACGACAAGGCCGCCCGACACCAGCGCCAGAAACGCCCACCCAAGACTGGACACGACGAACCCTGCGGCAAAGGCGCAGATCGTCGACACAAGGGCAATGATTGTGTCATTGGTCCCTTGAACTGCGGCCTTTTCCTCATCGGGTACGCTTTCGGCAAGCAGGGTCGTCGCGCCGATGAAGCCAAAGTTCCATCCGATCCCCAGAACAATCAATGAACCGTAAAAGTGCGGAGCCGACAGCCCCATGCTTGCCGCAGCCGCAGCCGCAATCAATGTGACGAGCCCTGACGTTGCAATTGTCTGGGCGCCGAAGCGCTGGATCAGAAAGCCGGTGAAAAAGCTTGGCGCGAACATCGCCACGATGTGCCAACGGATGACGTCACTGGCCGTATCTTCAGTAAACCCGCATTCAATCATCGCAATCGGCGTCGGTATCATCAGGAACACCATGATCCCTTGGGATGCTGCGGCCAGAAGGATCGCCCGCCTGATGGGGCGGCGGTGAAGCGCTGCCAGCACTGAAAAGTGTGGCGCGCCTTCGGCGTGCGTTGTGGCCTCGGGGGTGGGCATCCGCACAAGGGCCAGCGGGGCGATGCCAAGCGCGGACAAAAGAGCCAGGGCCGCGTAAGCACCCGCAAAGGGCACGGGCGCCAGGGCATCTTTGGCCACAATGAATACTTGCGGTCCGACAATTGCGGCGACCAGCCCCGAGGTCAGCATCAGCGAGATCGCCACCGGACGCCAGGACGCGGCGACCACCTCGCCTGCAGCAAAGCGGAAGTATTGGAACGCGGCCCAGCCCGCCCCCATCACAAAATGTGCGAGGCAAAGAAGGATGAAACTTTGCGCATAAAGCGCCTGCACGGCGATCACAGCGCCCGTCAGCGTCAATACCGCCCCAAGCACAAAACCGGCCCGCCGTCCCATGCGCCCCATAAGTAGCGAGATTGGCGCCGCCGCCAGCAGCGCCGCAAGCGTCTGAACTGACGAGGGCAGTGTGGCCAGCCCGGGGCTTGGCGCCAGCATCAGGCCGGTCAAACCACCCAGGATCAATTGGATGGGGAAAGCCGAGGCCAGGACAGTATTGGCCAATAGAAGGCCGATGAAGTTGCGGTTTTTCAGGATCGATGTGACGGACATCAGGGGGTGGCCTTCGAAGCTGCGGGGATGCCAAGCCGTCCAAGGTCAGCCGACACACGGCCGCGGCGTGGACCGCGGAAAAGGATAGGTAGCGCGTTTTTTTGTCTTACAACGCGAAAGCCGTTTGCGCTGCCTGACAGGTGACACCATATCGCTCACAAACAGACGGTGGGGCCACTTTTCCGATGGCCTTCGCCCGCAAATTCAGCGCCTGCGCGCTTATCCACAGAAATCTCGCACTCTTCCCGTGACGAATGCTTAATGTTCTAGTAATGTTCTGTTTGCGCCATTGAGGTTTTGCCACAGGCGGCTATGTCTCGGAAGCTAGGACAGGGGGATACATGCCCGAGCTCAAGAACATCGAAGTGCGCGGCGCGCGCGAGCACAATCTGAAAGGGATCGACGTTGATATTCCGCGCGACAAACTTGTCGTGATTACCGGCCTGTCGGGGTCGGGGAAATCGTCGCTTGCCTTTGACACGATCTACGCCGAAGGGCAGCGCCGCTATGTGGAATCGCTGTCGGCCTATGCGCGCCAATTCCTTGATATGATGGAAAAGCCCGATGTGGATCACATCTCGGGCCTATCCCCCGCGATTTCGATCGAACAGAAGACCACCTCGAAAAATCCGCGCTCGACCGTCGGCACTGTGACCGAGATCTATGACTATATGCGTCTCTTGTTTGCGCGGGCGGGCACGCCCTATTCCCCCGCGACCGGCCTGCCGATCGAGGCGCAGCAGGTGCAGGATATGGTGGATCGGGTCATGGCGCTTGAAGAGGGCACGCGCGCCTATCTGCTGGCTCCAATCGTGCGTGACCGTAAGGGCGAGTATCGCAAGGAATTCCTCGAACTGCGGAAGCAGGGGTTTCAGCGCGTCAAGGTCGATGGCCACTTCCATGAATTGGAAGACCCGCCGACACTGGACAAGAAGTTTCGCCATGACATCGACGTGGTCGTTGACCGGATTGTGGTGCGAGAAGACATCGAAACACGCTTGGCGGATTCGTTCCGGACCGCACTTGATTTGGCTGACGGGATCGCCATCCTCGAAACGGCCGTGGCCGAGGACGACGATCCTGAACGTCTTACCTTTTCCGAGAATTTTGCCTGCCCTGAAAGCGGATTCACGATTCCCGAGATCGAGCCGCGCCTGTTCAGCTTCAACGCGCCGTTCGGGGCCTGCCCGGACTGTGATGGCCTTGGCGTTGAGCTGTTTTTTGACGAACGTCTGGTTGTGCCCGATCAGACCCGTCCGCTTGTGCCGACTGAAACCGGTGCGCTGGCGAATTGGCGCAAGGGAAAGTCGCCGTATTACATTCAGGTGATCGACGCGCTGGCCAAGCACTATGAGTTCGACAAGAAGACGCCGTGGAAGGAACTGCCAGCTCATGTGCGGCAAGCCATCCTGTATGGGTCTGGCGATGACGAAGTGACGTTCCGCTTCGATGAGGGAGGGCGTGTCTATAACGTCTCAAAACCCTTCGAAGGTATCGTGCCGAACCTTGAGCGGCGCTATAAATCCACGGATTCCAGCTGGATACGCGAAGACCTTGAGCGCTTTCAAAACAATCGGTCCTGTGGGACCTGCGAAGGCTACCGGCTGCGGGCTGAAGCTTTGGCGGTTAAGATTGGCTCGGGCGACAAGCTGTTACATGTCGGTCAGGTGGTCCAGATGTCGATCCGCGAGGCATTGGCCTGGGCCGACGAAGCGCCGAAGCATCTGTCCAAGCAGAAGAATGAGATTGCGCAGGCGATCTTGAAGGAAATCCGCGAGCGCCTGGGCTTTCTGAACAATGTGGGGCTTGAGTACCTGACCTTATCGCGCAATGCGGGCACGCTATCCGGTGGCGAGTCTCAGCGTATTCGTCTGGCGTCGCAGATTGGTTCTGGTCTGCAAGGTGTGCTTTACGTGCTGGACGAGCCGTCCATCGGGCTGCACCAGCGTGACAATGACCGGCTGCTGACCACGCTGAAAAACCTGCGCGATCAAGGGAATACGGTGATCGTGGTCGAACATGACGAAGAAGCGATCCGCGAAGCCGATTATGTCTTTGATATTGGCCCGGGTGCGGGCGTTCACGGCGGCGAAGTGGTGGCCAAGGGCACGACGGCGCAGATCATGAAAACCAAGGGCAGCGTTACCGGCGATTATCTGGCCGGGCGGCGGGAGATCTCGGTTCCGGCCGAGCGTCGGAAAGGTAACAAGAAAAAGCTGACGGTTGTGAAGGCAAGCGGGAACAATCTGCGCGACGTCACCGTGGATTTCCCATTGGGCAAGTTCGTCTGTGTCTCGGGCGTGTCTGGTGGGGGCAAGTCCACGTTGACCATCGAAACGCTGTTCAAGACCGCGTCGATGCGGTTGAACGGGGCGCGCCAAACGCCTGCGCCCTGCGAGACGATCAAAGGGCTAGAGCATCTGGATAAGGTCATCGATATCGACCAGCGTCCGATTGGCCGCACGCCGCGGTCGAACCCAGCTACCTATACGGGTGCGTTCACGCCGATCCGCGATTGGTTTTCGGGACTGCCGGAATCAAAGGCACGCGGCTATAAGCCTGGACGCTTTAGCTTCAACGTGAAGGGTGGGCGCTGCGAAGCCTGTCAGGGCGATGGCGTCATCAAGATCGAAATGCATTTCCTGCCGGATGTGTATGTGACCTGCGAAACCTGTCAGGGACAGCGGTAAAATCGCGAGACGTTGGAGATCAAGTTCAAGGGCAAAAGCATTGCCGATGTTCTCGATATGACGGTGGAAGACGCACAGACCTTCTTCAAGGCAGTGCCGTCGATCCGCGAGAAGATGGATGCGTTGATGCGGGTTGGTCTGGGCTATATCAAAGTGGGCCAGCAGGCGACGACCTTGTCGGGTGGCGAGGCACAACGGGTCAAACTGTCGAAAGAGCTCTCGAAACGGGCTACAGGTCGCACTTTGTATATTCTGGACGAGCCGACCACCGGTTTGCACTTCGAAGATGTTCGAAAACTGCTAGAGGTTCTGCACGAGCTGGTCGAGCAGGGAAACTCGGTTGTCGTCATCGAACACAATCTGGATGTCATAAAGACGGCGGATCACGTCATCGACATTGGGCCTGAAGGTGGCGACGGCGGGGGGCAGGTTGTGGCCACCGGCACGCCGGAAGATGTCGCTGAAGTTCCGGGCAGCCATACCGGGCATTACCTGGCCGAGATCCTTGGCATCAAGAAAGTCGCGGCCGAGTAAAGGTCTTTGGTCGATTGGGACGGTTGTCGTGGTCAATACCGTGACGAGACGGGCGGCTGCCAAAAGGTCAGCCGCGCCCGTCCACTGCGTTTTGATTGGTAAAGTGCCTGGTCGGCATGCAGATACACATCCGATTTTGACTTTGCCATGGCTGAAAAGGCGGCGCCAGCCGACATTGTTACGCCGATAGGAACCTGCACTTCGTCATTGTAAACGACAAACCCTTGGCAAAGCCGCTCGCCAATCTGGTCGACGAACATGCTGTCGACGCCCTCAAGGAAAATCGCAAACTCTTCCCCGCCGAGGCGCCCAATAGTGTCGGATTTGCGTGTGTTGCGCCTAAGATGGCTTCCCATGGCCCGCAGAACTTCGTCGCCCACATTGTGACCGTATCGGTCATTCACGTGCTTGAAGTGGTCAATATCGATAATCAGAAGAACGCCTTCCTGCCTTTGGGCAACAAGCTGGGTAAAGCCCCGTCGGTTGAGAAGCCCGGTCAGTTCATCCGTTTGAGAAACATGCGTCAGCTGTGCCACGGTGTCCGCGCTTGTTTTTGCCCAAAACATGGTCAGCGCAAAAGGCGGCGTTACCGAAAGGCTAACAAGGATGAAACTCAACCCGAGATGGATCGGCATACCAAATGCGGCCGAAGCGGTCGCGTAAAAAATGAAAGCGAAACAGCACCACAGAAGCAGCCGCGCGATCCATGCGACGGCCCCGCGCGGCACTAGAAGTGCATTCAGCATGGCAAGAGCAACTTGGCCCATAAGCCCCATATAGGCGCAACTGCCTAATCGGGGGTGAATGTCAGGCGGCGAGGTCGATCCAGACTGGCACGTGATCCGAAGGCTTTTCCCGGCCGCGGACATCGGCTTCGATCCAGCAATTGTTCAAAAGATCAGCCGCTTGCGGTGTCAGCAGGTGGTGGTCAATCCGTATCCCGTCATTGCGGTCATAGGCGCCGCGCTGATAATCCCAGAAGGAGTACTGCCCGGGCGCATTGGACATGGCGCGAAAGGCTTCTGTGAAGCCAAGGTTCAGGATGGCGCGAAAAGCGGCGCGGCTTTCCGGGCGGGCCAGTGCGTCGTCGCGCCAGGCGTCGGGCCGCGCTGCATCTTCGTCCTGAGGGATGATATTGTAGTCGCCACACATCACCGCCGGATCCTCGCTTGCCAAAAGCGCTTCGGCGCGGGTCTTCAATCGGGCCATCCAGTCAAGCTTGTAGTCGTATTTTGGCCCAGGCGTGGGATTGCCGTTGGGCAGGTAAAGCCCGCAAACCCGAACCGCACGATCGCCCATGACAGTCGCTTCAATCCATCGGGCTTGTTCGTCATCCGCATCTCCTGGCAGACCTCGAGTGACGTCTTCCAAAGGCAGTTTCGACAGGATTGCGACGCCGTTGAAACTTTTCTGACCATGGGTTTCCACGATGTAGCCCAGGTCTTCGAAATGCTCGCGTGGGAAGGCGTCGTCGACCGATTTGATTTCCTGCAACACGGCGACGTCCGGCGCACTTTCGGTCAGCCAAGTGGACAGCCCTTCGAACCGGGCCTTGATACCATTGATGTTGAATGTCGCGATTTTCATGGCTCGGCCCCGTTTGGGACCCTTACTGACCCAATCGATCCGGAACGACAAGGCATCTGTCGCGCGCGGGCGGCCGCGTGTCAGACTGAAAAACTGGTGCCACAACCGCAGCTGGATGTGGCGTTTGGGTTCTCGATCACAAAGCGCGCGCCGATCAGTTCTTCGGAAAAATCGATCACGGCATTCGCCAGAAAGGGCAGAGATACCTCGTCAACGACGACCTTTTGGCCAGCGCTTTCAAGCACGAGATCACCGTCCGCCGGTTCGTCCAGATCGATATTGTACTGAAACCCCGAGCAACCGCCGCCTTCGACCGCAACGCGCAAGGCTTTCGGAGCGGCGCCGCCTGCATTGATCTCGGCCAGACGCTCGAACGCGCGAGGTGTAACTTTGGGCGGGATTTGAAGGTCCATTGACCGAACTCCGGCGTTTCCATTCAGAACTTTCCCTAATATATGGGGCGAAGGACAGACGGACAAGACGGGCAGGAACATGACAGCCCCCTTTGCGTCCGCGCCCGGGGACAGCCGGGGGCGGCTTTATGACGAGGACGAAAGTACCTTCCGGTCCTGCTTTCAGCGTGACCGTGACCGTATTATCCATGCCAGCGCCTTCCGTCGGCTCAAACACAAGACCCAAGTTTTCATCGAACACGAGGGTGATTATTTCCGGACACGGCTGACGCATTCGATCGAAGTGGCGCAGGTGGCGCGCACCATTGTGGGCGCGCTTGGGCTAAATGAGGAACTGACCGAGACGGTAGCACTGGCGCATGATCTGGGGCATCCGCCCTTCGGGCACACGGGCGAGGACGCGCTGGCCGAGGCGATGGCGCCCTATGGCGGGTTTGATCACAATGCACAGGCCCTGCGGATCGTGACCCATCTGGAACGTCATTACGCCCGGTTTGATGGGTTGAACCTGACCTGGGAAACCCTTGAAGGAATTGCCAAACACAACGGGCCGGTGACCGGCCCATTGCCCTGGGCGCTGGTCGATCATCAGGCGCAACAGGACCTTGAACTTCACACTTACGCAAGCGCCGAGGCGCAGGTGGCTGCGATTTCCGATGATGTCGCTTACAACCACCATGACCTGCACGACGGATTGCGGGCCGAGCTGTTTTCGACCGATGAACTGTCTGAGTTGCCTATCTTGAACGAGTGCTTCGGGCGGGTCGACGCGCTGTATCCCGGGTTGAACTATTATCGGCGGCGGCACGAGGCGCTGCGGCGGTTCTTTGGCATTTTGGTCGAGGATGTGATCGCGGTGGCCCAGGCCAACCTTGCCGATATCCAGCCACAGGTTGCAGATGACATCCGGCGCGCCGGGTTCCAGATGATCCAGTTTTCGCAACCCGTGTTCGACGATCTAAAGCAGATCCGTCAGTTTCTGTTCGAACGCATGTACCGTGCCCCGAACGTTGTCGTGATGCGTCAGAAGGTGACACAGGTCGTCCGTGACTTATTCCCATTCTTCCTGAACCACCCGGAAAACCTTCCCAAGCAATGGCGGAAGGATGTCGAACAAGTCACGTCCGAGGTTGAGCTTGCGCGCCTTGTCTCGGACTATATCGCTGGCATGACAGACCGGTTTGCCCTGCAATGCCACGCAACTTTTGTCGGCGCGCCGGACGGGGACCGAAACCAGCCAGTTTAAGCCCCAAGTGCCGCAGGTTGCTTCGAACCCGCGATTGGTCGCGAGACGCCCAGGGCGGCTGCCAGGTCTTCCAGATCGATGTCAGTGCTGGCGGCCTCGATCAGCCGGTTTTCAGTATCCTTAATCAGCGTTGCCCAATCTGATGTCTCAAGGACTTTGTGCAACGCCGTCACCTCGGCCGGGGAAAGTTCGGTATCGGCCTGCGCTTTTCCTGCCAGTTGAAAAAGGGCGAGCGCGCCGGTGACACCGTCAAAATCTGATTCAGCCACGTGGCGCTCGAACGTCTCGGCTTGCCCCGACGCAAGAGCCAGCAAATCGGTTTGCTGTGTTTCGGATTGGGCGACCATCCGCGCGCCTGTCTCGTCCTTGGCAGGCGACCGGCGGGATCGTTTGCCACGGGTTTGAGCGTAGGCGGGCTGTTCGGCACTTGCCCCGCCGCGTGTCGCCCTGCGACTTTTGCTGCGCGCTGTCGTAACTGTTGTCTCGACCGTTTCATCCGTGCCAAGCCGCGTGTCCGCGCGTGATGCGCTTCCGGCCTCGGCCGAGACGACGGAAGCCATTGTTAAAAATGAAACAAGGGCCGCAGTGGCCACGCAGGTTCGGACAATTCGCGTATTGGACATAAGCTACTCCGTTCGTCTCTCGTATATCTTTAGGACGATTATTATGCTTAATGGGCAAAATTTAGGCGAAATTTAAACTTTAAGGTCCGTCGAACTACCGCAGCAGAGGTCGTTGACGCTGCCTATGGTCTTGGTAGACCTCGCACGGTGAACGCAAAGGGCGATCCCATGAACATTTTTGCCGATATCCGCACGACAATCATTGAAACGCTTGATGCGATGGTCGCGGATGGTGCGCTGCCCGCGAACCTATCCTGGGGCAATGTGACCGTCGAGCCGCCGCGGGATGCCGCTCATGGCGATATGGCAACTAATGCAGCGATGGTGCTAGCGAAGCCGGCGGGCCAGCCGCCTCGCGCGATTGCTGACGCGCTGGCCGATCGGTTGGCCACCGAGGCAATGATTGAAACGGTGAACGTGGCGGGTCCCGGGTTCCTGAACCTGCGCCTTGTGCCTGATGTCTGGCATGATGTCGTGGCCGAGGTCGTCGATGCAGGTGCGCGTTTTGGTCATTCCGGCATGGGCGCGGGCGTAAAGGTAAATGTCGAATACGTTTCGGCCAACCCCACCGGACCTTTGCATGTGGGCCATACCCGCGGCGCCGTCTTTGGCGATGCGCTCGCCTCGCTCTTGGCCTTTGCGGGATATGATGTAACGCGGGAGTATTACATCAACGATGGCGGCGCGCAGGTCGATGTGTTGGCCCGGTCCGTTTATCTTCGCTACCTCGAAGCGCACGGGCAGGAGGTGGCGTTCGAGGATGGCACTTATCCCGGCGACTATCTGATCGCGGTGGGCGAAGCGCTGAAAGCCAAGGTCGGTGATGCGTATGTGGGACAAAATGAAGAGGCGTGGTTGCCAGATATTCGGGCATTTGCGACCGAGGCGATGATGGATCTGATACGGGGTGATCTGGGCCTTCTGGGCGTGAAGATGGATCATTTCTATTCGGAAAAGTCGCTTTACGGCACGGGTCTGATTGAAGAAGCCATCGATGATCTGGACAAGAAGGGCCTGATTTATCGGGGCACGCTTGAGCCGCCCAAGGGCAAAGCACCCGAAGACTGGGAGCCGCGTGAACAGGTCTTGTTCCGGTCGACGGCCCATGGCGATGACGTGGACCGCCCGATCAAGAAGTCGGACGGATCATGGACGTATTTCGCGCCCGACATTGCGTACCACTGGGATAAGATCAAGCGCGAGTTCGATGAATTGATTGATATTTTTGGCGCCGACCATGGCGGCTATGTCAAGCGGATGAATGCCGCTGTCAGTGCCTTGTCAGACGGGCGCGTGCCGTTGGATGTCAAGCTGACGCAATTGGTGAAGTTGTACAAAAATGGCGAGCCCTTCAAAATGTCGAAGCGCGCCGGGACTTTTGTCACCTTGCGCGATGTGGTCGAACAGGTGGGTTCGGATGTCACCCGCTTTGTTATGCTGACACGGAAAAACGACGCGCCCCTTGATTTCGATTTCGACAAGGCGATCGAGCAATCGAAGGACAACCCGGTGTTCTACGTCCAATATGCCCATGCCCGCGTCCGTTCGGTCATGCGCAAGGCCGAAGAGATGCATCTGGACTGGTCTGACAACGCCAAGTTGGAGGACGAGGCTGAACTGGCAGTCGCCAGGAAGCTGGCCGAATGGCCGCGACTGGTCGAGATTGCCGCGCGCAATCACGAGCCGCACCGTGTTGCATTCTACCTTTATGAACTGGCGTCCGAGTTCCACGCGCTTTGGAACAGGGGAAACGACAAACCCGAATTGCGCTTCGTTCACGAGGGCAATCCGCAACTCACAGCGGCGAAAATCGCCCTGCCGCGTGCCGTAGCCGTTGTTATTTCAAACGGATTGGGTATTCTGGGTGTGACGCCGGTCGAGGAAATGCGCTAAAAAATCAAGCATCCCGCCGCCGTC
>JBCCCA010000040.1:0-18849 GCA_039033735.1 Pseudomonadota bacterium
CTTCCCTCAATGGCTTTTTCAGCAGCGTCCTGATCAGCTGTCGAGATAAAGATTTCCACTTCATCACGTTCGCCACCTTCCAATTCGCTCAGGTCACAGACGATGGAACCGTCCCCGATGACGCAACGCTCATCGGCGCTTCGGACTGTGACTCCGTCCGGCAAAACATCTGTCAGCGTGACGCCCGAGACGACCTCCTGCTGACTTGAATTGCGTACTCGGTACTGGATGCGCAGCGTATCGTCCGAACCACGAAGCGCCTCGCGAACAACCGGTGCGGGCGGGCGAAGATCGGCCAACCCAATTGGCTTTACGCTGATCCAGAAGATAGCAAGGAGGGGCAGCACAACCACCATCGAAACGATGGCGATGGTTGGAAACAGAAGCCCCCAGGCAAGGCGCGCTTCGCGCCGCCCGAGCGGACCTGTACCGGTCGGTGGGCTTGCGGATGTCATGCGATCCTCCGAAGGGTTGCCGGGATGCAAAACGCACCCCGGCGCAGTGGCTTACTCAATCGCAGCCAGTTCTTCGTTCATTTTGGCAACGGCATCAGTCGCAGAAATCGCTCCGTCAAAATACTCGCGGAAGACACGGTTCAAGATCTGGCTGTTGATCATCTTGGATGCAGCGGCAAGCTGACCTTCTTCAACACCCCAACGCTTGGCCACATCCAGACCGCCAACGATTTCCGAGATCATCTCTGGCGCGTACAGATCTCCTAGCGGCGCCTTCCGGTCGACACCGACATCCAACTGCGCCCAAGCCTCAACAAAGGCGGTCGGATTATCCGAAGTACCACGACGGACTGGAAATTTGCCTTCCGGCGCGATCGAGAGTGTGTCGGTATAACCAGCATCCATCGCAAACTGGATGAACTGTTGTGCCGCATCGATGTCAGCATCTGCCGTAATCCCGAAATAGCGCGAGTCAGCCCAAGCCGCGCCACTTGCATTCGACGGGCCTGAAAAATTTGTGACAATGCCTGTCGAAGCCGCAAGATCACGGGTCGTTGGATCGTCGTTGATGGTCGGTGGCGCGCTATCACGGAGGCCCGCCAATTCGTCAAGAATGAAAGGCGACCAGATGATCATGGCCGTCTGACCAGCGAAATAAACCGTCCGCGACTGATCCCAGTAAAGCTCGCCCGGCGGTGACGCTTCAGCGATGGATTTGTAGAAGTCGAGAACCTCAACAGTTTTTGCCTCATCAAGCGGAGAAAAACCACTTTCGTTCACGGGCGATACACCATTGGCCAGCAGAATGTGCTCAAGCACTTGGCTCATGTAGCCTTCGTCCACTTTTGTGGGGGCGACAAAACCAAACATCTCGGGCGGGTTGTGCAATTTCTCAATTGCTGCCTGGACATTGGCAAAGCTGGTCGGCGCCTCTAACCCGTTCTCTTCGAAAAGGTCCTTGCGATAGACGATCATTTGCGTCCAGCCGTCCACGGGAACGCCGGCCCAGCCGTCTTCGGTCGCCGCCATGGACAGCGGCCCGGGCGCAAACGTATCGACGCCGAGTGCTTCGACAATTTCAGTTGCCGCCTCGGAGTCTAGGATACCAGCTTCGGTCCACGGCAAGGCGTATTGCAGTGGATAGTAGATGACGTCGGGCAAATCGCCGGCAGCAAATGCAGCCGTAGCGCGCGTGCCAAGATCAGATTCCTCGACCGGGATGACTTCAACGGAAATCCCCGTTTCAGCTTCGAACGCGGCCGCTGTTGCTTCCTGTTTTGCAAGACGCTCGGGCTGGTTCTCAGTTGTCCAGAACCTGATATCTGCCAAAGCACTTGTGGCGGTTAGCATTAAGCCAAGCGCTGTCGTGGTCATCAGTTTTGTCATGCTTTTCCTCCCATTGGTTCGCATGAGTTGGTTCATTGTCCGGCCCTGATGTATCGCGCCAGGTCCGCGGACGTTCGGCGGGGCGATCGATCTGAGCCGCCCGGCCAAAGTGTGGCGTGCGCGCTCTCGCGCAGCGTTTCGGATGGTTCTCCCCGAACCGCACGAATAAGGAGCTCGGCCAGTTTCGCCCCGGCTTTTTTGTTGTCGACCCGAAAGGTCGTCAGGGGTGGTCGCGTCCAGGCGCATTCGGGAATTCCATCATAGGAAATGACCGACAAATCGCGTCCGATCTGAAGATTCAGATCCAATGCAGCCGGGAACGCACCAAGGGCAGCCATATCAACGGCAAAGACAATCGCCGTTGGCGGCACGTCGATACCCAGAAGATTATGTGTTGCCTTGGCGCCCGCCTCGGTGGTCATGGCCCCATCCAACACAAGCGCTTCGTCAACCGCCAAACCTGCCGCATCCATGCCGCTTCGAAACCCATCTTCGCGCAGCTGGCTGAAATTATACTCCTTGCCACCATTCACAAAGGCGATCCGCTGGTGACCCAAGCCCGCCAAACGTGCGACGGCTTCGCGCATGGCATCTTCGCCAAGGATATCAAACCAAGCACTATCCCCAATGTCTTGCAAACGACCATAAAGAACGAAGGGTACACCGCGTTGCCGCAAGAGTTTGGCACGTGCGTCCTGTGCATAGGTTCTTGGCACGATAAAGCCATCCGCTTTGCGCTCGTCAAACAGGCGCTCCATCGTCGTCAGCATTTCTGCGCCACCGCCAGAAACCGCGACAGTCAAAGTCCAGGATGCCTCACTTGCTGCCTTTGAAACGCCCGCAAGAAAGTCCGAAAGAAACGGGCGCTGTGCGCCCGGCACATCTGTTTGCAACACCAGTCCGATTGCGCGAGACCGACCGGTACGGATCGCCTGCGCCTGAGCCAATGGACGATATCCCATCGCCTCAGCGGTACGCCTGACGCGTTGTCGTGTCGCCTCTGAGATGTCCGGATAGTTATTGAGCGCGCGCGAAACGGTTCCTTTTGCCACTCCCAGTGCTTCAGCAACATCACCAATGGTGACGCGGCCTGAAAGCACCTTTGCAGATGGTTTCGTGTCGACGCTCATGAGTCCTCCCGAATCTCAAACTCGGGAACGAAACCGGTTTCGGCAAGCAAAACTTTGCAATATCGCACATCGTGCGCCGTACTCTACCAAATCTCACGCGTAACTTTTGGCCTTTAGGCGGCTGCTTGGCGCACCCCTCGCGCCACTTTCGGGAAGCGCACCATGATCAATGTCGACCCAGTTATGCCATGCGTCTCAAGCGTTTGCGCCATGTCGGCAAGTGTCGTTTGAAGAAGCGTTTCGTTGGGAAGCGAAACGTTGCAAGCAAGATCGACATGGGTATTTGCTGGCGCCCCTCTGGTCTGCAACTCTTCCGCGATCTCGGCAGCGGAACGCACACCCATATAGATGGCGATCGTTGTGCCTGCTTGCATATGGCTAGCCCAATCGGGCGCAGGGTCACCCGGGCGGCAGCGCCCCGTTGCAAGTACAATAGTGTCTGTTTGACCCCGTTCAGTTAGGCTTCGTGATAAAGACGCAGCGGCTGCGCTGGCAGCTGTGATTCCGGGGACAATTTCAATCGGTAAGTCGGCAGCCTTGGCCGCGTTCATCTCCTCGGTTGCGCGCCCAAAGACCGAAGGATCGCCTGATTTCAAACGGACGACACGGCGACCTTTCTTGGCTTCGGCTACAATGATCGAACAGATGCGATCCTGCGGCCATGCATGCGCTCCGACTTCCTTTCCTACAAAAACACGCTCGGCATCGCGGCGCGCCAGTTCAAGGACATCCGGATCAACGAGTCGATCATAGTAGATGACATCTGCTTCCTGCAAACGTTCAACCGCCCGCAAGGTCAGTAGATCACGCGCGCCGGGCCCAGCACCAACCAATGTGATATGTCCTTCGCCCGCCGCGTCGGGAACCTGACGCTGACTAATTGCCGTTTTGATAAGTTTGGCCGCTTCAGCCTCGCGTCCTTCCTTGTGCAAGCGGAAGGGCGCACCATTGAAAACCCACGCCCAGAAAGCGCGACGCGTGTTTTGTGGCAAAGTATCGGCGACCGCACCCCGAAGACGTCCGGCCAAGGCGGCCAATCCGCCAATCCGGTGTGGTAGCAGTTCTTCAATCCGTGTCTTGATTGTGCGCCCGAAGACCGGCGCAGTCCCTTCGGTGCCGATGGCCACTACGACAGGATCACGATCGACGATCGATGGTGTCGTCGCGTCGCACAACTCGGGTCTGTCGACCACATTGACCAACGCCCCGGCGTCGCGGGCAATTGCGTGCAGCGCGACATCGGCACCGGCACACCCTGTCGCAACAAACGTCATTGCGGTATCTCGAAAGCTTTCAGTTGTCAGCTGACCGTCTAGGTGCACGGCGCGCCCTTGGTTCACCAGACCTTGCAACTCTGCATCGAGTTTCGCGGCCGCAAGGACAATGGTTGCGTCCGTCTTTAGAATCAGCCGCGCTTTTTGGGCGGCTTGTTCGCCCCCGCCTGCAATGACAACACGTCGACCGCTGGTGCGAATGAACATCGGAAAAGATTTCATAAGTTATTCCCTTTTTTACTCGGCAGCCTCGCGGACGGAAAAACGGTCAATTAAACGGGCAATCTCGGGCCGGCAGGAGCCGCAAGTGACCCCGGCCCCCGTCACGTCACAGACCCGTTGCAGATCATTCCCATGATCGCTGGCGGCCGACAAAATCGTGTTCTGACCCACATTCATACAAGAACAAACAGTCGGCCCGGGGTCAGCAACATCACTGCCTGGACGAGCGGCCAAAACGTGCGCGCCAGGCTGGCCCAAAAGGTCTGCCACGTGGTCGCGGGCAACGGTTACGGGCGTCGGCGCAATAAACAGGGCTGCGACCAGCTTTCCGCATTCGTCAAGGTAAGCCAACCGCGAGACACCACTGCGGGTATCGGTCAGGACCTGCGGTTGCGCCGATATGTTGAACAGCCGTCCTGAAAAACCGCTCCAATCTTTGCAGACAGTTTCTCCTGCCAGTTCCATCCGCCAACCCTTTGTGGTGCGAACGCGGGCCCAATATGACACATTGGCTGCGGGCTTCTGCATCGAAACGGCAAAGCCGTACCATTCTGCCTCATACTTGGTGATGGCCACCACGGTACCTTTGCTTTCTGGTTGGCCGGAAAGAGGATCGACAGCCGGCGCCACCAAGGCGTCAACACGCGCAGCAGGAGCTGTTTCACCGGTCCAATGCATTGGGGCGAACGGAACACCCGGCAAGACATCATCGCTGATAAGCACTCGAAAAATCGATTGGCCATGCGGGCTTCGCACCTGCACCAAATCAGCGGCGCTGACACCAAGCATCTCAGCGTCGTCAGGATGCAATTGTAGGAAAGGTTCCGCCAAATGCCGCGACAACCGTGGCGCCAAACCAGTGCGGGTCATGGTGTGCCACTGATCGCGGACGCGACCAGTGTTCAAACGAAACGGATACTTGCGCGACTGAGGTGCCACAGGAGCTCTGTGAGCCACCGGAACAAATCGCGCACGACCATCTTCTGTGAAGAACTTGCCGTCGCCAAAGAACCGACCACCTGTCCGTTTCGCCGTCACCGGCCATTGTACGGGACGCATGCGTTCATAAGCCGCGTCATCCACATCAACCAAAGCTGAAATATCAAAGTCGCGTCCAAATCCGCCCGCGATACCGGAAAGCGCGGCATGTTCGCGGAATATCTCGGCCGAAGACTGATAGTCGAAAGCAGAGCTCCAACCCATTCGACGCCCGACTTCAGCAAAGATCGCCCAGTCGTGGCGCGCGGACCCGGGCGCCTTTAGTGCAGGTCTTTGGCGGCTGATCGTGCGATCTGAATTCGTGACGGTACCATCCTTTTCGCCCCAGCCTGTGGCTGGCAACAAGACATCTGCGCAACGCGCGGTGTCCGTATTGGCGGTAATGTCGGACACCACAACAAAATCACAGTTTTCAAGGGCGGCGCGAACGCTGTTGGCGTCCGGCAAAGAAACCGCTGGGTTCGTGCAGGCGACCCACAATGCCTTGATCTGTCCCTCGGCCGCTGCCCGGAACATGTCGACAGCCTTTAGGCCGGCTTGGTCGGCGACTTGCGGTGCTGACCAGAAATTCTGAACGGCAGCACGATGCTCCGCATTCCCCAAATCAAGATGGGCAGCAAGCATGTTTGCAAGACCGCCAGTTTCCCGACCACCCATCGCATTTGGTTGGCCCGTCACGCTTAGAGGCCCCATCCCCGGCTGGCCGATCCGACCGGTAGCAAGGTGACAGTTCAGGATCGCGTTCACTTTGTCCGTGCCAGAGGTCGATTGGTTAACCCCTTGGCTGAAGACAGTGACCACGCGTTTGGTCTTTGCGAACTCTGTAAAGAACGCTTCGATATCGCGGGCGGGAAGGCCCGTGGGGTCAAGCGTGGCCGCCTTTGCCACGGCAAGAGTTTCATTTAAGCCTTTCGTACTGGCTTGAACAAAGCGTTCGTCCAAAGCGCCCGTTTCGGCAAGATAAGCCAACAAGCCATTGAACAGCGCAACATCCGACCCAGGCTGCAATTTCAGATGAAGGTCCGCGATGTCACAGGTTGAGGTCCGCCGCGGATCTATAACGATCACCCGCGTCCCCTGCTTGGCTCGCGCTGCAGCAAGGCGTTGGAACAGAACAGGGTGACACCAAGCCAAGTTAGAACCAACGAGGACGACCAAATCCGCTAACTCAAGATCTTCGTAGGTTCCAGGTACGGTATCAGTACCAAAAGCGCGCTTGTGACCTGCGACAGTCGAGGCCATGCACAGCCTGGAATTGGTGTCGATATTGGCCGAGCCGATGAAACCCTTCATTAGCTTGTTCGCCACATAGTAGTCTTCGGTCAACAACTGGCCGGACACATAAAAGGCCACACTATCCGGGCCGTGGTGACGAATGGTCTCAGAGAACCGATCAGCCACCAAGGACAACGCGTCATCCCAAGACGCGTCTGTATGACCGATACGCGGCGCAAACAGACGTTCTTCCAGCCCCACTGTTTCGCCAAGGGCCAGCCCTTTGGAACACAGTTTCCCAAAGTTTGCAGGATGGTCCGGATCACCTTCGACAGTTATGCCACCTACGCCGTCAGCACGGAGCTTGACACCGCAGCCAACGCCGCAATACGGGCAGGTGGATCGAACCTCGTAAGGGCCCGTACCGTCCATCACGCCGCCTGTTGTCCCAGGATGCTGCCATCGATCAAAACGCGGCCGTCCACGACCCGGGCCGCATATGTATCGATGCGACCTTCATCAGCGCCAAGGGCTTCGCCACTTGCAAGATCGAAGACCCAGTTGTGCAGTGGGCACGTCACACGTGTTCCGTGAACGATCCCTTCGTTCAATGGTCCCCCCTTGTGCGGGCATGTGTTGGAAGTCGCGAAAATCGTTTCCGAATCCGTTCGGAACACAGCGATACAGCCCAACTTGGTTTTGATTTTGCGCGCACCGCGAATTGGGATCTCCTCCAGTGCGCCGACGTCGATCCAGCTCATTCTGCTGCCTCCAAAGAGAAGTCCGCGAGCGGCGCGAATTTCTTCGCCCTCTGTTCCTCGCTCAGTTCGGCCCACGGGTCTTTTTGGTAGATCGATTGCGAAAGTTCGAATGCAGCGACAAGGCGCGCGCGTTCGGTATCATCACCGACCCTTTCACGGACCCAATCCATGCCCACCTTGGCGATCCACTTGTACGGTCGATCAAGGTATTTGGCGTTCTCGCGATAAAGCTGAACAAACGCGAGGACATGTTCCATCGCCTCTTCCTCGGTGGCGACTTTGATCAGCGGCTCGATTTCCTTCAGGTCCATGCCTGCTGCGCCGCCAACACCAATCTCGTAGCCCGACTCGACACAAACAATCCCAACATCCTTGCACGTCGCCTCGGCGCAGTTGCGCGGACAACCAGACACAGCCA
This sequence comes from Pseudomonadota bacterium, assembly GCA_039033735.1. Classification (GTDB taxonomy): domain Bacteria; phylum Pseudomonadota; class Alphaproteobacteria; order Rhodobacterales; family Rhodobacteraceae; genus JAJDOD01. Next base: position 7,861 of record JBCCCA010000040.1, read on the forward strand.
TTTTGACTTTGTGCGGCGTCCAAGACCCCCATAAGGCACGCTCAAGCTTGATACCAAGACCGGTCGAGTCCTGCGTCCCAAACCGGCAATGGTCTGTCCCCACACAGGTTTTGACAGTACGAAGCCCTTTGGCGTAGGCGTGGCCCGAGACTAGACCCGCCTGGTTCAGGTCGGACCAGATCAATGGTAGGTCTTCACCTTTCACGCCCAGCAAATCAATGCGCTGTCCACCCGTCACCTTGACGGTTGGGACGTTGTACTTGTCGGCCGCGTCCGCAATGGCGCGCAGCTCGTCCGACGTCGTTATGCCGCCCCACATGCGTGGCACAACGCTGAACGTGCCGTCCTTCTGGATATTCGCGTGCTTGCGTTCGTTGACAAAGCGCGACTGCGGATCGTCTTTGTACTCCACCGGCCAATCTGCCAGCAGATAGTAATTGATCGCCGGTCGACAGACATGGCAACCGTTGGACGTTGTCCACCCCAGTTCTTGCCAAACCGCCGGTTGCGATTTCAATTCCTGACTTTTGATCAGGCGGCGGACATCTTCGTGGGTCAGGTCCGTACAGCCGCAGACAGGTTTCGCCGTAGGCAATTCGAAATCATCGCCCAACGTGACGGCCAACAACTGTTCAACCAACCCGGTACAGGTGCCGCAAGAACTGGACGCTTTCGTGCTGGCTTGAACGGCACCCAGTTCGGTTGCGCCGCCTTCGATAGCTTCGATGATCTGACCTTTACATACGCCGTTACAGCCGCAGATTTCTGCGTCAGCCGGTAAGGCTGCAACGGCCGCCATAGGGTCCAGCGTGGCCCCTCCTTGAAAGGCGGGTCCGAAGATGAGCGTGTCGCGCATCTCGGCAATGTCAGTCTTGTCCTTGATTAATCCGTGAAACCAGCCGCCGTCCGCAGTGTCACCATACATAACTGCGCCGATCAGCTTGTCATCTTGCAAAACGAGACGTTTGTAGACTCCACGCGATGGGTCCCGGAAAACGATGTCTTCCCGGTCGTCCCCGTCGGCAAAGTCGCCCGCGCTGAACAGATCGCAACCTGTGACCTTCAGCTTGGTCGCGGTTTCGCGATTGACAAATTCATCCTCTTCCCCGGCAAGCGTCTTGGCCGCCACCTTGGCCTGATCATATAGCGGGGCAACCAGACCAAATAGCGCACCGTCAAATTCAATGCACTCGCCGATCGCCAACACATCTTCATCTGAGGTGATCATTTGCGCATCGACATGGATACCCTTCCCGGCGGCGATCCCTGCCTGTTGGGCCAGTTTGACCGAGGGGCGGATGCCAACGGCCATAACCAGTAGGTCACAGGGCAGTTCCGTCCCGTTGTCCAGCACCAAGGCTTTGACCCTACCGCCCTCACCCAGGATTTCCTTTGAATTCGAGGAGCATAGTACTTTCATGCCCCGTCCAATCAGTTCCTTGCGAAGCAGATAACCAGCGGCTTCGTCCAACTGCCGCTCCATTAGGTGGCCCATCAGGTGTACCACGGTGACATCAACACCGCGCGCATGCATTCCAGCCGCTGCTTCTAGTCCAAGAAGGCCGCCGCCTATGACGACCGCTCTGTGACCCTTACCTAGCCCCATCATCCGCTGGGTGTCTTCCAAATCACGGTAGGCAATCACACCTTCCAATTCGTGGCCTGGCAGCGGGATCATGAACGGATCGGACCCGGTCGCGATTACCAACTTGTCGTAAGGCACGGTACCGTTTTCACCAGTCACCGTCTTAGCAGCCCGGTCGATATTGAGAACGCGTTCTCCAAAACGACACGTAACGCCGTGGTCCTCGTAGAAACGATCGTCGTGGGTGACGATTTCCTCATAGGTCTTTTCGCCAGAAAGGACGGGCGACAACATAATGCGATTATAGGTACCGCGCGATTCAGCATTGAACAGAGTAATATCCCAACCGCCAGCATCACTCACATGCTCGACCAGACGGCCGGCTGCCATGCCGGCGCCGATGACAACGAGGTTTTTCATTCCGCAGCCTCCGGGTACGCAGCAGCTTTCATCACGCCTGACAAAGTTTCATAGGCGGACCCCCAAGCTTTGGCGACCTCGGGCGTGAAGTCGGCGCCAAGACCCTTCTCGAGCGTTCTGAGAAGCGATGCTCCAACGGCGTCGTAGTGATCGGGCTGAACGCCAAATCCCACATGGTCAACGGCCAGCTTTTCGGCCACCGGAACGATCTTTGGCAGATCACGCAACCCGTTTACAACCACACCGATTGTGGCCATCAATTTGCTGCCCTGATCGGACATATCGGCACCTGCGAACATGGGCTTAACCAGCGGTGCGGTTTCAAACAGGTCGGTATAGAAGATATCCGCTGCCACATCTGCGATTGGCGCGACCTTTGCGAAACTTTTCTGAACCAGTTCAATATCTGTGTCTTCCATTCTGACTACTCCGCCGCAATCGTTTTGGATTTAGGAGGCTTGACCTCATTCGAAACCTTTGGCTTCGGTTTGGCGCCGTGCTCGTACTCCTCAAGGAAATCGAGCACTTCCTGCCGGTAGGTGTAGTAATCCGGATGCTCAAGCAGCGCTTTTCGAGTGCGCGGACGCGGCAGATCAACTTTTGTGATCTTGCCAATTGTCGCCTGGGGACCGTTCGTCATCATGACCACCCGGTCAGCCAGCAAAATCGCCTCGTCCACATCATGAGTCACGCAGATCGCAGTGACTTTGGTACGGCTCCAAACCTCCATCAGGACTTCCTGCAGTTCCCAGCGCGTCAGGCTGTCGAGCATCCCGAAGGGTTCGTCCAGCAGCAGCAGTTTGGGCGAAAGTGCAAACGCCCGCGCGATACCAACGCGCTGCTTCATGCCGTTCGAAAGTTCAGCGGCGGGTTTGTCCATTGCATCGGCAAGACCCACGCGTTCAAGATAGTATTCAACCACATCCTGACGCTCGGCCTGGGACGCTTTCGGGTACACCCGGTCGGCGCCGACGGCGACGTTCTGTTTGGCTGTCAACCACGGGAAAAGGCTTGGCGCTTGAAACACAACCGCACGCTCGGGGTCGGCGCCTTCGACGTGACGACCATCAAGCTTGATCGCGCCCTTGGAAATGTCGTTCAGCCCGGCCGCCATTGTCAGCACAGTCGACTTTCCGCAGCCCGAGTGACCGATGAGAGAAATGAATTCACCGTTATCAATCTTGAGGTCGAAGTCCTCCACGACCGTTAACGGACCTTTCGGCGTCGGATACACCTTGTGCAGTTGGCTAAAGTCGAGGAAACGATTGTCGATCAAACCTTCCTGCGCCTTGGCCACAACAGTTGGGACGCCGTGAATGGGCGTTACGTCGGGCAGGAGGCGCGTGCCTTCGACTTTCGCCTCAATGCCCACGTCCATCAGATACTTCGTGACATCGGCGCGCAGCTTCTTGAAAGCATCGTTGTGATTCATCTCGGTCCGGTCTCGTGGACGCGGGATGCTTACTTTGAACTCTTCACCCAAACTGCCGTCTGGGTTCAGCGCGATAATCCGGTCAGCTAATGTGATCGCCTCATCCACATCGTTGGTGATCAACACGCAAGTCTTCTTATCGCCTTCCCAAATACGCTCAATCTCGTCGGCCAAGTTGGCGCGAGTCAATGCGTCGAGCGCCGAGAGCGGCTCATCCAGAAGCAGCACTTCTGGGTCCATCGACAAGGCACGCGCGACGTTTACCCGTTGACGCATGCCACCTGACAGTTCAGCTGGTCGCCGCGTGGTGGCGTGCGACAGACCAACCATTTTGACATAGTGGTCGACCTTCTCCGCTTTCTTCTTGGTAGGCATCTTTGGGAAGATGCTGTCGACTGCCAGCCGCACATTGCCGTTCACCGTCAGCCAGGGCATCAGCGAATAGCTTTGAAAGATAACGCCGCGTTCCGGGCTTGGCGCAGTGATCGGACTGCCCTTGAAGGTCGCCGACCCTTTCGTCGGCATATCAAGCCCAGCCAGCATATTGATCAGCGTCGTCTTGCCGGTTCCCGAGAAGCCGAGGAGGACGAGGAACTCGCCTTCTTCTACATCGAGCGTGATGTCTTTCAAAACATCGGTGCGACCTGCGCCTTCACCGAAGCTCTTGGAGACATTGTCGAGTTTGAGAATACCCATATGCCCGACCTCAACGGTGATTGGTGAAGGTGAAGAGCGACTGGATGGCGTACATCAGGCGATCCAACAGGAAGCCGATAATCCCGATGGTCAGCACCGCAACCATGATCTTGGCAAGCGATTGGCTGGACCCGTTCTGGAACTCATCCCAGACAAATTTGCCGAGACCTGGGTTCTGTGCCAGCATCTCGGCCGCGATCAAAACCATCCAACCCACACCAAGCGACAGGCGCAGTCCGGTAAAGATCAATGGAAGTGCAGAGGGCAAGACCAGCTTGGTAATCTTGGTCCAGGTGTTCATCTTCAGGACCTTAGAGACGTTTACGAGGTCCTTGTCGATAGACGACACGCCGAGGGCTGTGTTGATTAGCGTTGGCCAGAGTGAACAGAGCGTCACTGTGATGGCAGAGTTCAGGAAGGACTTCGAGAACATGCCGTCATTGGTCACATAAACCGCTGAGACGACCATGGTCACGATAGGCAGCCAAGCTAACGGTGAGACTGGTTTGAATATCTGGATGATCGGGTTCAGCGCAGCGTTCGCGATGGGCGAAAGCCCCGCCGCAATCCCCATTGGTATGGCAACGACACTGGCGATCAGAAAACCAAAGAACACAGTCTTAATCGATGTCCAGATTTGGCTATAGTAACTTGGTGCTCCGGTATATTCGCGCTGAACCGGTTCTTTGCCCTGCGCGGCTCTGCGCTCATTCAAAGTGGCGACCTGGGCTTCGAACTTGGCCCGGCTTTCGCCTTTGGCGACGGCATCTTCATGGAGGTTTACGGCTTCGGTCCAGACCTGCGATGGCCCCGGGATTGCGCCAAGCGAGGTTTGAACGGTCGGCGCAAGGGTCGCCCAAAGTATTAAGAACGCCCCGATGGCAAGAAGCGGGACGCCAAGAAGGCGCCAAATCTCCGACATCTGGGCTTTCGGGTTGTCCCCAGCGGCAGCCTTGAGAACCGGTGTCAGCCAAGACAAGCCTAGCACCTGGAACCAACGGTCCGCCTTGTTGATACGGGTAAAGAGCCGTTCCTTCCGCGCTTCACGGACGGCATCTTCGGCAAAATTCGGATCGACAGCGGTCATGTCAGCTCGGTCCTTTGAATAAAATACGGGAAGGTGGGCGGGGCGATGCGGCTTACGCCGCGAGCGTCGCCCTGCCCGATCTGATATCAGCCTTGAACTTCGTTGCCGACGACAATCTGTTGGCCTTTCAAGCCGATCGGCAGGCTTTCCAAGTATGCGTTGGGCGCGCGGCCATCGTACGGAATACCGTCGATGATATCTTCTGCCGGGGTCGCGGCTTTGTACCCATCACTGTCCCAGGGAAAGTCGGCCTCATTAGCATTACCTTCGTCTACGACAAGACGTGCCGCTTCCAGGTAGATGTCAGGACGATACACTTTCTTGGCAACATCATGAAACCACTGGTCGTCTTTGGCCTCTGCGATTTGTCCCCAGCGGCGCATCTGCGTCAGGTACCAGATGGCGTCGGAATAGAATGGGTAAGTCGCATTATAGCGGAAGAAGACATTGAAGTCCGGGATGTCGCGACGATCGCCCTTCTCGAATTCGAAAAAACCGGTCATCGAGTTGGCGATTACTTCGGCATCTGCGCCCACGTACTCAGGACGCGCAAGTATCTCCACAGCTTCAGGACGGTTTGCATTGTCGTTTTCGTCCAGCCAAATTGCGGCCCGGATCAACGCTTTGGTTATAGCAAGCGTCGTGTTCGGATACTGCTCGGCGAACTCGGCATTGATGCCGAAGACCTTCTCCGGGTTGTTCTTCCAAAGCTGATAGTCGGTAATCACCGGCACACCGATGCCCTTGAACACGGCCTGTTGGTTCCACGGCTCGCCTACGCAATATCCATAGATCGTGCCGGCTTCGAGAGTGGCGGGCATCTGCGGCGGAGGGGTCACGGACAGGAAGACATCGGCACCAATCTGGCCGGTGACATTCTCAGGCGAGTAGTAGCCAGGCTCAAGTCCGCCAGCTGCCAGCCAATAGCGCAACTCATAATTGTGGGTCGAAACCGGGAAGACCATGCCCATGTTGAATGGCTTGCCCTCCGCGGCAAACTCTTCAACGACCGGCTTCAGAGCTGACGCGCTGATCGGGTGCTGCGGCCGACCGTCATCCATCGAGGGGATATGCGGACGCATCTTTTCCCAAACCTCGTTCGACACGGTGATCCCATTGCCGTTCAAGTCCATGGAAAATGGCGTGATAATATGGGCTTCCGTGCCGTAACCGATAGTGGCGGCCAAAGGTTGACCGGCCAACATATGTGCTCCGTCTAGTTGACCGTCGATCACGCCATCCAGCAAAACCTTCCAATTTGCCTGCGCTTCAAGCGTGACGAACAGGCCTTCATCAAGGAAATAGCCTTGTTCATAGGCAACTGCGAGCGGCGCCATGTCGGTCAGTTTAATGAAGCCAAACGTCAGTTCGTCTTTTTCAAGCTCCAAAAGTTCGGCCGACGCGCTAGTGGCCGCAATGGCCGAAAACGCAATGCCGGTCAGAAGTTTCTTCATGTTATCTTCCTTATGCTGGCTGCCAAAGGGAGGAGAGGCAGCAAAAACGCCAAAAAGCCGCAAGACCAAACCGACACCTGGTTAGGTGGCGGGGTCGAGCGGCTGTGCTCAGATTTCCCTGTCGTGGGTTGTAGCTTGAGAGCGTCGTTGCTCTACACGGAAGCCATCTCAACTCGTCCGATTACCCGCAAGTACTAGCGCAAGCCCGATGTATATTTTCTGCAGCGCAGTAGTTTCGCCTAGCTTCTTTGCCCAGTTTTTAATCAAAATTGATGGCTAGGATCAAAAATCCGACCGTCAAAAAAGCGGTTCTCAGGAAGAATCAAGCGTCCGTTCTCAGCCGCAACGGCTGTCCCTTCGGGAATTTGACCCTCTACTTTTTGCGACGCGCCCGGCAGCACGGCACCGGCGTCGCCAAGGTAACGCCGATATAGATCCGTGCGGAAAACCCGTTCTGCGGCTGCGATAGCAGGCTGTTTTTCCAACCCCAGACGACCGGCCATTTGTGACGCAATCCAAGCCGACTGACTTTTCCACGGAAAATTCGCGGCCCCGTCAAAAAACTCGATAAACCCGGGACAAGTACGGATGTCACCCCGCGCATTAATGACAAATCGCCCGGTAAACGCCCGATCAACGACATGCGGGTCTAGGTTCAGATACTTCTGTCGCGCCAGCAACTCAGCCGCCGTTGTCTTGGCGCCACCATCGCCAAGCCACCGTGCCGCTCGCCAGACGGCCCGCATCAAGCGCGCAGTCAAATCGGGTTCGTCTGTTGCCCATCCAGTTCGCACGGCCAACACCTTTTCCGGGGCATAGGTCCATATGCTGCGGCCGGGCAGAAGGATTGCACCGACTCCAGCCTCGACACTTTTTGATCCCCAAGGTTCACCAACGCAGAATGCATCGATTTCGTCCGCCGCCAAAGCGCCCGCCATCAATGGTGGTGGTATCGTCCGGATCACGACACCCTGTGGCGCCGGGAATCCAGATGCAGCCAGCCAATAATAGAGCAGCTCGGCATGCATCGAGAACGGGAAGGGCACACCGATGCGAAGCGGTCCATCCATGCTTTCGATGAGCGCTTCGCCAGCCGCCGAGGCATCATCGAACCCAAAAGCGTGGCCCTGATCCTCTAGTTTTTGGGACAATCTTCGACTAACGCCGACCACGGTTCCGTTGACTGACAGGACCATCAGCGCCGAGATCGGCGAGGAAATACCGCCGATGCCAAGCGCCATTGCAACCGGCACGGGCGACAACATATGAGCGGCTTCGACCCGGCCAAACGTCAGCATTTCACGAAGAGAGGACCACGACGGCGCGCGCACAAGATCGAGCGCAAGGCCTTCTTCGCGTGCAAACCCCATCTCCTCGGCCGCAACAAGCGGCGCTGCATCCGCAAGGGGAATAAAGGCGACGGAAAGATGCGTCAGGCTCATCTAAGCAAATCCATGGCCGTCACTAAGGCCGCCGCAACGTCCGATATCTTCTTACCTTGATCCATGGCTGTCCGGCGAAGCAACGCATAAGCTTCATCCTCGTTCAGACCGCGAGCCTTCATCAAAAGACCCTTAGCCCGGTCGATGACCTTGCGTTCTTCAAGCGCGCGCTTTGTCTCGGTTAATTCATCGCGCATACGCCGAAACATATTGAACCGGGTGATCGCGGCCGCCATCACGGGCCGCATACGCTCGGGGCGCAAGTCGTCGACGACATAGGCCGACACGCCCGCTTCAATCGCTGCCTTCGTTAAACTGTCTTCGCTCTTGTCAACGAAAACGGCAACCGGTCGTTCCAAGGGCGAAGTCGCCAAGGTCAGTTCTTCGATCATGTCTCGTGTTGGGCTTGTCAGGTCGACGATCACAACATCTGGCGCCAATTCGGTGATGCGCCGAGGCAGACTTGAAACTTCGGAAATCACATGGATCTCCGTCTCGCCCGCCTCGCGCAGGCTGTCGACAATCATCAGGGCGCGCTCACGATCTGGTTCGACAACGATAATGGATAGCTGGTCCGGCACTGGCATAAAGTGTGGCGCTGTTTGCTGGGCCGCAATCTGGAATGGAACGCATAACGAGCGTAACTGCAAAATTGCCTAAATTTGCGGCGGTTGCCGGTAATTTGGCAAAAAGAACACTCAGGCAAAAGATGCTAATTCCAGCAAGTTGCTGTTTAAGCGAGAAGAAACCAGACCTCCATTTGGCCCTGTTCTAATCCCTCAGCCAAGCAAGTGACGCATCTGTCGGTCCGGCGGGCTTGTATTCAGCGCCAAGTGGTTTGTCCCAACCCAGCCCTGCGATCTGTTGGAACAGCAAAGGATAATCAACGTCACCATGATCCGGCGCCCCGCGATCCGGCACCGCGGCAAACTGAATATGGCCTACAAGTGACAGGTGCTTTTTTAGGTGTCGCAAGACCTCACCCTCAGTCCTGCCGACATGATAGCAATCAAACATCAGCCTTAGGTTGCCGCGATCAGTTTCGTCGATGATCTGCGCCGCCTGATCAGTCGTCTTCAGGAAGTAGCCCGGTGCATCATAGGCGTTCAGCGGCTCGATCAAAATTTTCAGATTGTCCGCCTGAGCCACATCGCATGCGTGCCTCAGGTTATCTACAAAGCTCGCCTTCGCCGCGACGCCATCCGAAGAGCCGGCCATGACGTGAACAGACCCTGCCCCGATTGCCGTGGCATATTCGATTGCTTTGTCAATGGTGGTGCGCGCTTCGGCTTCGCGGCCAGGCAGTGCGGACAACCCGTTTTCCCCTGCCTCGACATTTCCACGACTGGTGTTGAGCCCGAGCATACTCAAACCTGTTTCCACCAAGGCGGCTCGAGTTTTTTCAACAGGCACATCATACGGCCAGTGGCATTCGACCGCATCGAAACCGGCCGCCTTTGCCGCGTGAATTGCATCCGGCAGAGGACGATCCGTCCACAAAAACCCAAGGTTTGCTGAAAACTTCAATCGTCCCACTCCACATCAAACTTGGTGATGACGGCCTGCTGCTGCGCAATACTGAGGCCACCGGGGTTCATCCCGCGTGTCAGCAGAGCCAGCTTTGCCGTGTCTTCAAGTTCTTCTATAGCATTGCAGGCAGCTTCTATATCCTTGCCCGCAACCACAGGCCCGTGGTTTGCCAACATGACGGCCGCACGTTTCCCTGCAAGTCCACGAACAGCTTCGCCCATGGCCGGATCACCGGGCAAGAAGAAGGGCAGCAGTTTCACCTTGCCGAGCTTCATGATGCTATAGGGGGTCAGCGCTGGAATGAAGTTATCGGCGTCGACATCCGGCATCATCGACAGGGCGACCGAATGACACGAATGCAGATGCACCACCGCGCCGGCTGACGATCGAGTGTCATAAAAGGCGGAGTGAAGTGGCATTTCCTTGGTCGGCAGGTCACCCGAAATATGTGTGCCACTTGCGTCAAAGGCACTGAGCCGGGCCGGATTTAACCGCCCGAAACTGGTACCCGTCGGGCTCACAAGAAGACCGCCATCCGGTGTGCGCGCCGAGATATTGCCTGTACTTCCTCCAGTCAGACCCCGGTCGAACATCGATTTGGCCAACATGCAGATCTGTTCGCGTAATGCGGCGTCGGCACTCATCTCGCGTTCAGCTTTTCCTGGGCATCGCGGAAAAAGGATGCGGCGCCGAAGTTGCCAGACTTCAATGCCAGCGCGATGTTATGACTATCAGATTCGCAAAAGGTCCAGGGCACGCCAGGTGCAATTTCAGGCCCTATCTCCAGTTGTTCGACGCCTAGCGCCTTAGTCACGGCACCCGAAGTCTCACCACCCGCAACAATGATGCGGCGCGCGCCAGCATTCCGCCCCGCGACGGCGCAAGCTGACAAAGCGGTTTCGACAAGTTCACCGGCTTTGGCGACACCAAGCTGGTCCTGAGCTCGACGTACGCAGTCTGGGTTGCTTGTGGCATATATCAGGGGTGCCGCATCCAGGTCCTGTGCCATGAGCCACGAGATCGCACCTTCGGGTCCATTCTCGGCCAGCTCCAGCGGGTCTATTCGATAAGCCGGCGTGCCGTCGTTCAAATAGGTTGCGACTTGCTTGTTGGTCATTGCCGAACAGCTGCCCGATAGCACAATCGTTTTCGATCCCAACTTAGGAACCAATGCCTTCGGAGCATCTGCAGCAAGCGTCCCGTCTGCAAGATAAAGCACCGGCAAGGGCATCGCGACCGCGCTGCCTCCTGTCATAAGGACCAGATCGCGACATGCTTTGGCGATGGCGTTCAAATCCTCGTTCGCGACCGCGTCGACAATCACATGCGCCACGCCTCGCGCA
>JBCCCA010000041.1:0-18748 GCA_039033735.1 Pseudomonadota bacterium
CGGCGCGATGCTCTGTGTTTGTCCGCAGGGGGGGCGCGCGCCGCCGACACATGTTCACCCACCTGCACCGGGGGGGGGGGGGCCCCTTTCGTGGCGCCCCGCGACTGGCTGGCAGATCGTCACCTGACCAAGGCAAAGATCACCTGGAAAGAAGATGTGCGGCACTGGCACCCGGGGCAGGACTGGATTTGGGAACCGGGCGGTCTTGGCGTGTTCGATCCCGGCATCAACGCGCTGTCGGTGTTGACCGCCATCCTGCCCCATGCGGTCCACGTCTCAGACGCGGCCCTGCACTTCCCCACCAACCGCGACACGCCGATTGCCGCCGACCTGACCTTCCACGATCCCACAGGCGCCGAAGTGACGGCCGCGTTCGATTGGCTGGAACAAGGCCCACCCCGGTGGATGATTGAGATCGAAACCCACGACGGCCATGCAAAGCTCAGTGAAGGTGGTGCACGGTTTACGCCGGCCAATGGAGACGAAGTGGCCGGCAAGGATGAAGAATATCGCCGCCTGTATGACCGGTTTGCAAAGCTGATTGCGCGCGCCGAAAGCGATGTCGATCTGTCGCCTATGCGCCATGTCGCCGATGCGTTCACGCTTGGCCGTCGCGTCGCAGCCCCTGCCTTTGATTGGTAAAAGAATGACATACGCCGTCCCAACCCCAAGCCAGTTTACCCTGCCGATCCTTGGCACCGATGCGCGTTTTCCAGTGCGCCGGGTCTATTGCATCGGGCGCAACTATGCAGCCCACGCCATCGAGATGGGCCATGATCCTGACCGCGAAGACCCGTTCTTCTTCCAGAAAAACCCCGACAATCTCGACCCGTCGGGCACGTTCCCCTATCCGGCCAAATCGAGCGATGTGCACCACGAGGCTGAACTGGCAGTGGCACTGAAGTCCGGCGGCATAAACATCGCCGTCGAAGACGCCCTGTCCAATATTTACGGCTATGCGGCGGCGCTCGACATGACGCGGCGCGATTTGCAGGGCGCTCAGAAGAAGATGGGCCGCCCGTGGGAAATTGGGAAGGCGTTTGAGCGGTCCGCGCCCATTGGCCCGATCCAAGCGGCAGAGGCTGTTGGACATCTGTCCAACGGACGAATTGCGCTGACCGTCAGCGGCAATGTTCGGCAAGAGGGCGACCTGAACCAGATGATCTGGAAGGTGCCCGAGATGATCTCGTATCTATCCGACTATTTCGAGCTGGCGGCTGGCGACGTGATCCTGACCGGGACACCGGCTGGCGTTGGCCCTGTGGCCAAGGGTGACGAGATGGTCGTCGAGATTGATGGGCTGGAGCCGCTTGCCGTGAAGGTGGTTTAGGCACCTGGGCGCACGGCAGGCGTCCTGCTGGTGCAGGACAGTGGCATCGCTCCAAGTCTTCTGCCGTAAGGTGTGGGAAGACCCGGTGCGGCGCACGCACCGATCGCAAGTGTCGTCTCCAAGAGAACCTGATCAGTATTTTGCCCACCAGTCCGCGACCCGGGGCATGCCTCGTGAAAGGCCGACGTATCGATCTTTGCGAAGCCCCGCACAATGCGCGTGTCTTCATATGCAATCGACGCATTCTTTCCTGATTGCAGAACCAGTGATGCTCCAAGACTGCCTGATCCGAGGGTTCCACACGAAAACCTGATCGACACTCAGAACTCCCTAACCGAATCCACACCACCCTAGGTGTGGGAGAACGGCGGCTGTACGGGTTTTCAAAGTGTTGAGACAACCTAACGCGTTGCGCTCTGGAGCGAGGCCCGCAGCACGCCAGCAGGTGGAAGCGATGCCCCTGCAATCTCAACCGGTTCAGTTCCGTAATTGAACCAGAAGCGTTCGGTCGCCGTATCGCGTCGCCGCACGCCCTCGGGCATGCGCTCGGTTGGAATACCGGCACGCGCAGCGGCAGCGCCCAGAACACGCACCATGGCCGCATTGTCCAGCCATCCTGATAGGTAATAAAGCCTGTCCGTCCCCTTCATCACCGGTGTACCATCTGTTGCGACTTCCACAACCGGCGCGTCGCCTTCCAAAAAATCGCGGTGGCGTGTCAGCTTTCCACCACCGGTCAATCCAATCTCCAATCCGGGACGCAGGCTTTCGACATGCGTAACCGTGACGTCGAGCCCGGAAATCGCGGGAGGCAAGGGTACAGGTGTCGACATGTCAAATGCGCGCGCGCCGTAACGCGGGCCAAGAACGACCTCGGCTTCGCTGTCGGCCAGAGCTTGGTGCAGCGCCGGATCAGGGGTGAGCAACCCCGGCGCGAGGATCAGCTGGTAGCCTGCGATGGCATCCGCGCGCGGTTGCACAATGTCGATCGAAAGGCCCAAGCGGCGCAGCGCGCGGTAGGTGTCAAAGACCAAACCGAAATAGCTGTTGCCAGCGCCGTGCGGTTGGATCTCCCAACCCCACTCGGCGGCATAGTCAAAGATCAGTGCGACAGATGCTTTGGATGATGTTGCCTCCGGCGCCTCCACCAGGTCACGCGCGACTGCGGCCGCCTCTGCGAAACCCGGTGCTTCTACATTGTCGGGGCGCAACAGTCCGGCATGCATCTGCTCTTGCGCAAATGGCGCTTGCCGCCAGCGGAAGTAGCAGACCGCTTCGGCGCCGTGAGCGAACGCTTCCCACGTCCAGAGCCGGACCATCCCCGGCAGGGGTTCGGGGTTGTAAGGCGCCCAGTTCACCGGGCCTGGCTGCTGCTCCATAATCCACCAGCGCCCTTGGCCGACCGCGCGGTAAAGATCATGGTGAAAGGCCTGGAAGTCAGGATCACCCTGGCGCGCATAGGCCGTTTGCCGCTTCGGATCTACGCCGACGCGATCTTCGAGGAAGCCCAGCGGATAGCTGTCCCAAGACGCAATATCGAGGTCGGCCCCCACATCGTAGTGATCGAATTCGGTGATGCGGCCCATGTAGTTGTGCGCGATGGGGGCATCAGAATGCTGACGGATAATCTCGGCTTGCAGCTTGTTGAAGGCCACGACCTGATCAGAGCTGAACCGACGAAACGCCATCGTGTGAGCCGGGTTCGGTTCAGTCACGGTCAGGTTGGGCGGATCGATCTGATCGAAGCTTTCATACTCCATCGACCAGAAGATATTGCCCCACGCCTCATTCAACGCAGCGATGCCGTTATACCGCCGGGCCAGCCATGCGCGAAACGCGTCGCGGGCCGCGTCCGAATAGCTGATTGTCGTCTCGTGGCAGCCATACTCATTGTCGGTCTGCCAGGCATCGACCTTGTCCCCATAGCGTTCGGCGAGCGCCGTGACGATCTGGGCACACTCCACCTTGTAGCCTTCGTGGCTGAAGCAGTAATGCCGTCGTGACCCAAACTTGCGGGCGTGACCATTGGCGTCAACGGCCAGCATCTCGGGATGTTTGTCGACCATCCAGCGGGGTGGCGTCGCTGTCGGGGTGCCGAGAACGACACTTAGACCAGCAGATTTCAGCACCTCGATCGCATCATCCAGCCATTCGAACGTATAAGTGCCTTCTACCGCCTCCAGCCGCGACCAGGCAAACTCGCCAATGCGCACCCAGGTCAGGCCAAGCGCAGCCATCCGGCGCGCGTCCTCTTCCCAGATGTCACGTGGCCAGTGCTCGGGATAATAGCAAACGCCAAGCGTTCGTTTCACAGACGCTGTCCTTCAATCACCCACATACGTTCAGGGAAACTCCAGGGCAGCGTCAAGCCATGCGTCATTAGATAGGCGCCACTGACCTTGATCGAGCCGTATTTGAGCGCGGGCGCGCCGCGCGACAGGTGCCCCACATCTTCGCGGTTCTTCAACTGAACTTCGTACATGACATCCGGACTAACGCGGGTCAGGCGCAGCGGCCGCGGGGCAATCTGGGCAGACGTTCCGCCTTTCCCGGCGAAAACGACGAATTTGCTGCCATCCTCGGCTAGATGCTGTTCGGCGATGACACTTGGGTCCGGACTGTCGAGGCGCAGGATGTCGGCCTTGAGCATCCAGTCACGGTTGCTCTTCCACCAACTTGTCACGTCGCGCAGAACGTGGGCTTCCTCGTCCGTCAATTCACGCGGGTCCATCTCGAACCCCATGTGGCGCTGCGCAGCCACCCACGCGCGGAAACGAATGTCCAGGACGCGGCCAGACGTGTGGCAGGTGCGCGGCCCGACATGACTGCCAGTGACAGCCATGGGCAAGAATATGCTAGAGTTGTGCTGGATCTTGAGCCGCTCAAGCGCATCATTCGAATCGCTGAGCCACACGCGGTGGGTGCGCGAAAGGATACCGAAATCAATCCGGCCACCGCCCGACGCGCAGCTTTCGATTTCGACCGAGGGATGCGCCTCGTGCAGCCGGTCCAGCAGGGCGTAGGTGCCACGCGTCTGGTCCGCATCTGGCATCGGCAGGACGCGGTTGTGATCCCATTTGATATACTCGATGGCGTGGGCCGAAAGAATCTCGCTCATCCTCTCGAAAAGATAGTCCCGCACCTGGCTGTTCGCCATATCCACGGCACGTTGTTGCCGGCCCGGTATCTGATCCTCCGCCCCCAATGCCCAGTCCGGATGGGCGCGGAAGGCATTTGAATTGGGGTTGATCATCTCGGGCTCGAACCAGATCCCAAAGGTCATGCCCAGCGCATGTATGTGATCGATCAGTGGGTCAAGGCCGTCAGGATACTTGCGGCCGTCCACCTCCCAATCGGCCAAGGCGGCTGTGTCATCATCACGATTGCCGAACCAGCCATCGTCCAGAACGAACCGCTCGGCGCCCAAGTCAGCAGCACGGGTCGCGATGTCTTTCAACTCGTCGATATTGTGCCGGAAATAGACCGCTTCCCAGCAATTATAGTGGACAGGCCGCGGGCGATCCGGTTCGGGGAATTGGACGATGCGGTCGCGTAGATGACGCTGGAATGCCACGGCGCAGCCATTCAGACCGTCATCGGAATACACCGCATAGAGCTTACCCGTACGGAATTCGGTCCTTGGGACACTTTCAACACGGGCCGCGTGGCCGAATTGGATCTGGCGGCGGCCATCCGGCAATTCCTCGGCAACCATGCGATGCCCACCAGACCAGCCATAATGGAACGCATAGGCATCACCGCGCGCATTGGTGGCGCCGCGACAAGGAATGATTAGGCCTGGAAAGTGCTCGTGCCCCGTGCGGCCAGTACGGTTTTCGCGGTACCGCATACCCGGGTTCCACGGTGTGCGCGCCAACTGGAATTCCCCGCACCAACGGCCCGTGACATCGATCATCTCATCAGAGAGTTGGGGGCCAGGGAAGACCGGCGCGGACAACCAGTGAAGGTGAACCGGTCGGGTGGCTTTCAGGCAAGCCTGCGCCTCGATCAAATGGGTTTCGGGATCGATCTCGTATTCGGCGATGTAGGTCACGACCTCATTCTGATCGGTATATGTCAGGACCAAGCCGTTTTCCCGCTGTTCGACGCCGGCAAGGCAAAACTTCGGCAAATAGGGTGTGCCATCGGTATCCCGCATGATCAGGCCCGGCTGGCCCGGGAAGGTGCGGGTCGCTTCTGGGCAAATCGAGATCTCGGGGTTGGCGTCAAGCATGCCACCCGTGACATCAAGCGTGTGCGCTTCGTAAAGGGTTGTCAGATCCTCATCATCGGGCAGCCGTGCCCCCCAGTACACGACTTCGGCAAGACGCTCACGCGTCGCTCCCAGAACAAGGGTCTGACGACTGTCATCCAGTCGCCAGCTTTGGATCATTTCACGGCACCCAATGTCAGACCAGCAATGAAGTGTTTCTGCATCAGGAAGAACATGAGTACTGGAGGGATCGCAGCCATAAGCGAGGCGGCCGAGACCAGATGCCAGTTGTTCACGAACTGCCCGTTGAGCGCACGCACGCCCGCCGTGATCGGCTTGGCGGATTCGCCCTGGGTCAGCACATTTGCCCAGAAGAAGTCATTCCAGACAAAGGTGAAGATCAACACGGCCAAGGCCGCGATGGCGGGGCGCACCAGCGGCAAAACAACATACCAGAAGATCTTCCATTCCTTGACCCCTTCGATCCGCGCGCTTTCAATCAGGTCGAACGGCAGAGCTTTGATGAAGTTCCGCATGAACAACGTGCAGAACCCGGTCTGGAAAGCGGCGTGAAACAGGAACTGGCCTGCGATCGTGTCATAAAGGCCGGTCTGAACACTCATGTCGCGGACGGGCACCATCAGGATCTGGAACGGAATGAAGTTGCCAGCCACGAAAAGGAAGAAGAGCGGCACGGCGACCCGGAAGCGGTAGATCGCAAGCGCGTAGCCTGCAAGGCAGGCAAGGGCCACCGAGATGATCACACTGGGCACGGTGATAAGAACCGAGTTCAGCATGTACTGCGCGGCCGCAGACTGTGTGAAGACCGCGCTGTAGTTCTCAAACAGCGCGAATTCTGACGGCCATCCGAAGATGTTGCCAGAGTTTATGTCGGCCGCCCCGCGGATCGAGGTGGCGAAGATTGCCAGAAGCGGCAGCAGCCAGATGATCAAGGCAATCGGCAAAAAGGCCTGATAGCCGGTACGCGCGACGGCGCTCGATTTCTCGATAGGTCTCGGGAACATTAGCGGGACACCTTCTCATCTTGATACATCCGCCACAGAAAGTAGGAGATGTAGACCACCATGATCATGAAGAGCACCGTCGCCACAGCCGAGCCATAGCCATAACGCTCCCCGAACTCGGAAATCGCGACTTCGTACATGTAATAGGCCAGCACGTTGGTGGATCCGAACGGCCCCCCTTGTGTCATGATCGCAATCATGTCGAAACTTCGGAGTGCCCCGATCACAGTGACAACGACCGCGATGAACGTTGCCGGGCGCAGCTGCGGCAGGACAACATACCAAAGCATCTTCCAGCCTTTGGCGCCGTCCAGGCGGGCGGCTTCAATCTGATCCGCCGCGACGTTGTTAAGGCCGGTGAGATACAGGATCATGCAATAGGCAATTTGTGGCCAAAGGCCCGCGAAGATAATCCCATATGTCGCCCATTCCGGGCTGGACAGAATATCGGGCGCCGGGCGTGAGCAGGTGAAGGTCACATTCCCGAGGATGTTCGTGGTTTCCTCGCAAAAGAACGCCTTCCAGATCGAGCCGACCACGCCGAAATCAGGGTTATAAAACCAGCCGAAGATCAAACCGACCACAACCTGAGAAATGACGAAGGGGAAGAAGAACATTGATTTGTAAAACCGCATCCCCGGCACGGTCTGATTGAGGAACAAGGCGATGAACAGGCCCGCCGGGACCGCCAGCATGTAAAGGATCAGCCATGCAAGGTTGTTCCTGAGCGAAGTCCAGAAATTCGGATCATCCCACAGTTTGACATAGTTCTGGAATCCTACCCAAACGGCGGTCGAGCTGCCGTCGGGCGCGTAAAGGCCGTTCCACTCATAAAAACTGAGTGAAATGGATTCAAAAATCGGGATGACCACGTAGATCGCGAAGAACGCCAGCGCGGGCGCGAGGAAGAACCAGGGAGCAACAGAAAGCTTATTGCGCGTGAGCCAGCTGTCTTGATTGGCGGAAATGTCACTCATCTGGTGGCCCCCTGGCTTGTCATTCTAAGGTGTTGCGCCGCCTCCGGCGCCGCCCCGTCGAGGGGCTCTGCCCCTCGAGCTCCCCGAGGTATTTCGGGGCCGATGATAAGGGCAGGTCTGGAAAAGAAAGGGCCCGCTGTTCTGGGCGGGCCCGTTCACGCTGTTTAGTTGGCGTAGACTTCTGCGGCGACCTCATCGAGGCGCTCGAGCACTTCCATTTTGGTGGAGGGGTCCAACATGAACCTCTGGAAGCCTTCCATCCCGGCTTTCGCCATTTCAGCAGGCGCGTCACGGTCGTAGAACTGTGCGAGGCCAGTAGCGGAGTTCAAAAGTGCAAAGCCTTCCTGAATGAACTTATCATCCGAGATGTCTGCTTTGGCGTTCGGAGGAAGCTGACCGATGGTCTTGTTCCATTCCGCCTGTATTTCCGGCTGTGCGATGAAGGCCAGGAACTTTCTGGCGTCTTCCTTGTTCTTTGCATTCGTCGGAATGAAGAAGGCATCCGCAGGCGCTTCTTCGGCCAGCGGTACGTTCGGGTCGATGATCGGGAATGGCATGAAGTCGATCTGCTCGTTTGTCAGGCCCGCGTTCTTGTAACCGTCGACCGAGAAATTACCCATCACATACATCGCAGCATCACCATTTGCGAATGGCGCGATCGCATCCTGCCAACTCATGGAAGCGTGGTTATCAACGAAGCCACATTCGTTGATCAGCTGTTCCCAATTGTCGAAAGTCTGAACGATCTTCGGATCGGTATACTTGATTTCACCAGCTGTCAGTGCGTTGTGCACGTCATAGCCGTTGGTCCGCAAGTTGATGTAGTCGAACACGCCGGCTGCCGTCCAAAGGAACTTGGTGCCGATGGTGAACGGCGTCACACCGTTTTCCTTCATCTTCGCACAGGCTGCGAGCATTTCGTCCCAGGTCTCGAACTCTTCAAGCTCCAGGAGGTCGAAGATGTCTTTCCGATAGTAAATGCCCCATTGGTAATAGCTGTATGGAACGCCCCAGATTTTGCCGTCGCGCGACATGGTCGGCATGATCGCAGCCATATCTTCTTTCAGGCCATTCTCTTCCCAGACGTCATCGATCGGATCGAAGAGACCTGCGTCGACGAAGGGACCCATACGGTTGCCAGGGTACCAGGACGTAATGTCAGGCGCATCAGCCGTCAGGAAATTCCGGATCGCGGTCTTGTGCGCTTCGCGGTCGTTGATGTTGACGATCACGTTGATGTCGGGGTTCGCGGCCTTGAATTTCTCGACAGCTGTCTCAAAGCCCTCTTTCGGGCCGGGGTTGAGGTCGTCGAAGTTGATCACGAGATCACGCGCAAGTGCCGTAGACGCCATAAGTGCGGTTGCCGCTGCCGCGACGACCGTCAAATTAAATGTGCGGAACATTGGTTTCCTCCCTAAGTTCCCTGTCTTGGCGGTTCCAGTATTTGAAACTGAATACCAAATATTGAAAATGGTGAACGTATCCGCTATGGAAGTCAACACTCTCGTTGCGAAAGGGTAACGAGAAAAGGGAGGAGAACAACCGGTGGAATCACCTTTGCCAGAAACTGGCAAGGCCGACGGAACCGTTGGCAAGGCCTTGGAAGTGCTCGACAAGGTCGCGGCTTTCGAACGGCCCGTAAAGTTCACAGAGTTGCTGGAACAATCGCGATATCCTAAGGCGACTCTCTATCGCTTGCTACAAACGCTGACGAATCAGAATTTGTTGAGCCACGACACCTCGACAGGCACTTATTCTATGGGGCTGCGTCTAATCCGACTGGCACACGCAGCGTGGGAGCATGCTTCGCTTGCGCCTATTGCGCGACCTTACGTGGAACAACTCGCTGCGGATGCAGGCGAAAGCGTGCATTTGGCCCAGATGGACAATGGGCAGGTCATTTTTGTTGAGAAACTAAAGGCAACCGACCGGTTCGAGACACTGGCGCAGGTGGGGAAAGTCGCCCCGGCCTATTGCACGGGTGTAGGCAAAGCGATGCTGGCGTTCATTGCTCCCAAGCGTTTGGACATCGTGTTGAAGCAGCAGTCTTTCTACCCCTACACACCCTCGACTCATGGGTCGGCGGAAAGCTTGATGGGCGAACTGCCAGCGATTCGTCGCGAGGGGATCGCCTTTGATCGTGAGGAACACGAAGTTGGTATTGTCTCGATTGCAGCGCCGATCTTCATCTCGAACGGGCGCGTGATTGGTGCGCTCTCGGTGGCCACATCCACGACCCGCTACGATCTGAACAGTCTGACCGCCTTTCGCGACAGCCTGCTCTCTACTGCTGAAAAGATTGGGAACCAGGCTTCGTCCTGGCATTTCCCCGGATAAGAAAAGGAATCACGACATGTCCGGCGTCACATTACAGAAAGTCATCAAGCGCTACGGCGACGTCCAGGTGATTCACGGAGTCGACCTGAATATCGAGGACGGCGAATTCTGCGTTTTCGTCGGCCCATCAGGATGTGGTAAGTCGACATTGCTGCGGATGATTGCCGGACTGGAAGAAACCTCGGACGGTCAAATCAATATCGGCGCGCGCGAGGTGACGCATATGGACCCGGCCGAGCGCGGTGTTGCGATGGTGTTCCAGACCTATGCCCTCTACCCGCATATGACGGTGGAGGAGAATATGGGGTTCGGCCTGAAGATGAATGGCCACCCCAAGGAGGAAATTGACCGCAAGGTAGCTGAAGCCTCGAAGGTCCTGAAACTGGACGAGTATCTGAAGCGGAAGCCAGCCGCTCTTTCCGGTGGCCAGCGGCAGCGTGTCGCCATCGGTCGGTCGATTGTGCGCGGGCCGGAGGTGTTCCTGTTTGACGAACCGCTCTCAAACCTCGATGCCGAATTGCGGGTCGACATGCGGGTCGAAATTGCACGGCTGCATGCCGAGCTTGGCAATACAATGATTTATGTCACGCACGACCAAGTCGAAGCAATGACGCTGGCCGACAAGATTGTTGTTCTGCGTGCCGGGATCATCGAACAGGTTGGTGCACCGATGGAACTTTACCGCGATCCGGACAACCGGTTTGTCGCAGGCTTCATCGGCTCGCCATCGATGAACTTCCTGAATGGCGAGGTCGTTGAGGGAGGCGTGAAGGTCGCGGGGCTTGGTGGTGAGATCATTCCCGCAAACGTGTCGCTGCCAGCCGTCGGAAGCAGCGTGATTGTTGGCATTCGTCCGCAGGAAGCGACATTGTCTGAAGCGCCATCAGAACTGAAGGTCGACATAACGGAACAGTTGGGCGGCGTCGCCTATGAATATCTGTCCACCCCAACAGGCGAGGCGTTGGTAATCGAAAGCAAGGGGGATGATGCGGTTAAGGCCGGGACCGAGGTGAAAGTTGGCTATGATGCGTCGCGCGTGATGTTCTTCGACGCAACGACCGAAATCCGCTTACGTTAGTCCTCGCGAGCAGGGGTTTTGATCCGTGGCTCCGTAAATGTCTCTGTCCTCCTCCCCCGCGCATAAGGGGGACGGAGAAGCGGCAGCCTATTTATACTGGTGCGCGATTGCTCACCCTTTGTTGAATGGCGGGGCAAGGCTAGCCCTCAAACAAAGCTCTGTCGGCAGCAGTTGGCTTTCGGCGCTTTTGCCGGCGACACACTCTAGCAAAGCGGCGGCTGCAGCTTCACCCATCTTGCGGTGGGGCACACGCACGGTCGCAATCTGCGGCTCGACAAGTTGGGCAATGGCCAAATCGTCAAAGCCTGTAATCGAGACGTCGTCTGGCACTGACAAACCTTGCGCCAACGCTTGCCGTATGGCCCCCGCCGCAAGAACGTCATTTCCGCACAGCACGAGAGTCGTATCCGGTGCTTCTTTGAGCAATTTCTCGAAGGCCGCAGCGCCCTGCGCGATGCCGTAGGGCGCCTCGATTACGATTGCGGCGCGTAAACCGGCATCCTTAAGGGCCAGCTGGACACCTTCGACCCTGTCCCGCGCCCGGTCATTTCCCGATTGTTGGCCGGAAACGATGCCGACTTTGCTGTGACCGAGTTTAATCGCGTGGGCCGCAAGCGCGTGCATCGCTAACATGTTGTCGAAACCAACGGACGCGACAGGCCGTTCGGAATCGTAGGCCCAGGCAACGATGGCGGGGATCGATTGCGTGGCAAGGAATTCGTAGACCTCGGGTGACCGGTCGAACCCGACCAGAAGCACGCCGTCCGCGCCGCGCGCTGCAAGCGTTCGGATGGCGTCGAACTCTGCCGCGCGATCATAGCCCGAGCTTGCAATCAGAAGCATGAAGTCCTCTGCCTGCAAAACGGATTGGAAGGCCTGGACACCTTCGGCGAAGATGGCGTTCTCCATGGTTGGAATAACCGCACCGATTGTTTGAGTGCGTTTAGCCACCAAGGCGCGGGCGCTGAAGTTGGGCGCGTAGCCAAGGGAGCTTACCGCCTCCATGACACGCTGACGCGTTTCGGGGACCACTTTGTCGGGGCTGTTCAGGCACCGTGACACTGTTGCGGTCGACACTCCTGCCGCCGCGGCTACATCCTCAAGAGTTGGCGTCCGAGACATTTATGACCCCCTGATAAACCCCTTGTATCGTGGAATGTAAGCGCTTACAAGGAAGCCAACAATATGGGGACCTGCATGGCCGAGTATCTTAAGAAAGCGAAATTGACCGCGAAGTCCGATGCCTCGGATGTGCATGCGACTGTGAAGGCTATTCTCGCGGATATTGAGGACCGTGGGGACGCAGCTGCGCTGGAGTACGCGACCAAATTTGATGGCTATGAAGGCAATGTGATTCTGACGCAGGACGATATTGATGCGGCCATCGCGGCCGTGCCGGATCGCCTGAAAGAGGACATCAAGTTTGCCGCAGACAATGTACGTCGGTTTGCCGAAGCGCAGCGGGCGACCCTAATTGACACCGAGCTGGAAGTCGTACCGGGGCTGATCGCTGGACAAAAGACCATTCCGGTTCATGCGGCGGGCGCCTATGTGCCAGGCGGTCGCTATAGCCATGTGGCGAGCGCCATCATGACCGTTACCACTGCAAAGGTTGCCGGCGTATCGCACATCACGGCATGCTCACCGCCGCGTCCGGGCGAAGGGATTGCACCCGCCATTGTCTATGCCGCGCATATTTGTGGAGCCGACACCATTCTGGCCATGGGCGGTGTGCAAGGTGTCGCGGCGATGACCTATGGCCTGTTCGGGTTGCCAAAGGCAAACATTCTTGTGGGTCCCGGCAACCAGTTTGTCGCGGAAGCCAAACGTATCCTGTTCGGGCAAGTTGGTATTGATATGATCGCCGGGCCGACGGACAGTCTGATCCTGGCCGATGGCGCGGCGGATGCGGAGATTGTCGCCGCAGATCTCGTCGGGCAGGCTGAACACGGATACAACTCACCGGTCTGGCTTGTGACCGACGACCGGGCACTGGCCGAGACGGTGATGGCAAGGGTGCCTGCCCTGATCGACGACCTGCCCGAGGTGAATAAGGACAACGCGACCAAGGCGTGGCGCGACTATGCTGAAGTGATCCTTTGCGCGGACCGCGAGGAGATGGCAACAACATCGGATGCGTATGCGCCCGAGCATCTTACGGTGCAGGCGGCCGATCTGGATTGGTGGCTTTCGCGCCTGACCTGCTATGGCTCGCTGTTCCTGGGTGAAGAAACAACAGTTGCGTTTGGCGACAAAGCTTCCGGCACCAACCATGTTCTGCCGACCTCCGGTGCGGCGAAGTACACCGGCGGGCTCTCGGTCCATAAGTTCATGAAAATCGTGACCTGGCAGCGGGCGACGCGCGAAGGATCGCGCCCTGTCGCCGAAGCGACGGCGCGGATTTCTCGACTTGAGGGGATGGAGGGCCATGCGCGGACAGCCGATGTGCGGCTGGCGAAATATTTCCCTGGTGTGAACTTCAACCTGAGTGCAGACGAATGAAAGCGCTTGTCTATACCGGACCCAAGCAACTGGAGTTTCGGGAATTCGATGATCCGTCGCTGACTTCAGGTGATGAACTGATCAAGATCGAGCGGGTCGGCATCTGCGGCTCGGACATGCATGCATATCTCGGCCATGATCCTCGCCGCAATCCGCCGCTGGTCCTTGGGCATGAGGCCTGCGGCGTAACCTCTAACGGGCGTCGAGTGACGATCAACCCCATGGTGGTCGATGGCACCAGTCGAGAAGCCAGGGCGGGACGGGAAAACCTGGACCGGAACCGGTCGATGATGTCGATCCCGCCGCGACAGGGATCCTTTGCGGAATACGCTTCGATGCGCGGCGAGAACCTGATCGATGTGCCCGACGGCGTTGATCCGGCAAAGGCCGCACTGGCTGAGCCGCTTGCCTGCGGTTGGCATGCGGTGCGCATGGGGCTTGAGGTCGGTTGGATCGAGAGCCCGAAGGTGCTGGTCATTGGCGGCGGCCCGATTGGCGTTGGCTCAGCTTTATCAGCAACGGCGATGGGCGCCACGGATATCACGGTGACGGAGCCCAACGATCTGCGCCGGGACTATCTGACAAAAACCTGCGGGTTCAAGGTGTTGCCTGAACTGGACGCCGAGGACAGCTATGATCTAGTGATCGACGCCGTGGGCTTTGCCGCCACACGGGAGACGGCTTCGAAAGCCGTTGTACCGGGGGGCGTCATCATGCATATCGGGCTGGGCGGCGGCGAACCCGGCCTGGATGTGCGCCGCTTCACGCTGCACGAGGTCACATTTATCGGGACCTATGCCTACACCTATCAAGATTTCCGCGACACGGCGGCGGCCATTTTTGACGGTTCGCTGGGTGCGCTCGACTGGACCGAGGAACGTCCCCTCGCCGACGGGCACCGGGCTTTTGAAGACATCCGGGCGGGCAAAGTGGCTGCGCCCAAAATCGTACTCGTCCCTTGAGGAGATGACATGAGCATCGACAAACAGATTACCGAGGATCTGGTGAACGCGGGCGTCAGCTTCGTCACCACGGTTCCTTGTAAACAACTGGCCGGAGTGATCGACGAAATCGACCAGCATCCCGAAATCTTCCACATTCCATCCAATAAGGAAGACGAAGGTATGGGACTTTGCGCGGGCGCATGGATGGGCGGCAAACGCCCGGCGATTATCATGCAAAACACCGCGATTGGTGTGACGATCAATACGCTGGCGACGCTGATCCAGTATTACCGGATGCCGTTGCCGATGCTGATTTCCTATCGCGGCGAATTGCGCGAACCGGTTGCGTGCCAGGTCGAGATGGCCGTGCACACCAAGGCGCTGCTCGCACAAATGAACATTCCGACCTACCACTTCCACAAACAGGCGGATGCCGAGGAACTGCCAATGATCCTCGACTATACCTTCATGTGCAACAAACCTGTGGCCATCCTGACCGATGCCAACTTCTGGGGAGGCTATGGCGACCAATGATCCGATCTGAAATCCTGAAAGAAATCGCCCCGATCCTGCGCGACCAGTTGGTGGTCTGTAACATCGGCATCCCTAGCCAGGAATTGCACGCCATCGACGATCAGCCGACGAATTTCTATATGCTCGGCACGATGGGTCTGGCTTCGTCGATTGGGCTGGGCTTGGCACTGGCGCAACCAAAGCCGGTGATCTCAATTGATGGCGATGGCTCGGTTCTGACGAACCTCGGCACACTGCCGACCATTGCGAACAATGTCGCCGACAATTTCATCCTGATGATCATCGATAACGGGTCCTATGGCTCGACCGGGGATCAGCCGACGTACACCGGCAAGAAGACTGATCTGGCTGGCATGGCGCGCGCGGCAGGCTGCGAGAATGTGGTCGAGGTGCAGGATGTCGATACCGGCAAAGCGCTGACCGAGGCGATGGAGGGCGGCAAGATGACTGTGATGATCGTCAAGTGCGACAGCGGGAATGCGAAGAACCCTGTGATCACGATGGATCCGGTGGTAATCCGGGATCGGTTCATGAAAGCGGTCAGCGCTTAGTTCCACGTTCCACCACAAGACATAGGCCGGGGCAGCACAGCTGCTGCGCCCCGGCATTTGTGCATGCTCGCCATGTCTCGTTGGTCTTTGGCATGTCAGCTGCGCAGCGACCATCGCAGGCGGAAGCGCGCGCGGCGCGGCACGCAGCCCACGCGAAATTCTAAATTTGTCGACGCAAAAATAACCTCTTCTTAGCCTTCCTGTCGTTCAACACTGACATCTTGCAGGAAGGAGTGACGATGCGTACTGCCTTCGTTCACATCGGCATGCCCAAAACAGGAACGACGGCGATACAAGCGGCGTGCGCGCGCGCGCGGCAAGCACTCAGCGACCATGGCTATCACTACCTCAGCGGAGATCGGAACCATGGCGAGCGATTGTCACTGGCCTTTTGGGACAAACCGGACGCGTTGCACCTGGCCGGGCTGCGCTGGCACGACGGCGATGCGGCCCACCAACATCGGGCTGACATTCAGGCCGCACTCGCATACGAGGTCGATACCACCACGCATCATGTGATCTTCAGTGCAGAAGACCTGTCGGACTTCCGCCCCTCGGAAGTCGAACGATTGCATCTGTTTCTGGGAAAGCGTTTCGACCGCATACGGATCATTGGCTCACTGCGCGAGCCTCTGTCGTGGGCCACCTCAGCCGCACAACAGGCGACGAAATGGTCCGGCGATCTGCTAGATGATCTGTTCGATGCCCCCCGAATGCCCGAATTCGAACGCCGCTTCGCGCCCTGGATTGCAACCTTTGGGGCAAACTGCATTAGTCTTTGCGCTTATGGTGAAGAAGACAGCGTTGACGCGTTTTCCGCCGCTCTTGGTTTGAAGGCAGCGTTGCCCCCTGCCCCCCGGCTGAACGAAGGCGTGTCTGACCAGACTGCCATCTTGTACGCGCACGCCAACCGTCTTGCCCCGCCCTTTGTCGACACGCGCCACAACCCATTTCGCAGCTTCGATCTGACGCGGGTGGCCCGCCTGCCCGGTCGCGCGTTTACCTTGCCGCGCGAAACGGTCGAAGCTGCGCAAGACACGTTGCGCGCCGAGCGTGAATGGGCCAACGCGGCACTTGGCAAAATTGCGTTTCGGGCACCGGCGTTGCCCGGGCTCGCCCGCGATATGTGGTTCGGCGACGACCGCGCGGCGCTGGAAAATTTGGCAGCCGAGCTGACCGAAAAAACGCGGCAGGCGCAGAACGAGCGTGCCTTGAAAATGGCCGTGAAAGCACAACGCAACCGCAGCAAGCCCGAGGTCGCGGGCGCACTTCTTGATCAGGCGTGGCTGCTGGCCACTGATCGCTGGACGATGGACCTGGTGGCAACCGAGGCCGTGCAACAGGACGTTGGTGATCGTCAAAAGTATTTCGCGAAAGGGCGGCTTATGCGCCGCATCGAAGCGCCGGCACCCGGCGACCCGGCGCTGCTTTTTGGCAATCCGTTTGACCGGCCATGGCGCAGGCGTCGCGACGCCCAGGCGGACGCCGCGTGAGGATCAACGCGCCTAACCGCCCATCACACTTGGCAACCACAACACAAGCTGCGGGAAGATCAGTATCAAGGCCAGGCCGACCAGCTGGACCAACATGAACTGCATCATACCGAGATATATGTCCTTCAGATCCCAGTTGGGCACCACACCTTTCAGGAAGTAGGCTGAGAGCGCCACGGGCGGACTGAGCCAGGCCGTTTGCAGGTTCACCGCCACGAGGATGCCGAACCAGACCATCATGTCATACCGACTGAGCCCGTGGAGCGAGAGCGCCTCGACCGTTGGCAATAGGATTGGTACCACGATCAAAACGATGGGCACCCATTCGAGCGGCCATCCCAACAGGAAGATCAGCGCCATGACCAACAACAAGATTAGGAACGGCGACATGTCGAGGCCGAGGAGCAGTTCGGTCATCATTCGGGGCGTGCCGAGTGCACTGAACTGTGCGCCGAAGAAGTTCGACGCGGCCACCAGGAACATGATGAGCACGGTGATTTCCAGCGCTTTGATCAAGCTGTCGAAGAACCCGGGGATGGTGAATTTACCATAGCCGATCGACAGGAGGATGGCGCCGAATGCGCCCATGGCTGCCGCTTCGGCCGGAGTTGCAAAGCCCAGAAGGATCGACCCCAGCGCGAAGCTAATCAGGATGGTTGGCGGCATAAGGCCTGCAAAGAACTCGTCCCAAAGGGCTGAGAAGTAGAAACCTTCGTCCGCATCCTTGCCGTAGATTGGGCGGGCAAGATAAGCGAGAAGCAGTATGAACGCGCCGAGTATGGTTGACCAGACTGGTAGGCCATCGCCCATATTGGAGACAATCATGTAGAGGTGGAAAAGAACCGCGATGGGCAGCACGATCCTCAGGATGCTGACATTGCGATATGCAGCGTAAGCCAAAGCAATTGTAATCACCAAGACGATCAGACCACCAAAGGGAACGATCCCCCCGAAAGCACCACCAAGTCCAAGGCCAAAGACCCGGCAGACTGTAAGGATTCCAAGGCAGATTAACGCGACTTCCGCACCGTAAAAGCGGGATGTATCGGGCTGGTCTTCTTCGGACAGGATAGGCCCAAGCTCGGGGTTAATCCAGCAGCGCCCCAACGTGTAGATCAGGTAGAGCGAAGCCAGCAATGCACCGGGGATGAAGGCCCCCCGGAAGAGGTCGAGTGTGGACACCTCCAGCACCGGCCCCATAACGATCAACATGATCGAGGGCGGGATCAGGATGCCCAGCGTGCCGCCCGCCGTGATGGTTCCTGCCGCGAGTTTAACGTTATAGCCCGACCGGCTCATTGTTGCGCCCGCCATGATGCCAAGCAGTGTTACCGATGCGCCCACGATACCAGTTGCCGCTGCGAAGATTGTCGACACGATCAGAACCGCGATGAACAGAGCGCCGCGCACGCGGGCCATAATCATCTGGATCGAGGCGAACAGGCGCTCCATAAGCCCTGCGCTTTCCATCACAATGCCCATCAGCACGAAAAGCGGGACCGCCATGAGCTGGTCGTTCAGCATGGTCGAGTTCGTGTTGAGCGTCATCAAAAGCGTGGTGAGCTTGAAGTTCGAGCCCCATATTCCAAAGACAAACGCCAGGAAGATCAGCGTGAAGGAAATCGGAAAGCCGATGAAGATCACGAAAAGCATTGCCGCCAGCATGATGAGGCCGATGGTCGGCTTGTCGAGGTTGGGTCGCGCGCTCATCAGTTCGGTGAACCATGCGCCGCCGGGCACGATGTCAGGCGTGAAGATCGCCAG
>JBCCCA010000042.1:0-18735 GCA_039033735.1 Pseudomonadota bacterium
GCGGCGCTTCATCCGCCGTGGTTTCTGGGGTCGGAATGCCCCGGATGTTTCG
This sequence comes from Pseudomonadota bacterium, assembly GCA_039033735.1. Classification (GTDB taxonomy): domain Bacteria; phylum Pseudomonadota; class Alphaproteobacteria; order Rhodobacterales; family Rhodobacteraceae; genus JAJDOD01. Next base: position 53 of record JBCCCA010000042.1, read on the forward strand.
CGGAATACGTGACCGTTGCCGCGCGCCACGCCCATGTCATTGAAAGCGATCTGAGCGATATCGAGCTGGCGACCTTCCCATGTTCGTATTCTACCGCGGAAAACATGATCGTGCGGATGGGGGCAACCGACGGGGAGCGTGCGCTGGTGACTGGCGCTTCTGGTGGTGTCGGCTCGGCGGCTGTGCAGTTGCTGGTCGCGCGCGGTTTGGATGTGACAGCCGTCACCTCACCCGCCAAAACCGAGGCGCTTATCGCGCTTGGTGCGTCTGCCTGTCTGGACCGGGGCGACACCCCGCCGTCCAACAGTTTTGATCTGGCGATCGACCTGGCGGGTGGGCCAGCCTGGACCGCGATCATAGACGCCCTTAAACCGGGGGGGCGCTATGCCGTGGCAGGCGCCGTAGCGGGGGCCGAAGTGCCTTTGGATTTGCGGGACTTGTATCTGAAGGACTTGACGTTTTTTGGGTGCACGGTCTTGGACGACGGCGTTTTTTCCGGGTTGGTCCGTTGGATCGAAACAGGCGCGATCAAGCCATTGCTGGCCGAGACCTTTGCCCTGCAAGACATACGAGACGCGCAAACCGCGTTTCTGGAACGCGGGCATATCGGCAAGATCGGCCTTCGGATCGGCAGCGGATGACCGACCTTAGCGCGCAGACCAAGGCCATTTATGACCGGCAGGCCGAGGCCTATGACAGCGCACGGTCGCGCGCGTTCTTCGAGGCGCGCTGGCTCGCGCGCTTTGGCGATGGATTGCCCCGGAACGGGCGCGTGCTTGATCTGGGATGCGGAACCGGCAAGCCGATTGCCGCGTGGCTGATCAACGAAGGGTTCCGACTGACGGGCATGGATTTTTCGGCCAAGATGCTGGACATTGCACGCGGTCGTTGGCCTGACGGTGACTGGCGCGAAGGCGACATGCGGCACCTTTCGCTGGGTCTTGCCTTCGACGGGATCATTGGCTGGAACAGCTTTTATCATCTGACACCGGACGAACAGCGCGCCACCCTGCCACGTTTGGCCGACCACCTGGCACCGGGGGGGCGGCTTTTGGTGACTGTGGGTGCGCGCGCCGGTGAGGTAACGGGAACGGTGGGCGAAGAAACCGTCTATCATGCCTCGCTGTCGCCGGCCGAATACACGGCAGCGCTGGAAGACTGCGGACTTTTGCTGACGGCATTCGTTGCCGAAGACCCAGGCTGCCAAAACCACACAATTCTGATGGCGAAGAAGGAGCCAGCATCATGACCGTTCTGACAACCCACACAGGGTCCTTGCCCCGGACACAAAAGGTTGTGGACTTCATTTTTGCGCGCGAGAACAAGCAGCCATACGCGGAAAGCGACTTCGACGCCGCGATGGCAGATGCGGTGTTGGAAACGGTGGGCAAACAGGCGACCGCCGGCGTCGACATCGTCTCAGATGGTGAAACGTCGAAGATATCCTATGCGACCTACGTCAAGGATCGATATACCGGGTTCGACGGCGACAGCCCGCGCAATGCCCCGGCTGATTTAAAACTTTTCCCCAAGTTTCTGGCGCGGCTGGCAAATGACGGCGGCACACCGAAATACGCGCGGCCCATGTGTGTGGGCGAAGTGACCTCGAAGGGTCAGGGCGAATTGCAGAAGGATATCGCAAATCTGCAAGCCGCCATGGCGGCGCATGGTGTCGAACGTGGGTTCATGAACGCCGCCTCACCGGGTGTGATTTCGCTTTTCCTGCAAAACGACTACTACCCGACGCGCGAGGCGTATCTTGTCGCTTTGGCCGACGCCATGAAGACGGAATACGAGACGATTGTGGCTGCTGGTTTGGACCTGCAGCTTGACTGCCCCGACCTGGCGCTTTCACGACACATGCTGTTCACCGACCTGTCAGATGAAGAATTTCTGAAAGTCGCCGGAGCCCATGTCGAAGCATTGAACCACGCGCTTCAGAACGTGCCCGTCGAGCGGGTGCGGGTCCATATATGCTGGGGCAACTATGAAGGACCGCATGTCTGCGATATCCCGATGTCAAAGATGTTTGACACGCTAATGTCAGTGGATGCGCGCTATGTGCTGTTCGAGACGTCAAACCCAAGACACGGACACGAGTGGACGGTCTTCCGCGATCGCGCGGCTGATATTCCGGACGACACTGTACTGGTGCCCGGGGTAGTCGACACGACAACGAACTTTGTCGAACACCCCGATCTGGTCGCCGAACGTGTACGTCGCTTTGTCGATATCGTGGGCGCTGACCGAGTGGTCGCCGGCAGTGATTGCGGGTTCGGAACCTTTGCAGGCTTTGGCGCGATCGACCCCGATATCGCCTATGCCAAGCTTGAGACGATGGCAGAAGGCGCACGACGCGCCACCGCCTGATCCGTGTGATGAGCGCGGCCCCGGGCGGGGCAGCGCAGGCTTGAAAGTGGCCCGTTCAGTTTGCCGTCCAAACTGCGCTGACCCGTTGACCGTTGCGAAGCACAAGGAATTCGGCCGCCGTTATTTCGCTTTGTACCAGCGCGCTGAACGTGGCTTCGACTGACTTGTGATCTGCGAACCGCGTCGGACTGTTGCTGTTGCCAATGATCAGGTCACCAAGTTCCAACGTATTTGGTCCGTCGCCCAGCGATGCAACTGAAGTAACCCAGCTGGCGCCGACTTTGCGAGTCTCAAAGATGGTGCCATCCGCGAGTGTCGTCTTGCGAATGATCGGGATCGACAGAATGCCCTGATCCAGCATCTCCTCGCGCGGTTTACGATACCACAACATCGCATCGACCGTGCCATCGGCAGACACCTCGAACGCGTCGCCGATCTGATCGATGAGTGGTACATTTCGCTCCAGTGGGGCACCGTTAAGCCCGACAATCACCAGGCCTTCTTCAAGCCAGGGGGCAACCGACGCCAGGTCTGCATTTGCATCCAGAGCCGTAATGACAAGCGCCCGTCCGTCGCCAACCCGTTGGGGTCGCGCGGTGAACGGCAATTCCAGATCCCAGCGGGATTGATGTCGCGTCGGCGCCTCTTGTGTGACAGCGGGTGCGTATTCCGGCGCCGACGTATCAAGGTCAAGGCTGGGACGCGACGGCGCCGCGGGCAATGTCGCAAGGCGGTCACCATACGACACAGGGGCAATGGATTGGACATCGATCCGCGATTGCGCGGCCTGCAATGGGTTCGGCGCCGTGCTGTCGCCAGAGGCCAGCGAGGGCTTTCGCGTTGGCTGAGGAACCTGTACGGACCATTCACTGCGATCTTGCATGCCTGGAAGCGCTGCCAGAACGTCAGGTTCGGGAAGGGTCGCCAAGGACGAAGCAAAGGCCGGAGGAGCTTGGGCGACCTCGGGCAGGTTTACCGCCGACGCAGGTTCCAGCGCCGCAACAAGGGGCGCATTGGGCAAGCGTGCGGGCGACGTGTCACGTGTAACCGGGCTGCGCAGGGCTTCGAACCCGTCGGGCCACACCGTCGCCATTTCATTAGGTGTCGGCAGGCGCGCGATGGCTGCCAGCGTCTGCGGCGTCGGCTCGACCGGCACTATTGCCTCGTGGCCATCACCCTTCAACCAATGGGTTTGCGTGGCAACGACCACACCGCCGACCAGCAATGCCGCGGCAGCACAGGCCGCCACAAGGGGAAGGCGTTCGCGGGTTCCGACGACCGCCGACGCACTGCGGGCCTTCTCCTCGAAGACCGAAAAACTATCGAGCACGGCGGTGACAGGTTTAAAGATACCCGATGGTGCATCGGCACCGATCCGTTCCAGCCACGCTTCTGACGTCTGAATTCGGTCTTCGGACCGCACCGCCAGTGCGGCATCGATCGCGCGTAAAAAGCGCGTCGGATACCCCGCGACCGTTCCGGTCAGCGGGACGAACGGATCCGACCGATCGGCGTCAAGAGCCGCAGAGCGGGTGGGCGCATCAATCGGCGCTGCGCCAGTAATCGAGTGATAAATCGTCGCTGCAAGTGCGTAGACGTCACTGAACGGACCCTGTGGTGCTCCCTCGACATAGTATTCATGGGGAGAATAACCGTCCTTGACGAACTTCATTTTTGGCACCGCATTCGTATCGGTCGGATCAAAATGGCGGGCTGCACCAAAGTCGATGAGGACCGGTTCTGCTGTACGTTCGATAAGCACGTTGTCGGGCGAGATATCGCGGTGCAGCGTCCCGCTGCGATGCAAGTAACGGATAGCCTTTAAAAGCTTCCGCGTCAGCGCCTCGACTTCGCGCGGTGTCAAACTGCCATCGCCTTCGATCACGTCCAGGAGGTCAGGGCCATCGACAAAATCCATGGCCATATAGGCGGTGCTGTTTTCTTCGAAGATCTGGTGCACGTGAACAATGTGGTCGTGTTTCACGTTGGCAAGGCTATGCGCCTCTTTCACGAATCCACGGACGATCGATTTCAATTCACTTTCGTATTTCGGGCTGCGCGAGGCCATGGACTTTCCATCGCGAAAGACCATCTCGGCCGGGAAACACTCCTTGATAACCACTTTGCGCCCAAGACTGTCGCGCGCGGTATAGGTGATCCCGAAGCCGCCGCAGTTCAGATATCCATCGATGATGTATTGGCCGACAAGCAAGGTCGTCCCAGCGGGAAGATACTCAGCCTCGACGTCGCCCGAAGGCTTTTGAACAGGCCCCGGATTGCGGAATTCTTGCAGGTCAACGACCCCATGTCTTTGCATTGTTTGCCCCCAATGCAGTGTCTGTTACGTTGTGTCGTCTTGGTAAACGATTGGTTTAAGACATTTTTGTGGTCAGACTTTGGCTGTTTGGTGGAATGGGCGATGTTCCTCTCACCTTTGGCCTTGCTGTTATGGGAAAGCGGCGGCCACCGAACATGGCAGAGGTGCCGCAATCTTGGGGTTCCGCGTATCTTCTTGTTCAGGGACTGTTTCGCATCTGGAAATGATGAGGCCGACATTCGATAAGGGGCGAAGCCATTCAAGGGCACCGGTCGAGCGCCGCCCCACAGGGTTATGTGTCAACGATCGTCTGCACACCGCGTGCACCTCGACCGGGTTGACCTTCCGTTCAATCCTTCGCAAGGTAACTGCCTAGCTCGGAACTTCTGCTGCTGGGAGTAACGGCCTGTTCCTCAGGAGCGGGTGACGGAGTGGCAGGGGCAATCCGGGCTTAGCGTGATTTACGCGCAAAACGCGGTGGCTCACTTTTTCAGGGAGGATTTGGAGAGGGTGGCCACCGCCCGCGCTGACCCCGATCAAGATGAACAATCATGTGTCCCGAACGTGTCAGACCATTTGTCGTGCTCGCACCGCCGCAAAAGAATACGGGCAGGGGAGCGGCGTTTCCCTGCCCGTAATGCGGTCCCCATAAGGTCCGCAAGTGCGGGGCGTGTTACACACCCCGGCCTCGTACGTTCTGTTGTTGCTGCTGTTCGTGGCGCGACCAGGTTCTCTCCTGCGCGCCAACCTCAACCAAAAGCGCCATCGTGAGTGTCGCTGCCCTCTCCCCGTGTCCCGACGGCAACGATCAACGCGTCCCACAGATTGGGCCGCAAACGCCTTCGCATATATCTTAAATTGAGCTACCTCATCAGCCTAAACCTTAGCGTACGTTAAGTTTACTTGCTATAGTGAAGGCTGAAGTCGCGATTAATCAATCGATGGGTTGGAGAAAACGCATGCATAGTTTCGATCTGTTTAGGTTGGATGGACACACGCTTCGTGTGTTCGCGTCGGTCTGCGAAACCGGATCTGTCAGCCGCACAGCCCAGCTATTCGAGCTCAACCAATCCACGATCAGCCATACACTGGACAAGATGCGCGCAGCTGTCGGCGATCCCCTGTTCGTCAAATCCGGGCGCGGCATCACCCCCAGCGAAAAAGCATTGGCAATATTGCCACGAGTCCAGAAGATCTTGGCCGACATCGAAGGTCTGGTGGCACCGGAAAGCTACGACGTGTCTCGGGACAGCAAACCTGTTGTGCTGGCCATTCCAACCCCCGCTCTTTTGCACGAAATGAAGGCGCTGCACGAAGCCTTGCTTGCCGCCGAGCCAAACATCGAATTCGAAATCCGGCGGTTGGCCCCGCGCGAACGCGTAACACAGATGTTGTCCGAGGATGAAGCCGATCTCGCGATCTCGGTCGCGGGTATTCGTTACCCTTCGGTCTTGAACCATTGCCACTATTCAACAGACAGCCTGGCCGTATTTTATGATCCGGACCACCGTGGACCGATTACGACGTCGGAAGACTATGCCAACGCGCGCCACGGCACGGTGAATTTCGGCGGAGACACCAAAAGCGTCGCTGCGCGTGCCCTGTTGGAACTTGGCTTGCGGCGGCGTGTTTCGGTTGTGGCGCCAACGGCGTCAATGCTGGGCGACCTGATCAAAGGAACCGACATCGTGGCCACCATGCCATCTCGGCTGGCATTTACAGCATATCAGGGGCTTGCCTGGTGCAAACCGCCCTTTGTTCTTCCCGCGCTCGAGTATCACCTTGTCTGGCACCGACGGTATGAACATTCCGGACGCAACACGTGGTTGCGCCAACAGGTGCTCGCCGCCCGCAAAGCAGGTCCTCGGATTGCTGAAACGGTGGCGAACAAAGCTTGACGCGCGCACCTCGTGCGAAGAACCATTGCGGTCACCTGAACGGGGAATTCAAACCATGTCGAACGCAAGATTTAGCCCAGAGCCGCGGCAAAGCTCCTACGACGTCATCATCATCGGGGGCGCGATCATGGGCTCGTCGACCGCTTGGTTCCTGACGGAAATGGCCGGGTTCGATGGTTCGGTTCTCGTGGTCGAACGCGACCCAACTTACGAATTTGCGTCGACCACCCACACGAATTCCTGCATGCGTCAGCAATTCAGCACCGAATTAAACATTCGCATCTCGCAATTCGCTGCCGAGTTCGTAAAGAACTTCCCGCGCAATCTGGGGAACGATGCGCGCGTGCCCGCCCTGTCAATCCAGTCCTATGGCTACATGTACCTTGCCGACACGCCGGAATTTGCCGAGACCCTTAGCGCTAATCACGCAGTGCAGCGCGCAGCCGGCGCGGCAACGGAACTCATGAAACCCGATGATATCAAGGCCGCCTACCCGTTCTATGCCGTGGATGACATCCTGCTCGGCTCGATCAATCGCGTGGACGAAGGGTACTGGGACGGAGCAACGGTTTTTGATTGGTGGCAACGACAGGCGCGTGAACGCGGCGTCGAATACATCGCAAACGAGGTTGTCGCGATCAACCGATCCCCGGACGGGACCCGGGTCGATAGTGTGACCTTGGCATCGGGCGCCGTCGTCGCTTGCGGGCAAGTGGTCAATGCCTCCGGGCCGCGTGCGGCAGACACAGCGAAAATGGCCGGGATCGAGCTGCCGGTCGAGCCGCGGAAACGCTTCACCTGGGTTTTTCGCGCCGAACAGCCGCTTGACCAGCCCCTGCCGCTGACCATCGATCCCTCGGGCGTGCATGTGCGGGAAAACGGCGGCGGCACCTATCTGTGCGGTGGGCACGCGGATGTTGATCCGGCGGTGCCGCATGACGACTTCTCAATGGATCATGCACTTTGGGAAAGCCACATCTGGCCCACCATTGCCACACGGATCCCGCAATTCGAAGCGATCAAGGTGCAGTCAGAATGGGCGGGGCACTACGCGATGAATGTCTTTGACCACAATGCCATCACCGGACCGCACCCCGAGTTGACGAACTTTGTGTTTCTCAACGGCTTCTCGGGCCACGGACTGCAACAATCCCCTGCCATGGGGCGCGGCACGGCGGAATGGTTGACCTATGGCGAATACCGCAGCCTCGATCTCAGCACGTTCCACTTTGACCGCATTTCAAAGGCACAACCGGTGCCGGAACGTGCCGTCATCTGAGTTGGCAGCCATAAAACGAATAAAGGCCGGGGTCGGCCCCGGCCTTTTCACTTTAACAGGTCACTCGGCCGCCAATTCATGCGTTGGGATGCGGGGCAGATTAACCACTTTGGGACAGAAAGCCCCCTTGCGTTCCACCCGGCGCCGGATCAGCGCAAAAACAGGCGGTGTGAAATAAAACGAGACCACGGTCGACAACAAGACACCGCCGGCAATGGCCACGGCGAAGGGCGGCCAGAAGGCCCCGCCATCCAGAATCAAGGGCAGGAAGCCTCCGAAAGTGGTGATGGTCGTCGAAACGATATGCCGGCTCGATCCCATCACAACCCGCGTCATGGCATCTGTGTCGCCAGCGCTTGCGGCGGCGTCCTGCTGCAAGCCAGTCAGGATGATGATCGCCGCATTGATCGAAACCCCGATTGATCCGATAACGCCAATGATCGCCACAATCCCGAACGGGTACTGCATAATGGCAAGTGACAGCATCGAAAGCCCGGCGGACAGGATGCAAACAACAAGAGCCACGATCGTCAGACGGAAAGAATTGAAAGTCAGTGCAATGGTGGCAATCGTCAACGTCACGATTAGCCCGACTGATGCCATCAGATTGCCTACGGTATTCGAACGCGCATCGCTGTCGCCCCCCAGAGCCAGTGTATAGCCAAACGGAACCTCGAAGCCCCGCGCCTCAAGTTCGGCCAGCACCTTTTGCAGCGCCTCCTCCGGCAGAACATCCGGCACGAGAAAGGCCTGCACCGTGTTTTCTCGCAGCCCGCCACTTCGCGTGATCACGCTTTCAGATGGCTCGACCACCAAGGTCGCCAACTCGGATAAGGGCACGGCCGGAAAGGCACCGGTTGCCGACACGGCCGGCGCTTCGGGCAAAAGGATCGGCATATCGGCGATGGCCTGCAGATCAGCGCGCAACCCATCCCCCAACCTGACCCGCACGGGCAATTGTTCGGTCCCCTCGACCAGAGACCCCCCGGTTACCCCGACAAGGGCTGCGTTCAGTTGCGCCGCGATATCAGCCACGTCCAGTCCCAGCAGCCGGGCGTCCACTTCGTCAATCTGGAAACGAACCTGTGGTGCTCCGCCGCTAATGCCCGCACGGGCCTGCGTCACCAGATCAAGATCGGCCATGATCGCCCGCACCTCGTCACCCAACTGGCGCAAGATCGCGATGTCCTGCCCTTTGACCGTAATTTCGACGGGCGCATCGACAGGCGGACCTTGAACAATGCCGCGCACAATCACCTGAGCGTTGGGGAACTGCCGATCAAGCGTAGCCTGCAATTCGCCAACAAGCCGCGCGGCATCCGCATCGGTCACGGTCGTCACCATCGCTTGGGCAAAGCTTGGCTCCTGCGAGCGATTGCCGACAATGTTGTAATAGAACGCCGGGCCAGACTGTCCGATGGACCAATAAATACTTTCGGTCCCTGCGTCGGCCCGAAGAATTGCGTCCATCTGCTCAACCGTCGTACGGGTGTCTGTGATCGCAGCGCCCGACGGTAAATCAACTTCGATGTAGAACTGGTTGCGTTCGACACCGGGGAAGAATTGCGCTGTCAAAGTTGGCAGTGCCGCGAAGCCTAGGACTGGGAGGATCAGCGAAACAGCAATGGATCGGATCGGATTGTTCACAGCCAATCGGATCGAGGCTTCGAAGGCCCGAGCAATCACGGGCAGCGAAAGTCCTTGACTGAACCGTCCGCCCGCACCTTCACGCGGCAACATCCAGCCTGCGATGGCCGGTGTGACAGTCAGTGCGACAAAAAGAGACCAGACCAACATCAAGACCACGGCAATCGCGATAGATCCCACAAAATCACCTGCGGGGCCAGGAAGGAGAATCATCGGTGTAAAGGCCAGCGCTGTTGTGACGGTCGACGCCAGCAGCGGCGTCGCAAGCCGGCGCACTGCATCCCGCACCGCATCAATCCGTTCACGCCCATCGGCCAGACGGCGGCGCACTTCATCGGCCATGACAATGGCCGCATCAACCAACAAGCCAAGCGCTACGATCAGACCGGTCACCGACATCTGATGGATCGGCAGTCCGATAAAGTTCATTGTCGCCAGTGTCGCAAGCGACACGATCGGCAGGACCAACGCCACAATGGCGGCAGCTCGAAGCCCCAAGGTCAGGAACAGGACACCCACGACTAACGCGACACCGATGGCCATGTTCGTGGCGACATCCGCCAGCCGGTCCAGCGTATAGGTGCTTTGGTCGAACAGCAGAGTTTCTTCGACACCAAGCGGGATAAGGGAAGTCCCAGCCTCCAATTCTTCGCGTACAAACCCCATCCAACGATCAATCTGGACACCGTCCTGCGCCAGAACGCCAATCAGGATGGCAGGTTTGCCATTGGCGATCGCATATTCCGAGGCCGGTTCGCGCGGCCCCCGATCCACACGGGCAATATCCCCCAGGGTGACGGTGCTGCCGTTGGCACTTTCGCGCAACACAACCTGCCGCACCCGGTCAAGATTCTCGATCTCGCCCGTGACATTGATCGTCAGGTCGACATCACCCTGAAGGCGCCCCGCCTGAACCTTGCCGTCGGCCTCACTGATACGGCCCGCAATTTCGGACGCCGTCAAGCCAAGCGCGGCAGCCTGGCTAGGGTCGACCGAGACGACGACCTCTTCCTCAGGTGTTCCGAAATACGCGACAGCCCGGGTCGACGGTATTGATCGCAAGCGGTCGCCAAGCGCCTCGGCGTGGCGCGACAATAGCGTCAAGGGTGTGTTGCCGTCCGTCGCTGTGACCGAAACAACGGCAGAATAGGCCGAGATGCCTTCTGCATTGAAGTCGGGCGCTAAGACGCCTGCGGGAAAGGCACGCCGCGCATTTTCCACGGCATCCCGCGCCTCGGTCCAGACTTGTTCGATCGTCGTCTCGTCCAGCGTCTCGATAAGGTCGATTGAAACCACCGAGACCCCGGCCCGCGATACCGATGACACCTCGTCGATCTCGGCAATCGCGCGCAGCTCGTCTTCAATCTCGGCTGTCACAAGGGCTTCGACACGTTCCGGGTCAGCACCCGGGAATTGCGTGGTTACCGTCGCAAAAAGGTTGGTGATTGTCGGGTCTTCTTGCCGTCCCAAAGACAGGAACGAGGATAGACCGGCCGACACCAATACAAGGATGATCAGCGCGACAAGACGGGGCTGGCGAAAGGTCAGGGTTTCCATCATCCGATCCTTATTCGCTGAGGTTCAGGACAACATGCTGACCCACTGTGACGCGTTGTGGGCCAGCATCGATCAGCGGTGTTCGATCTGCAAAACCGGCGCGGGCGAACACGCGGTCAGTTTCAGCATGCAGGATTTCGATCTGGGCGGCGCGCACCGTGTCCTCGGCGTCCACGGTCAACAGCGTCCATTGTCCCCGCACCCCTTCCCTCAGGCTTGTGATCGGCACCCAGAACCCGTCCTTCTCGACCCGCTCGGTCACCAGAAGGCGCGCTGTCTGCCCAAAGGCCGGGGCCTTTTCGGTCTGTAGTTCGAACAGGGCTGTGCGTGTGCGGGTGACCGGATCAATATCCGGGCGCAGCGAGGCCAGCTTGGCCGGAATGGGGCGGCCATCAACTTCAATCTGGGCTTCGGACAATTGCGTTGCGTCGAAATCAACCGGCACGCCCACACGCACCTGTGGGGCACGCAGTTCGACAAGCCCGACAAAGGACTGTCCGGCCCCCATCGTTTCGCCGCCGTCCACGCTGCGCGCCGTCACACGCCCATCAAATGGCGCGACCACGCGGGCCTTCGAAAGCCGGATATCCACATTCGTCAAACCGGCGTCGAGCTCGGCAATCCGTCCGTTCAGTTCGTCCCGGCGGGCGAGCGCTTCGTCGACGCCCGCTTGCGGGGCAAACCCGCGGCGTTGCAGCTCTTCGTTTCGTTCAACTGTCTGGTTCGCGAATTTTAGTTGCGCCTCGGTCGCGGATTTCGAAGCAAGGAGTTGGGTGCGTTCCGACTGCAACAGTGCCGTGTCCTGCGTGGCCAGAACCTGACCGACGCTGACCGTGTCACCTTCGTCCACCAAAATGTTTTCAAGACGCCCGGCAAGCTCGAACGAGATATTCACTGTCTTGGCCGCTTCGACCTGACCGATAAAAGCGCGTTGGACCTCGTAGCCTGTCTGGCGCGTCAAAGGGGTGGCGGTGACAGGTATGGCCGGCGCCGCGTCGGGTGTGGGCGAAGCTTCCGCGCGTTGCGCCAGTTCCGCCGCACCGAATTGAATGGCAAACACAGCACCTGCGATGACACCCAGCGTCACTGTTGTGCGAACCACAGACACAGCGGTCCACTTCATCACCGTCACAAAACCACGTTTCGTTGCGTCAGTATCAGGCTTTTCCATCTTCGAATCCTCGCCAAGTTAGTATCTCTAACATATGTTAGAAGCTCTCACTTTGACAAGAGTTACGTGATTTGCGAGAAGTTGGATCATGAACAATCAAAAAAAATATCTGACCCGGATGACGCTTTGGATATGAACGAGGCACTGAAGAAGTCGCGTTATCACCATGGCGACCTGCGCGCGGGGCTGATCGAAGCCACGCGACTTCTTGTTGAGGAAAAAGGACCTGATGGGTTCTCGGTATCAGATGCTTGCCGCTTGGCCGGAGTCTCGACCGCGGCACCTTATAAGCACTTCAAAGATAAGAACGAAATGCTTGTGGCGATGGTTCTTGAGGGCATGGAACGGCATCGTGTGCGGATGATGACAGCGCTTGAAGGCATTCCCGAAGGCACCCCTGCCCGCGTGACGGCCCTTGGCCGCGAGTATGTCGATTTCGCATTGCGCGAGAACGGTATCTTCCGGCTCAAGTTTGGCGGCTTCACAGATCGTCTGGAAGACCCCCGCTTGCAGGCCGCAGGCGAACAGACGTTTGGCATCGTCCTTCAAGAAGTGGCGGCCTGCCTTGGCGAAACCACTGTCACGGCCGACGTCCGGCGCCGTGGCTTCATGTTATGGAGCTTTGTCCACGGCTTGTCGTTCCTGCTGGTCGACCAGAAGTTGTCAGCAATGGGCGGTGATGTGGAACGCGAGGCTTTGTTGTCGGATATCGCCGACCGCGTTCTGAAGGACTGAACATTCTATTCTGCGGCCACAGTCTCGGGCTTATCAACTTCTTCACTGTCGGGTGATGCAAGGGTCGACCATGTATCATCGCGCGGCGGTGTCGGCGGAGTGTCACACTCGCGTTTATGGATGTTAACTTTAGCGATGAAATGGGCCGAAACAGGCGCCGTCACGAACAAAAACGCCATGATCAGCAGCTCGTGGATCGACGCGTCGCCACCCACCAACGCCAGCAGCATCGACGCCAACAGCAGCATGCCAATTCCAAGGGTTCCAACCTTTGTCGGCGCGTGCAGGCGGGTCATCGGATCGTTGAATTTCATCAAGCCGATCGCGCCAACTAAGACGAAGATCGACCCAATCAGCAACGAGACTGCTGCAAGTGCCTGAAGGACGATATCAAACGTCATTCGATGATGTCCCCCCGCAGAAGGAACCGTGCCAGCGCAACCGTCGACACAAAGCCAAGCATCGCCACCAGCAACGAGACTTCGAAGTAAATCGTTACGCCCTGACCAATCCCAAGCATGATGATCAATCCAATTGCGTTGATGACCATGGTATCCAGAGCAAGAATGCGATCCCCCGAGGTTGGGCCTATCACAAGCCGGATCATTGCCAGGACCTGCCCAAAGGCGAGCATGCAAAAGGCAAGGACAATCGTGATGTCGAGAAAGGATGCAAGGGCGCTCATGCAAATATCTCCAGAAGGCGACGTTCGTATCGCTCTTTGATTTCATCCCGAACCGCATCGGCATCATCCGTATGCAAGACATGGACCAGAAGGCTATGGCCTTCATCTGACAAATCAGCCGATACAGTGCCTGGCGTCAGCGTTATGGTCCCGGCAAGTACCGTAATGGCTTCGGGCTGTTTCAGCTGAAGCGGCACAACAATCCAGGCGGGCTTCAGCTTCGAATTCGGGACCATCAGAACAATCCAGGCGACCTCCAGATTGGCCACGATGATATCCCAGATCACGACAAAACTGTAAGACACCATCTTCCCAAGATGAAAACCTTTGGGCGTGTCAGGCCACCAGATCGACGTGCCCCATGGGATCAGAATGCCCAGGATGACGCCGAAGACGGCCATGCCAGCCGTCACATTGTTCTGAAGAAGGACCCAGACAACCGCAAGGATGAGGGTCAAGAACGGGTGCGGCATAAGCCAGCGGAAGGCGCGCGCCATATCAGTTCTCCTCCTTCGGTTTGCTCAACTTGCCCGAGGTTTCCAGCACTGTCGTCTTATAGGCATCCGGCTGAAACAGCTCGGCCGCCATTTTGGTGGTATAGCCGTGGACCTGTCCCGCGAACACCGTATGGGCGATCAGAAGCGCGAAAAGCCCACCAACAGCAGTGTACGCCAAAGGCGTCGGTCGCGTCCGCGGTTCGGCCGTGGCATCAAGCTCAACAGCATGGGCTTTCCAGAACACGATGCTGCCCGCTCGGGCAAAGCCCAGAATGCTGATCAGGCTGGAACTGAGGACAACGACCCAAATCCACGTCATCAAAGTCGTGTCAAACGCCGCGTCGAGGACGAGAAGCTTGCCAAGGAACCCCGAAAGCGGCGGCAGGCCTGCCATCGCGATGGCGCCCGCAAAGAACATCCCCGCGGTCAAGGCCGCGCCACCGGCTGGTGGTTGCGGGGTCAGGCTCAGGTCCCCGCGGCCGGTCCGCACAAGGTCTGAGACCAGGAACAAGACAGCCGCCGCGAGTGTCGAGTGCACGATGTAATACAACGCCGCCGCAATGCCTGTTGGCGTAAACAGCGCGATTGCCACCATGACCATACCCATCGAGCCAATCACCGAATAGGCAACCAGCCGATCCAGCTTACGCGCGGCCAGGACACCGATCATCCCGATCGCCAGCGATACCAACGCGGCAGGCAAAAGCCAAACAGTGTGCAGACCGGCGGTCACGTCCACCCCGGGATGGAAGATCATCGTATAGACCCGGATAATCGCATAAGCGCCGACTTTGGTCATGATCGCAAATAGCGCACCGACGGGCGCCGGCGCTTCCGCATAGCTGGACGGCAACCAGAAGTGCAGCGGGACCACGGCCGCCTTGATGGCGAAGACCAGCAGCAGCAGGACGGCTGCCAAGCGAATGCCGACCGTTTCTTCCGGATCGATCAAGGCAACACGTTCGGCCAAATCGGCCATATTCAGCGTACCGGTTTCCGCATAGATCGCGCCAAGGGCAAACAGGAAAAGGGTCGAGCCGATCAGGTTGAACAGCACGTACTGCACGCCAGCCCGCAACCGCGCGTTGCCGCCTGCGTGGATCATCAGGCCGTAAGACGCGATCAGCAACACCTCGAAAAAGACAAACAGGTTGAAAAGGTCGCCGGTCAGGAAGGCGCCAAGGATACCCATCAGCTGAAACTGGAAAAGCGCGTGGAAGTGCCGCCCGCGTGTGTCCCAGCCTGACCCGATCGCATACAGCAAAACGAACAAGGCCAGTAGAGAGGTGAGCAGAACCATCATCGTCGATAACCGGTCGCCCACCAAGACAATCCCATACGGCGCCGCCCAATCGCCCAGGCGATAAAAAAGGACCGAACCATCCGAGACTTGCCACGCCAAAGACGCTGCCACGACCACAAGGGCCAGGGTTCCGGCGACTGCAAAAACACGTTGGATGCCAATGTGATAACGCGCGGCCAACACGATGAATGGGGCCAGCAGCGCGGGAAGGATGATTGGTGCGATGATCCAATGGGTCATGACCGACCCTCCGCCTCGTCTTCGGGCTGGTCATCGACGTGGTCATCGCTCGAGCCAAGGAAGGCACCAAGACCAATCATCACGACGACGGCGGTCATCCCGAAGGAAATCACGATGGCCGTCAGCACCAGCGCTTGCGGCAGAGGGTCAGAATAGACCTCAATGTTGTCGCGCAGAACCGGGGGCGCGCCCACGCGCAAGCGGCCGGACGTAAACAGGAATACGTTCACGGCATAGGTCAGCAGCGATATGCCAAGAATGACCGGGAAGGTGCGAAGCCGAAGAAGCAAATAGACCCCGCCCGCTGTCAGGATGCCGATGGCCGAGGCGACAAGAAATTCCATGTCAGTTTCCCTCCGCAGTTTTGGCATCCACCGAGGTCTGTAGATCGTTTCGCGAAGGGTCGATATCCATGGGATGATCGCTATCCGCGCTATCCTGGCGTCGTGCCAGACGCGAGAAACTTTCAAGCGACAGCATCACGGCGCCGACAACCGCCAGAAACACACCAAGATCGAACAGCGCGGCTGTGGCCAACTCAAATTCGTTGAAGGGCGGAATGCGGACATAAGTGAAGTCCGAGGTCAGGAAAGGTTTGGCAACAAACCATGAACCGATCCCCGTCAACCCAGCAACAAGGACACCGGCCCCGATTACACCGTGATAGGGATAGCGCAGGCGGTCCGAGGCCCAGCTGAAGCCGCTGGCCATATATTGCATAACCACGGCGATCGAGACGATCAGACCTGAGATAAACCCACCACCAGGCTCGTTATGTCCGCGCAGGAAGATATAAAAGCCAACAAGCAGGACGACAGGCATGGTAACACGGGTCAAAACGACCATCATCATGGGGTGCATGTCGCCTGCCCGCGGCTGGTCCGGAATGCGGTTCAAAAGCTTGGCGCGGACCGGACCGCTCAACAACGTTTCCGTCAGCGCATAGATCAGCAAGGCGGCGATGCCCAAAACGATGATTTCACCATAGGTGTCGAACCCACGGAAATCGACGAGGATGACGTTCACCACATTGGTGCCGCCCCCACCTTTATACGAATTGGCAAGGTGGAAGTCCGAGATCGGCGTCGTTACGGCATCGCGCAGCATGTAATGATAGGCCATCGCAAAGGCCGCAAGACCGGCTGCGATAGCAACACCACTGTCACGGATACGGCGCAGCGGCGTGCTTTCGATGGGTGTATGGTTCGGCAGAAAGTTCAGCGCCAACAACAGCAGGATGATGGTCACAACCTCGACTGTGAACTGGGTCATCGCCAGGTCGGGCGCGCTGAGATAGACAAACCCGACCGACACCATCAGGCCAACGATCCCGACCAAGATCAGCGCAAGAAAGCGGTTCCGGTGCAGGAAAAGCAGTGCTGCTGTGGCCGCAACCAGCATGGCCCACCCAGCGATGGGGACCGGGCCCGGGGTTTGAAGCGCACGCGTGGTATCGCCCACGGTTCCGGTCGTCCACGCGAAATACCCGGCGCCCACGATTGTCACCGTGGCAATCATCGCATATCGGCTGAAAGCACCGTTGTGTAAAAGGAACGTCACGCCCGCGGCGGCCTTCGCCGCCGCTTCGACTATCGCTTCGAAAATGACCTTCGCTTCGGGTCGCGGGGTGGCATCCCACAGCGCTTGCAACGGTTTGTAGACCGCCATCACAAGCAACCCGCCGACCACAGCAACAATCGACATGTAAAGCGCCGGGATCAGTCCGTGCCAAATCTTTATATGTTTGTCCGGTACTTCAGCAGCCACGCCCAGGACCGCCTCTGTGACCATCTTGACGAACGGCTCAGCCAAGGCGGGTGCAACGCCGATTACGACCACAAGGACCACAAGGATCGAAGGCGGTCCCCACATGCCAAAGCCAGGATCATGCGGCATGGTCGGATAATCATCACGGACCGGTCCAAGGAAGGTATGACCGATGAAGCGGAAGCAATAAGCCGCAGACATAAGCGACCCAAATGTCGCCAAACCGGGCACAAGCCACCAGGTGTCGAAAAGGACCGTCTTCGTGGTCTCTTCCAGCATCATTTCCTTCGACAGGAACCCGTTCAACAACGGGATACCCGCCATCGAAAGCGCCGCAAGCGTCGCGATGGTAAAGGTGATCGGCATCAATGTGCGCAATCCGCCAAGGCGACGTATGTCGCGGGTATGCGCTTCGTGATCCACGATTCCGGCCGACATGAAAAGCGCGGCCTTGAATGTTGCGTGATTCAGAATGTGGAATACGGCAGCCATGACACCAAAGGCCGTCCCGGTGCCAAGCAGCATGGTTATCAGGCCAAGGTGACTGACGGTCGAAAAGGCAAGAAGTGCCTTTAGATCGTGTTTGAACAGCGCGATCGTCGCGCCAAGTACCATTGTGATCAACCCGGCACCGGTAACAAGCACGAACCACTCAGGCGTGCCGGACAGAACCGGCCAAAGACGCGCCATCAGGAAAATGCCCGCCTTCACCATCGTGGCCGAGTGCAGATAGGCCGATACTGGTGTCGGCGCGGCCATGGCGTGCGGCAGCCAGAAGTGGAAGGGGAACTGCGCCGACTTGGTAAAACACCCCAGAAGGATCAGGATCAGCGCCGGCAAGTATAGCGGGTCGGCCTGGATTGCTTCGCGATTCTGCAGGATGACACTCAGATCATAACTGCCCGCGATTTGGCCGAGGATCAGCATGCCGCCGATCATCGCAAGCCCCCCCATTCCGGTCACCGTCAGCGCCATACGCGCACCTTGGCGACCTTCGGGCAGGTGCTTCCAATAGCCGATCAGCAGAAAGGATGACAGCGAGGTTAGCTCCCAAAATACCAGCAAAAGCAGTATGTTGTCGCTAAGAACGATCCCTACCATCGCACCCTGGAACAACAGAAGATAGGTAAAGAACTGCCCCATGTTGTCTTTTCGGCTGAGATAAGAACGCCCGTAAGCGATGATCAGCAATCCAATGCCAAGGATCAGCATCGCGA
>JBCCCA010000043.1:0-18138 GCA_039033735.1 Pseudomonadota bacterium
AGTCGTAGGACTGGAGCAGCATGTAGTTGAACTCGATGAAACTCAGCGATTGCTCCCGGTCGAGCCGCGATTTCACGCTCTCGTAGGCCAAGAGCCGGTTGATCGTGAAATGCCTGCCGATATCGCGCAGAAAGTCGATGTATCCGAGCTTGTCCAGCCACTCGGCGTTGTTCACGAGCGGCGAGTCCGTCGGTCCGTCGCCGTAAGAAATGTAGTTCGCGAACACCTGCCGGATGCCGTCGGCATTGGCATTGATCTGATCCACGGACAGGATCTTCCGCATCTCGTCCTTGCCTGATGGATCGCCGACCTTGGTGGTGCCACCCCCCATCAGCGTGATGGGCCGATGCCCCGTCTTCTGCATCCAGCGGAGCAGCATAATCTGGACAAGGTTCCCGATATGAAGCGAGGTTGCCGTCAAGTCGAACCCGATATACCCGGTCACCGTTTCCTTGTGAAAACGGGCATCAAGTTCCTGCAAATCCGTACAATCCGCAACAAAGCCGCGTGACATGATGGTGGCAAGAAACTCGGATTTCGGGTGGTAGGTCATCTGTCCATCCATTACCAAACTTTAACGGCTCTTGTCTTACTTGGACGCGCCGGAAAGGGAAAGCCATGAGGAAAGAAGAACCCGTCTGGGCCCTGGGCACCATGTCGGGCACATCGCTCGACGGGGTTGATGCCGCGATGGTTCTGACCGATGGGCGCACGCTTCTTGACTTCGGCCGCACCGGCTATGCGCCCTACTCTCAAAGCGACCGCGATGTCATCTCGCACGCTTTTGGCCAGCGAACGGGCGCATCCGTCGACGCTGCCGCGCATGTTGTCGAAACGGCCCACGTGTCTCTGCTCGAGACGTTCCCGGATGCTGACCTCGTGGGATTCCACGGCCAAACACTGACACACTTGCCAGACGACGGCGTTACCGTTCAGGCGGGCAATGGCGATGTTGTCTCGAACGCGCTTGGTAGGCCGGTGATCTGGGATTTCCGCAGCGCAGATATGACGCTTGGTGGCCAAGGGGCGCCGCTTGCCCCTTTCTTTCACTGGGCGCTCGCGCAATATATCAACGCGAGCCAGCCCTTGTGTTTCCTGAACCTTGGTGGTGTCGGTAATTTGACCTGGGTGGACCCAACCGTACCGCGACCCGAGCAGGACGGCGCTTGCCTGGCATTCGATACCGGTCCAGGGAATGCTTTGATCGACGATTTGTGCCATCGACGACGCGGCGCGCCGTTCGACAAGGATGGGGCCCTTGCGGCAAGCGGCACTATCGATCAGGCGGTCCTTAATGGCATGCTGAAGGCCAGGTACTTCTCGAAACTGCCCCCGAAGTCTCTGGACCGAAATGACTTTTCCACCTGGGCAGAAAGTGTGGAGCCCTTATCCGACGAAGACGCGGCCGCCACGCTTGCCGCTGGAAGCGCGGCGTCGGTCGCCATCGCGTTTGAGCATTTACCAAGCCCGCCGGCTCGGGTCCTGGTCGCCGGTGGCGGACGGCATAATGCCGAGCTTATGGCCCAGCTTGTGGCTCGGTTGCCCTGCCCTGTGCATCCGGTGGAGCATGTCGGTCTGAATGGCGATATGCTGGAGGCACAGGCCTTTGCCTATCTCGCCGTACGCGTCCTCCATGGGTTGCCAACGTCGGCCCCCGGCACCACGGGTGTCGCCGCGCCCGTGGGCGGCGGCAAGATAAGTCGGCCCCGGAAAACATAAGGGGTCAAGGCCTGTCCCCAACCGCCGGTGAAGTGGAAGAAGCCATGCGGCTTCTGAACGGACATGTCTACCGGATGTCGTCTCACTTTGATCCCTCCGGTGAAGTGTCGCCAGAGGCCATTCTTGGGGCGTGGAAGGTCGATGCAACAGGCCAGGCTACTGGCACCTTCATCCTCAACCCAAATTACGACCCGGACCTAAGACCATAAAAAAGGGCGGAACTAAATCCGCCCTTTTCCGTATCCTATCAGGCACATCTAATGTGCCACGGCACCTGAAGCTGCCTTCGCTGCCGCCTCGGCCGCGCGTGCAGCCGCTGCCGCTTCTTCAGCTGCCTCGTCCCATTCAATCGGATCGGGTTCACGAGACAAAGCGAGCGCCAGCACTTCCGAGACATGCGTGACCGGGATAATCTCAAGCCCCTCTTTCACATTGTCCGGTATTTCCGTCAGATCCTTTGCATTTTCTTCCGGGATCAACACAGTCTTGATGCCGCCCCGAAGCGCTGCCAAAAGCTTCTCTTTCAAACCGCCGATGGGCATGGCGTTCCCGCGTAGGGAAACCTCACCCGTCATCGCAATGTCCTTGCGTACCGGTATCTTGGTCAGAACCGAAACGATCGACGTCACCATGGCAAGGCCAGCGGATGGCCCATCCTTCGGTGTCGCCCCGTCGGGGACGTGTACGTGAATGTCCATGCTATCGAACAGCGTCGGCTTCACACCGATGGAAGGGGCAATGGACCGGACATAGCTGGACGCGGCATCAATCGATTCCTTCATGACATCGCCCAGTTTACCCGTAGTCTTCATCCGGCCCTTGCCCGGCAGACGCAGCGCCTCGATCTGCAAAAGATCGCCACCCACACTGGTCCAGGCAAGTCCGGTGACAACGCCGATCTGATCTTCCTTCTCGGCAAGGCCATAGCGATGCTTTTTCACACCAAGAAAGTCTTCGAGATTTTCACCGGTTACGGTGACCTTCTCATCTTCTTTCTTGATGATCTTTGTGACCGCTTTCCGAGCAAGTTTCGCGATCTCGCGTTCAAGATTCCGGACACCCGCTTCGCGCGTATAGGTCCGGATCATCTCGGTCAGCGCATCATCGGTCAGCTCGAATTCTTTCTCGCGCAGCCCATGGTTTTTGACCTGCTTTGCGATCAGATGCTGCCGCGCGATCTCGCGTTTCTCATCTTCGGTGTAGCCTGCCAGCGAAATGATCTCCATCCGGTCCAGAAGCGGGCCAGGCATGTTATAGGAGTTCGCCGTGGTCAGGAACATAACGTTCGACAGGTCGTACTCGACTTCCATGTAGTGGTCGACAAACGTCCCGTTCTGTTCGGGGTCCAGAACCTCAAGCATCGCCGACGCCGGGTCGCCCCGGAAGTCCTGACCCATCTTGTCGATTTCATCGAGCAGGATCAGTGGGTTCGTCGTCTTGGCCTTCTTCAGCGCCTGAATGATCTTGCCGGGCATTGAGCCAATATAGGTGCGCCGGTGACCGCGAATTTCACTTTCATCGCGCACACCGCCAAGCGAGATACGAATGAATTCGCGCCCCGTGGCTTTTGCAACCGACTTGCCCAGCGACGTTTTACCAACACCGGGAGGGCCCACCAGACACAGGATGGGACCTTTCAGCTTTTTGGATCGTTGCTGAACTGCAAGATATTCGACGATCCGTTCCTTGACCTTTTCAAGCCCATAGTGGTCGTCATCCAGCACGCGTTGCGCCCGGCCGAGATCTTTCTTGACCCGCGATTTCGTGCCCCATGGGATCGACAGCATCCAGTCCAAATAGTTCCGGACGACAGTCGCTTCGGCACTCATCGGCGACATGTTCTTGAGCTTTTTCAGCTCGCCTTCCGCCTTTTCGCGCGCTTCCTTAGAGAACTTGGTCTCGGCAATCTTTTCCTCAAGCTCGAGGATTTCGTTCGACTCTTCGCCGTCACCCAGTTCCTTCTGAATGGCCTTCATCTGTTCGTTCAGGTAATACTCGCGCTGCGTCCGCTCCATCTGGGACTTAACGCGCGTTTTGATCTTCTTCTCGACCTGCAAAACCGACATTTCGCCCTGCATGAGTCCATAGACGGCCTCCAACCGTTCTGCGACGACCAACGTCTCAAGCAAGGCCTGTTTCCGATCAACTTCGATACCAAGATGGCCTGACACGAGGTCGGCCAGCTTTGCTGGCTCCTGCGTGTCGGCAACTTGCGTCAAAGCTTCTTCGGGGACGTTTTTCTTTACTTTTGCGTAGCGCTCGAATTCGTCCGCCACGGACCGGACAAGGGCAGCAACGGCGTCTTCGTCACCAAGCTCGGTATCAAGTGGCTCGGCAAAGGCTTCGAAAAAGACCTCGTTTTCGACAAAATCTGTGATTTTGACGCGGGCCCGCCCTTCAACCAGCACTTTTACGGTGCCGTCGGGCAATTTGAGCAACTGCAAAACATTGGCCAAAACGCCAATTTTGTAGATGCCTTCCTCGGTGGGTTCATCGACTGCTGGATCGATCTGGCTTGATAACAATATCTGCTTGTCGTCCTGCATAACCTCCTCAAGCGCGCGGACCGATTTTTCGCGTCCGACGAAGAGCGGCACAATCATGTGCGGGAACACAACGATGTCCCTTAGAGGGAGCACGGGGAATGCGTTTTTATATGTTTCGTTCATTCTTGCGTCCTTGAAGCTGCAAGAGGGTTCCATCCCGAAATCGGCAATGTGAGCCCTCTCCTGGCCTCTATATGTGGGGCTGGCTCAGCGGCCTTCAACCATCTGCTCGTGATCGGCACTTTGCCCCCGCAGCACACTCGGGGCAAGCAAACATTCATATAGACGCGCAATCGGACTGCACTCTTGCCCTCACCCGGAACGAATCTCGCATTTAGTTTCGAGTGTTTCCGTAAAGGAAAAATTAATTGATACGCCGCAATTATGCCCGAAAACGGAAATACTGGTTCTTTGGGGGTTCCGTGAAAGGGCAGCGGACGCAATGGCAACGGCCTTATGGGCGCATCTTCATCACGACCGACGTCGTCTTGGGTTCGTGGTCGTGCTCGCCTTTTTAGCGGGCGTTTTGTTCTTTTGGCGATCGCAGGTTTACGTCGGCAGCATCCATATCTCGCTGGTGACCGGACTGGTTTACGCCGTTGTTGTCGGAATTGCCGCAATTATCATCTGTCTTTCCATGCCGCGTCTTCGATTCATGATGGAAGCGATGGCGATGTCGCGCCTTTCGCTGGCCGCGACCGTCATGGTCATTCCGGAGTTTGGCACGCGGCTTCTGACACAGCCCTTCCTGATGGCCTTGATTCTGGTGGCAGGCGGCGCCTGTCTCAGCCGCTTGATCCACGGACGCATTGACCGTGGGCCCAAAAAACTCCTCGCCTTTGGCCCCGCCAATCGTCAAAGCGTGATCGCATTGGGAACCCCCATTCAGCGCGGTTTTGTCGCCTGGGTTGATGGGTCGGACGGTCTGCGCGCCACAGCCTGACGCGACCACACGCCATCGCTTGCCAATCGCCAAGGCCCACGCCATGGTCCGCCTATGATGTCGCGCAAGATCATCATCGACACAGACCCCGGACAGGATGACGCGGTGGCAATTCTGCTGGCGCTTGCCTCGCCCGAGATTGAGGTTTTGGGGATCACTGCAGTTGCCGGAAATGTCCCGCTGGTCCTTACCGAGAAGAACGCGCGCATCATTTGCGAGCTGGCCGGACGCCCGGACATCCCCGTTTTTGCCGGTGCGGATGCCCCCATCTCACGGCGTTTGGTGACCGCCGAACACGTCCATGGCAAAACGGGCCTTGATGGTCCCCTGTTGGCGGACCCGACCATGCCATTGCAGGAAACGCACGCGGTTGATTACCTTGTCCAAACCCTGCGCCGCGAACCCGCAGGCACCCTGACGCTGGTCCCGATTGGCCCGCTGACGAACATAGCCCTTGCGCTTCAACAGGCCCCGGACATTGCCGAACGTGTGGCCGAGATCGTCCTGATGGGCGGGGCTTATTTCGAGGTTGGCAACATCACGCCTGCCGCCGAATTCAACATCTACGTCGACCCTGAAGCCGCCGACATCGTGTTCAAGTCAGGCATCCCAATCACAGTCCTGCCCTTGGACGTTACGCACAAGGCGCTGACCACAAAATCCCGGATCGAGGCATTTCGCGCAATGGGCACAGAAGCCGGGCGGATGGTGGCTGCCTGGACCGATTTCTTTGAACGGTTCGACAAGGAGAAATACGGCTCAGACGGCGCACCACTGCACGATCCTTGCACGATCGCTTATCTGTTGAACGCCGAGCTTTTTGAAGGCCGGCACATCAATGTCGAAATCGAGACAACATCGGAACTGACACGCGGCATGACTGTTGCCGATTGGTGGCGCGTGACCGACAGACCGACCAATGCAAACTTTATCGGCAGCATTGACGCGGAAGGCTTCTACAGCCTTCTGACCGAACGGATTGCAAGCTTGCCATGACACAACTTCTCCACCTCGCCAGTCCGGACGACATGGAAAAAGTTGCGCGGATGGTGGCCGCCTATCACGCGTTCGAAGGAATCGACAGCGATGAGACGATGCGTCAGGCGGCACTCGATCCGTTGTTACAGGGCTCCCCCCACGGGGCGATCTGGCTGATCGGTCCCAAAATGGCGCCCGTGGGCTACATCGCCGTCAGCTTTGGCTGGTCCATCGAGCTGGGCGGTCTGGACGGTGTTGTCGACGAGTTCTGGATACGGGAAGCCGTGCGCGGTCGCGGTATGGGCGGCGAAGCACTCATCGCATTGCAAAAAACACTGCAGGACGCGGGCATCGTGGCCCTTAGCCTTGAGGTCGCGCACGAGAATGCAACGGCCCAACGACTATACGCACGTGCAGGTTTCGCCGCGCGCGATTACCAATTCATGACATGGAAGGCATGACCTTTGAACGCAGGGAACGGAACATCTGGCCCGGCGACGCTGGACCGGACTTACCTTTCGACGCGGGCCCTTTCTTCTTCCGACCAAAGACACCATCTAATGGCCCATGACCTTCGATCTTGCCTTTGACAATTCCTACGGCCGGCTTCCCGACCGGTTTTTTACACGGCTGCCGCCCGAGCCGGTCACACAACCTGAATTGATCGTTTTGAATGGCGCACTGGCACAGCGTTTAGGGCTGGATCCAACGGCTCTGGCGTCGCCCAATGGTGTAGCAACTCTGGCGGGCAACGCGGTGCCCAACACCGCCGATCCGCTGGCGCAAGCCTATGCCGGTCACCAGTTCGGCAACTTCGTTCCTCAATTGGGCGACGGGCGGGCCGTTCTTCTGGGCGAGATCATTGCGCCTGACACCGCACGCTTTGACATCCAACTCAAAGGATCAGGTCCCACGCCCTATTCCCGTATGGGCGACGGGCGTGCCTGGCTGGGGCCGGTTCTACGGGAATATCTGGTGTCCGAGGCGATGGCGGCCTTTGGTGTTCCCACAACGCGCGCTCTTGCGGCTGTTGCAACCGGTGAAACTGTTCTGCGCGAAGCCCCCTTGCCGGGCGCAGTGCTGACACGGGTGGCCTCAAGTCATGTTCGCGTTGGCACGTTCCAGTTTTTTGCAGCGCGCGACGACAAAGACGCCCTGCAGGCATTGACCGACCACGTTCTTTCACGTCACTACCCCGAAGGCAGGACCGCCCTCGATTTGTTGACCAATGTCATCGAACGGCAGGCGCATTTGATCGCGCAGTGGATGGGCCTAGGGTTTGTTCACGGCGTGATGAATACGGACAACATGACCGTATCGGGCGAAACCATTGACTATGGGCCCTGTGCGTTCATGGACGTCTATCATCCGCTGAGGGTGTTTTCCTCCATCGACCATGCGGGGCGCTACGCCTACGGACACCAGCCCGACGTTGCGATGTGGAACCTGGCCCAACTTGCCATGGCGCTATTGCCACTGATTGACACAACCGAAGCGGCCCAAGGGGCGCTTGACAGGTTCCCCGACCTTTTCCGCGCCGCGTGGTCGGACGTCTTTCGCGCGAAGCTGGGCCTTCAGACCAAAGAAGCCGAAGACGACGCTTTGGCGAATGATTTGCTGGCGCATATGGCCGAGCAGCGCGCAGATTTCACGAATACCTTCCGCGCCCTTGGCACCCCCGGCGCCCGCGACCAGTTCCTAGACCCGGACACCTACGACGCTTGGGAACAACACTGGGTGGCACGTTTATCGCGCGAGTGCGAAAGCCCTGAGACGCGGTTGGAAGCCTTGCAACGCATCAACCCCGCTGTGATCCCGCGCACCCACCGGATTGAACAGGCGATCCAGGATGCTGTCGCGGGCGACATGGGCACGTTCCACCGACTGAACGCAGCGCTTGCCGTGCCCTTTGATTTGGCTCCTGAGAATGCAGACCTTGCACACCCACCAACAGAAGACGAAATCGTCCCCCAAACGTTCTGCGGAACCTGACCATCAACGCAATTCGGCAATTATCCGATCCCGGAGTTTCTTTCGGCGTTCTTTGGAATGGTGACCCCACACGGACTCGAACCGCGGACCTACTGATTACAAATCAGTTGCTCTACCAGCTGAGCTATAGGGGCACGCGGGCGTCTTTAGCAATCGATGCCGCGTCGCACAAGAACCTTGTGAGATGATTGTACGGGCTTTTCGTTCCGGCGCCGGGCGCTTAACCTGTGGTCAAAGACCATCCGACGAAAAGTCGGCCTGGAAGGGGCAGCATGCAGATTGTCTTTCACTTGGGCGCACATGGCACGGATGACGGGTTGCTGATCCGTTCGCTGCTCCAAAATCGTGCGCGTCTGGCGGGGGAAGGCGTTTCGGTGCCTGGGCCGATGCGGTATCGCGAGCTGTTTTCGGATATCTCGACCCGGTTGCGGGGGGACACCGCCGACCCCGAGACAGAAGCGCTCATTCTGGAGGCCATCCGAAGCCGTGCAGATGATGAGCGCGTCATTCTGTCCAACGAGAATTTTCTTTGCAGACCATGCATGACGGTTGGCAGCGATGGCCTGTATCCGAAAGCCGATAAATCGGCCTGGTTGGCGGCCTGCCTGCCGCAGCACACAGCCGGGTTCGCCATCGGCATTCGCAACCCTGCCAGCTACCTGCCCGAAATCGCCCGTAGGCTGTCCGAGGACGAACCCCTTCCAGATGAAATTCTTCTGGACAGCCTTCTTTGGTCAGATGTGATTGCGGATATTGGCACTGCAAATCCAGGGGCCGAGATTCTTGTCTGGTGTCACGAGGATACCCCGTTCATCTGGTCCGAGCTGATGCGCGAAGTCGCGGGTGTCGATCCCTATTTCGAACTCGATGGCGAATTCGACATGCTTGAGACGATCATCACCGAAGATGGGATGTCTCAACTTGAAGACTTTCTTGCAAGCCGCAGTTTAACCGACCAAATTTCCCGTCGGCGCGCTGTCTCGGCTTTTCTAGAGGATCACGCGATCGAAGAGAAGGTCGTCGAGGACATCGAGTTTCCCGGCTGGACAAACGAAACGGTCGACATGCTGACCGAAATCTATGACGAGGACGTGGCGCAAATTGCTGCCCTGCCCCAAGTCACGTTTGTTTCGCCCTAAGGATGCCGTTGGGTATCATCGCTGACGGTGCGCAATCGCATCAGCCGTGACAACGGATGCCTGCCTTCTGGCAGTATCGACAGTGGGCGCGCCTTTTTGGAAATAAGCGGCGTGGGCCAGAAGTATGAGGACATGTGCTGCCCAGTCTTCAATGCGATCGGTTTGCGCTTGCGCCGCAGGCCTTCACCGAAGATGTGCTTTGGCGGCCGCATGACGCTGTCACGGCGGCGCGGGAACGACAACAGACGCAGCCCTAGCCGCTCCGAGGCAAGCGGGCGCACCTGCTCGGGAGCCAGCGGCAACGTCAAGAAAAGCGGATGATCTTTCAGAATATTGGGCGCGTGATCGAATGGCGCTTTGACGCGCACCGGGTCTTTCGTCAGTTCTAAGGAAAGCGCTCCGCTGCTGGCAAATGTCTCATTCGCCAATCGGACGGCGTTGAGCGGCTTGTACGTTGCGCGCACCACCACAAGGCTGGCGCCGAACGAGACTTCCCTCGCAAGAGCCACTGCCGTGTCGGCGGGCACAAGAGCCTGCTCAATCTTGCGTTGTAATCCTGCCAGATCTGGCGCGTCTGCCGACGATATCAGCGATGTCATATGTTTCGGAAAGCCAAGGCGGAACAAACGCCCACGCACACCTTTGGCCGAGGGTTCATCTTCGTAAAGTCGAGTGATCACCGTAATCATGATAGTGCTCCACCGGATTCACGCTGCTTTCCTTAGCTTTGCGGCGCGATCCGATCGGAACCGCCATTGTCAAAGCAAGGACAAGAAACGCGATCTCAACCGCGAAGACATAAGTGTAGGGCGCGTGTGGTGAAAGTCCTCCCAAGCTGGGCATCTGAACGATGATATCCCGGGTGATCCCGGCAAGCGCGACGCCAAGACCGGCCGCCGTCGCTTGAACCGCACCCCACGTCCCAAGCGCAAGGCCGATACGGTCTCGCGGCGCTGCGCGGATCGTTGCCGTCAGCGTAGCATGCCCGAAAAGCCCGGCGCCGACACCTGTTGCGAACACGCCAATCATGAACAGGCCAGCACCGCCCCAAAGGGACGCCAGAATGATCGCGAGGAACCCCGGCACGCCGATTGCCGCACCGATCCGGCCAACCGTGACCGCCTCCGACGGGCCGGACAGCACCCGCGAGGCAATCGCAAATCCCCCCAGCGTGCCGCCCGCGAACAAGGCCGTCAGGCGGGTCGTTTCCGCCACCGAAAACCCAAGCACTTGCCCGCCATAAGGCTCGAGCAGGACATCTGCCATACCAAAGCCGAACGTGCCCAAGGCTATCAAGATCATCAACCGCACCATACCGGCCTGCCCGATCAGGGCGTTCCACGCATCCCGGAACGGCACCTGGCGGGTGACGGCCATATCTGCCGCGCGTCCACGGTCCCGCGCCTCTTGCTTCCACAGGGCGAAAAGATTGACGGCAATGGTCAGCACGGCCGTTCCCTGGATCACCTGGATCAGGCGTCCGGGCGTATAATTCTCAAGAAGCGCGCCATAGACCAAGGCGCTTAACACCATGCCAGCCAGCAGCATGACGTACATCAAGCCGACGACCTTTGGTTGATCCTCATCGCGGACCAGATCTGTCGCAAGTGCCAAACCCGCTGTTTGCACAATATGAAGTCCGGCGCCGACCAGCAAAAAGGCTACAGCAGCGGACGACAGCCCAATCCAGCGTGGGGCGTCAATCGCCTCGCCATAGCCAGAAAGCACGAGCAGTGCGAAGGGCATCACGGCGAAACCGCCGAACTGATACATCGTGCCTTTCCAAATGTAAGGCACACGTCTTAGGCCCAGGGCAGACCGGTGCTGATCCGATCGGTGCCCGATCCATGTTCGAAAAGGTGCGAACAGCA
This sequence comes from Pseudomonadota bacterium, assembly GCA_039033735.1. Taxonomy (GTDB): domain Bacteria; phylum Pseudomonadota; class Alphaproteobacteria; order Rhodobacterales; family Rhodobacteraceae; genus JAJDOD01. The sequence continues at coordinate 11,189 of JBCCCA010000043.1, forward strand.
GGGGCAAGGCAAGCATCCCGGCAACCAAAGTCGCCGGCACGTGAAGCTCGACGATCATCACACGGTTTAGGGTGCCAACCAGAAGGACAAGCGCTGCGCCGACCGTGATTTGGAACAGCGACAAACGCAAAAGTCGCGACAAGGGGACATCCTCGGTCGCGACATCGGCAAAAGGAAGGTATTTTGGCCCGATCGAGGCCAGTTTTCTCAGCGCAAAGGCGCGATAGTCCAAGGCCATAGCCCCTCCTCAATGGCCCCGACCGCCCCGAAACATCGGAACGGTCGAGTGCATTCGGGGCAAAGCTCCTACCGACCCTTTACGGGTCGACAAAGTCTGCCCGCTAATTCGACGCCATCACGTCAGGCTGCAGGATGGCGCGCGCTTTTGTGCCATCAGGCATAACAAGCATCACCTCCTGCCCACCATCAGCAGATGGCAGAACATAGGACGCCTTGGCCACGTTTGGCTCTGCATCCAGCATCGTTGCTGATGCCATATCGCCCGAGCCAAGCTCTTTGCCGGACAGGAAGTCATCCACCCAAGACGTGTTCGTCAGAACAGCGACGTGAACGGCGAACGAGCCTACGGCGACACCGGTGAGGAAAAGCGGAACCCCAACAGTCGGCTTAACGACAAGCCACATTTTTGCATTGTTCATTTGTGAGCCTCCCTATCCAAGCCACGGGGTCGACACAGCGACCAGGATGTGGGCCAAAAGGGCGATGGCACCGAAGACTCGGGTGCCGTCGATGAGATAGCTGTGTACCTCTTCCGCCTCGCGGAGCGTCAAGCCAGTTGGCCAGACCTTATCAGGATCGTCGGACATGAACCGATCTCCTTATTGGTTACGTTTGAAGAGCGCAAAACAGGCCGTACCGAACTACGACGAGCAAGCGACTCCCCAACCGGCGGGCACGATCGGTGACTCCAGTGTGACAACTTTAGTTGACACATTCAACTGTAAATATGTCAGTGCATACCGGTTTTTTAGGGCGAACACGCCTGGCACCCAGCTAACTTAAGAGAAACTGAATCATTTTTGAGTTCGGACAGCGAAGCATTGAAGGCTATCGGTTGCATGACACCCAGATACGGTCTTGGCTGCCCCACTTTACGGTTCGGGGTTAGCCGTTTTTTTTGGAACCTACTTCTTTCAAGCCACACGCCAAAGACACCTGTGCGAGACGAAGTGAGCTTTCACAGCAGCTGGGCAACGGTCCGCTCTCGACATGGGAATGGCCTAGGTGTTCGCTTCTAGGAGGTCATCTCGCAGACGACTGGCGGCGATCGCGGCGCCCACCAACATGAGTGTCGCCGTTCCCAGCATCAGCGGCAGGCCCCCAAGCTGATAGGTCAGCCCGGACAATACAGTTCCCAACAGCCGCCCCCCGGCATTTGCCATGTAGTAAAACCCGACGTCCATTGTGACCCGCTCTGCCTTTGTGAAGTCAAGAATGAGATAGGAGTGGAGGGCCGAATTGATCGCAAAGATCGCGCCAAAGACAAGCAAGCCTGCTACCAAGAGAGTGGTCAGCCAGGTCTGGGGGCCATCTGATACAAGTGACGCGAGTGCCAGAGCGGCCGGGATTGTCGCAAGGGTCCACGCCCATCCTTGTGCCGCCCGAACCAACTCGCCCTGCGACCGGGAGGCCGCCCGCAACACGCGTGGGGCTCCGGCTTGGACAAAACCATAGAGTATCACCCAAACGGCCATGAACGTCCCGATCATGAAGAAGGCTGTCCGGTTTCCGGACACGGTTCCGTCAGACAACACCGCATAAAAGTAGATCGGGATGCCAACGACGAACCAGACATCGCGCGCGCCGAACAAAAACACTCGGGCTGCCGAGAGCCAGTTAACGTTCGAAGACTTGGAGAAGACCTCCGAGAACTTCGCACCCTTTCGCCCTTTCGGCAGACCCGGTGGCATCGCGATCAACACCGCAATCAGGATGACCGCGAGGATCGCAGCCATCGCGAGAACTGCCCAAACAAAACCGAGTGTCGCAAGCAGCACAGCTCCTAGCAAGAACCCTAGGCCCTTCACCGCGTTCTTCGAGCCCGTCAGCAACGCCACCCAACGGAACAGTCCTCCACCCTCTGACGGGGCCAACAGCTTTACAGCAGATTTCGAAGACATCTTCGCAAGGTCTTTGGCCACGCCGCTCGCCCCCTGAACGACCATCACGTAAGCCACGGAAACACTGATGGCCCATGTCGGGTCGAGTTGAGCCAAAGCCAGCAAAGCTAAGACCTGAATGCCAAGACCGGCATAAAGCGTAGAGGTCAACCCAAACCGCGCAGCGATCCATCCCGCACACAAGTTCGTCACCATGCCCGCAATCTCATAAAGCACGAACAGGTAGGCAAGTTGAACAGGGCTGAAGCCCAAGGTATGGAAGTGCAGTAGTACCAGCATCCTGAGCGCGCCGTCGGTCAGCATGAAGGCCCAATAGGCTGCAGTTACAGCGATATAGGCCGACAGCCCCTCCGGCCGCACAGAAGTTTCGGTCACACCGATGCTCCAACCATCAGCGCCACGTCAACCAGTCGGTGTGCATAGCCCATCTCATTATCGTACCAGGCATAGACTTTTAACTGCGTGCCATTGATGACCATCGTGGAAAGAGCATCCACGATACTGGAGCGGTCATCATTGGTGTAGTCGGCCGACACGAGCGGTCTTTCTTCGTAGCCAAGAATGCCCTTCAGCTCACCTTCCGCCGCGGCCTTGAAGAGGGCATTGACCTCTTCAGCAGTAGTTTCATGCTCCACCTCAAAAACACAGTCGGTCAGCGAGGTGTTCAGGAGCGGAACACGAACCGCGTGGCCGTTCAGACGTCCTTTCAATTCTGGATAGATCAGCGTGATCGCGGTCGCGCTGCCCGTCGTCGTCGGGATTAAGGAGTTCAGCGCCGAGCGCGCACGGCGCAAATCCTTGGCGGGACGGTCAACGATGGTTTGGGTGTTCGTTACATCGTGGATCGTCGTGATCGACCCATGTTTGATGCCGAGGTTTTCATGAATGACCTTTACGACCGGTGCGAGGCAGTTTGTCGTACAACTCGCTGCCGTGACAATCCTATGTTTGCCCGCGTCGTAGATGTCGTGGTTCACACCATAGACAACGTTGGCCGTATCACCGTCCTTCACAGGGGCGGAAACAACGACCTTTTTCACACCGGCGTCGAAGTACGGTGCGATCTTGGCCTCTGATTTGAAGACCCCGGTGCAGTCGATGACGACATCCACCCCTTCCAGGGGAAGATCCTTGATGTTTCTTGACCCAATGAACGGCACACGGGTGCCGTCAATCGTCACGCTGTCCGCATCATGCGCAATACCGGCCCTCCACCGGCCATGAATGGTGTCGAACTCCAGAAGATGTGCGTGCATCTCTGGATCGCCCACGGCGTCATTGATCCAGGCGACTTTTGCCCCCCGTTCCAGCAGTGGCCTGAGGGCAAGTTTGCCAATCCGGCCAAGGCCGTTGAGGGCGTAAGTGGTCACGCAGAAGCTCCTAGGTTTGTTTGTGCGATGTCATCGATGGCTTTCTGCAGTGCAATCCGATCCAGAGACGCAAAAGGCAGGGCGGTGAAGGCTTTGATCCGGTTTAGCAGTGCGCCGTAGGACTGATAAAAGGCCAGGCTCTTTTCCGCATCGGAGCCTTCAACTTTCACCGGGTCTGGCATTCCCCAATGAGCGCTCACCGGTTGGCCTGTCCATGCCGGACATTCTTCATTAGCCGCTTGGTTGCAAACCGTAAAAACAAAGTCGAAGTCGGGCGCATCTTTGCCGTGGAAGACCGAAATGTTTTTCGCCTCCAGAACAGAAGTATCATGCCCCTTCTGCTCAAGAACTTCGAGCGCAAACGGGTTCAGCTCAGATCGCGGCTTGGTGCCTGCGGAGTAGGCCGCAAACCTGTCTCCAGCCTCCTTGCGCAGGATGGATTCTGCAAAGATCGAACGGGCGGAATTGCCGGTGCAGATGAAAAGGAGATTGTACTTGCGATCAGTCATGGAACTGTCTCCGTCCATTGCAATCGAGGTAAGGGGCGAACAAATTTCCGGTCGACCGCGACAGCAATCGCGCAACAGGTAGTCGAATGTCTCGCGGGCGGCATCCATATGGATCGCATACCGCAGGGAGGTTCCGACACGCTCTTGGGTGACGAGACCCGCCTGCATCAGCGCATTCACATAGGTCGAAAGTGTGTTGGGTCTTAGGTCAAGCGCCTGCGCCAGCTCGGTTGCGGGAACGCGGTCTGGGTAACGGCGCATGAGTAGCCGGAACAGGGCCAATCTTTGTGGATGGCCGAGGGTCGAAAGGCGGTTGGGAATCAATAATTCCATAATTCATGAATTACTGAATTATTTAAGCTAGTGCAATGATCCTAAACAAATTGCATCGCACACATTCGTCTCGTCCTGGTAAATTGGCAGGTTTGTGCCCAAAGCGGGTGACCTAGCCGGTTATCGCCAGCGTTTTTGCGTGTTTCGGGCTTTACTCGACTTGGTCCTGCGGCACCTCAATGGCCAATTTCGAGGTGAGTGCTGCCGTTTTTGTGTCGACGGCAGGGTGTCGCCCGGCTCACATGCCAAGCGCTTCCTTGTACATCTCAAGCACCGCCTCTTCCTCTGCGATGTCGTCCTTGTCGCGTTTCCGTAGCGCAATGACTTTGCGCATGACCCTTGTGTCATAGCCCCGGCCTTTCGCCTCGGCCATGACCTCTTTCTGTTGATCGGCAAGGTCGCGCTTCTCGGCCTCTAGCCGTTCGAACCGTTCTATGAACTGACGCAATTCGTCCGCTGTAACGCGGTAGCTTTGTTCGACAACGGGTTCGTCCATGGGGGCCTCCTCGGTAACCGGAGCCGTATCCTACTCGGCCCCGTTGCAGGCCGCAAGGCTTGATCTGGCCCGGCCTGCGGTTTAGGCCGACATAGCAGCAGTGCGAGGGGTTAACGCCGTGGATATCATGGTTTGGGTTGGGGCGTTTATCACGCTTTTGGGCCTTGTTGGCCTTGTGTGGTGCATCGTAAAAGTGCGGCGCGCCAAAAGACAGGCGCTCGACGAGGCAGCCTTCAAAGCCGAACTTCAGAAGGTCGTCGCCGTCAACCTTGGCGCGCTCTTGCTTTCGGCCTTTGGCCTAATGGTGGTTATAGTCGGCATTTTCCTGGGCTGACACCCGCGCCCGTCAGCGCCTAGACCTGCCCCACAAAGTGCTCGTTGTTTTGAGCGAGGGTTTGCAGCCAGTCGGGGGGTGGCAAGATACGCGCGCTTTGCGACGACATCGTGCTGATCAAATCAACGATCCGGGGCAGACCGATCAAGTCGGCCGCAAACATCACGCCGCCGGTGTGGCGCGCAAAGCCAAGTCCATGGATTGCCACCATATCGATATCTTCAGCATGTCTTGCGGCGCCGTCTTGAAGCAGATAAGCCCCCGCGCCCGCCAGCGCTGCAACACACCGTTCGCGAATCTCTGAGGACGACAGAGTGCGCGCGGTAATGCCCTTCGCAGCCCGGTCGGCTGCGATCATACTCTCGACTTCCGGATCGGGAACGCCGGGCATGCCGCGTTGTTTGTAAGTGTAATAGCCGCGCCCGGTCGACACGCCCAATCGCCCGACAGATACAAGAACCGGGTCGATGCCGCTGCCGCGCTGCCCTTCAATCCCATGCGGCGCGGAGTGGCGTTTAACCCCGGTCAAGTCGCGCCACGCGAATGAACCGAAGGGAAGACCCCACCCGCGCAGGGCGTTGTCGATGTCTATCAGTCGCGCGCCATCTTCAAGGCAAAGATCCGCAGCAGAATGCAACGCTTCCAACAAGGCGGTACCAATGGCCGTCTTGCTGGGTCCGGTCTCGACGATAAGCCGGTCGAGCTTGCGCGCCAGCGCGCGCGCAGTTGCGATGGCTCGGGGACCTGTGGCTTCGGTTGCAGTGAACTCGACGCAGCGATTGCGCCGGACGCCGGGGAAAAACCGCATGCCGACCACGTCGCTTTCGCGACCAGTTTTTGCTGCAACAGTTCCGACCGTAACACGTTCACACCCAAGGATCAGAACGCCCCCGGCCTTCATCGCAGCATCAAGCGCCTTAACCCGGGCCTTCGTCAAATGCTGCATCGGATCGATGACCACATCCGCCTCGCCAATCTGATGATAGCCGGCCAGCGCGTGCATCCGGTCAAGCACGTCTTCGACGGCATCTTCTGTCATCGCGCCCGAGGCAACGCGTGCGTCGAAATGGCCGATGATCCGGCTGGTCCCTTCTTCAAGTGCATCTTCATCGACCTCGGCCACCGTGACCGTGAACCCGGCATCCAGGCATTGAACGGCCACTTCCGCTCCAAGGCCGCGGGCCCCGACGACCGTAACGCCGGTCACTGTCCGCGATGGCACACGCCCTTCGCGCCGAGTGGCCGCCTGAAGACGCGCTTCCGCCCCGCTGACATAGCGCAAGGATTGCGCATGATTTGACGCGACAAGATCGTCATATGCGGCTTCTTCAAGACCCCGCCCAATGTCGTAGGGCAGCAGAAGGGCCGCTTCGACACATTCGATCATGCGTTCGGGTGCATTCAGAGGCGTGGACTTCGCGGCTTTCTTGAAATTGGCAACCGCCTCGAGGAAGGCGGCGCTGTCGCCAAGCTTATCGCGCCGCTCCGAGTTTCGGCGCAACGGCTCTTCAGACGCGGAAAGATGCTTCACGGTCGCAACGGCGGCATCGGTCGGGTCATTTTCGACCAACACATCGACCAACCCAAGCTTCTTCGCGGCATCGGCCGCCACCGATTTGCCGCTGAGCAGCAGCTTTAGCGCAGGCACGCCGCCAATGACTTTCGGAAGCCGCTGCGTGCCGCCCGCATTAGGGACAAGGCCCACTGTGATATCTGGCGCTCCGAATATGGCCCTGCCGCTTGCCACGCGAAGATGGGCGGCCAATG
>JBCCCA010000044.1:0-17941 GCA_039033735.1 Pseudomonadota bacterium
GAAACGCGCCGCTTTATCCCGGTTGAGCGTTTTGTGATTCACCCGTTCTATACTGACTTTCAGGACCAAAGGTATCGACGCCTGCGGTTTGATATTGCGCTTGGCCAGCTTGCCGAAACCATCAATCCGAACGAAGTTCAGCCTGCCATCTTGGGGGAGGAAGCCCGTATCGGCGAAGCGCTTTTCATTGCAAGCTGGCCCCGTGGATCGGGTCCTAGGCCCAGACAAAGGCGTTGCTTTGTAATTGATGGTGTGATTCCCGCTGTGGTGACACTTGGATGTCGCGTGCGCGGCGGGGAAAGTGGTGCACCCTTATTCCGATTGGTCGATGGCGGTGCGGAATTGGTGGCCATTATCAATAGCCGTGCGGCCCAACAGGATCAGGATGTCGCATTAGCAGCCGATATAAGATTGAGAATTCGCCCTCTGTTGGACGCTCTCGAGAAGACCCCTTGAACTGAATAATCGCGCTTCCTACCTCTCAGATATCGGGCGCCACAGGATGGGCCCGACCAATGAAACTGCCTTGCCCGATAGGGAAGGCACACTGGTATCGCTCAAAGGAGGATAGCCTTATGCGTAGAATTGATCTTGCACCCTTGCACCGTGCAACCGTCGGCTTCGATCAGATTGCCGATATGATGGACCGGATACTGACAGACACAGCTCAGACACCGTCCTACCCACCATACAACATTGAAAAAACCGCAGATGATGCATGGCGTATTTCGATCGCCGTCGCTGGTTTCAGTGAAAGTGATCTTGCGGTCGAGCTTCGGGAGAATGCCTTGGTGGTATCCGCCCGGAAATCTGAAGAAGGCGATGAGCGTACTTATCTGCACAGGGGTATCGCGAACCGCGCATTCGAGCGGCGCTTCACGCTTGCGGACCATGTTCGTGTGACCGGCGCAAGCCATCAAAATGGTATGCTTCACATTGACCTTCTCCGCGAGGTTCCCGAGGCGCTCAAGCCGAGGCGTATCGAAATCGCTGGCGAAAAGACAGTCGATGCCAAAGCTGTCGAAGCACAGTAAGCGCAAAGACTGATCGAATATGGCCTGCTGCGACTGCGGCAGGCCTTTTGTATTTGCGCCACAACATAGTGTGCGAAAACAAGCGGCCCTTGAATTCGACGTGCGACACGAAAACCTAAGTAACATGAGGAAGCGACAGCACTTCTGGTCTGACATGCCAGCCCGAACTCGGCTGCGTGCAGCCATGGGATTGCTATTCTTGATTGGTGTCGGCTTGGTTTTCACGCTTAGTCCAATCATGGGCGTCAGCCTTCTGATGTTTCCCATTCTATGGACTGTTCTTGTCATCTGGGCGGGAAGTGAAAGCGGTGTTGGCTTCGGCCCCTATAGCCGGATGCGGGACACAGCCTTTGGATACGTCGTCCGATTTCTCTGGCAGGCGACGCGCGCGACGAGGCTGGCGGTCGTCTTAGCAGTCACGTGCCTTGTTCTAGGCGGGCTAGGGTGGATGAGCACAGATGGTCTACGGGCCAAGGCAACTGAGCCAACGCTTGCAAGTCACGCTGCGGATTTGGCCAGCCAGGCGGCCCATGCCACCAAAGAGACTGCCGGAAACTGGTTCGAAACGACCAAGGGCTGGCTTACATTTGGGGAAGAGGACGGCTGACGCTAGACCTTCACTCTCCGTAAGGCACCCAAATGGTTTTGACTTCGGTTGCCGCGTCAAGATAGGCAGAGGTGCTTGCAGTCTCAGTCGCGATCCATGTTCGCTTGAGGTTACCTGCGGCTTCCGCTTCAAGTGTGTGGGCCAGATCGGCGATGGAAAAACTCCATACACTGTCGATATCAGCGTGGCCGCCGATTTGGGGGGCCAGTTCAGTATGTGAACCAGTCAGGATGTTCACGACACCCGCGGGAACGTCCGAGGTCTCAAGAACCTGAACAAGGTCTGTTGCGGCCAATGGCGCGTCTTCGGCAGCGACCGCGGTCACTCGATTGCCCATCGAAAGGGCCGCCCCAATGATATTGGCCAGACTGGACAGGGGCGCATCGCTGCCCGCGAAGGCTGCGATCTTTCCGACAGGTTCCTGTATGGCAATCGCGACCCCGCGCAGGGGTACCGCTTTCGTGCGACCGTCGTTCTTGTCGGCCCATGCCGCCCAAGTGAAAAACGCATCGATGGCAGAATCGACATCTGTCTTGCCCGATCGACGCCCGGTCATCGCATTCAGCCGCGCAGCAAATTCATCACGCCGTGCGGCAAGGTTCTCGCCCAGAAAATACAGTATCTGAGCCCTTAAATGGCCAGTGGTCTTCGACCATCCTTTGGCAGAATTCATAGCTTCGACGGCGTTTCGCACATCCTTTCGATTGGCAACGGGTGCATGGCCCAGTATGCGACCCTTTGCGTCTGACACAGCCTGAGAATACCCACTATCAGGTCTCGTTTGCTTGCCGCCAATATAAAGCTTTGCGGTCCTATCAATCGTGTCCACGTCTGCAATTTGAACCTTGCCGGAAGCTGAAGTCCCGCGAGGCTTTCTTGTAATCTCACGCGTGTAGGCGCGCAGCCCTTCCCAACCACCTTCGCGACCAAAGCCGCTTTCGCGAACGCCCCCAAACCCGGCGGCAGCATCGAAAAGGTTTGTTGCATTAACCCAAACCACGCCGGCGGCAAGTTTCGGCGCCATGTCCAGTGCAAGGTTCACGTTTTCGGTCCACACGGTTGCAGCTAGACCGTACCGCGTATTGTTCGCCACCTCGACGGCTTCGGATGGCGTTCGGAACGTCGACGATACCAAGACAGGGCCGAATATCTCTTCCTGCATCAATGGGTCAGACACGGCCAAGCCGCTGATAAGGGTCGGTGGATAGAAACAGCCCTTTTTGGGCAGCTTGACCGGTGCGTGATACACATCACCCGACGAACCTTCGACAAGGCGTTTTATGGTCTTCAGTTGGACAGGGTCCACGACCGCCCCGATGTCGATGCTTTTGTCCAGCGGATCGCCAAGGCGAAGTTTCTCCATGCGTGCTTTCAGGCGCCGTAGAAAATCAGCTTCGATGCCTTCCTGAAGAAGCAACCTTGATCCCGCACAGCACACCTGGCCTTGATTGAACCAAATTGCATCGACCAAACCCTCGATCGCGCTGTCAATATCGGCATCTTCGAAAACGATGTACGGGGACTTCCCGCCTAATTCCAAGGTCAGTGCTTTGCCTGTACCCGCCGTCGCACGACGGATGATCCGCCCGACATCCGTCGAGCCTGTGAACGCAATTTTGTCGATGTCTTTGTGCGCCACGATCATCTCGCCCGTTTTGCCATCGCCTGTGACGATATTAAGAACGCCTGGTGGAACGCCCGCCTCCAGGGATAGTTCTGCAAACAACAGCGCTGTCAGCGAAGTGTATTCTGCCGGTTTCAGAACAACCGTATTCCCCATGGCCAAAGCCGGCGCGACTTTCCACGACAGCATGAGAAGGGGGAAGTTCCACGGGATGATCTGCCCACAAACGCCAAGAGGCGCGCGGCCGGGCAGCTCGTCGTTCATCAGTTGCGCCATGCCCGCGTGGTAATAAAAGTGCCGGGCGACCAGTGGGATGTCGATATCGCGGCTTTCCCGGATTGGCTTGCCGTTGTCTAGAGTTTCAAGAACTGCAAACAAACGCGCGTGTTTTTGCACCAGGCGGGCAAGGGCATAGAGTACGCGGGCCCGGGCCTTGGAGTCTTTGGCCCAACCCACTTGCGCCGCCCGCGCTGCTTTCACCGCCGCGTTGATGTCGCGTTGGGTCGCCTGACTGACCTTTGCCAACAGTTTTCCGGTGGCAGGGTTTTTCGAGGCGAAAATTTTGTTGGGCTTGGTGAACGCCCCGTCGATGAAATGACCAAGTGTCTTATGTGCGGATAGCCACGCTTCGGCCTCGGCCGCATCTTCGGGCGTGGGGCCGTACTCCATGGTCTCAAAGATGTCGCGTACGTTCATCTTCAGCCTTCCTGTTGATGTTACCCCAACGCATGCCGGTATGCTGTCGAATAGCGGCCGGTCAAATAGTGCTCGAGTTGCCTTTCGATGTCACCCAGCAGCGACGAAGCGCCAAAGCGGAACAAATCATTCTGAAGCCAGCGATCGCCAAGTTCGTCTTTGACCAGCGTCAGGTAAGTCACAGCATCTTTCGCTTTCGAAATGCCACCTGCTGGCTTGTAGCCGACCTTGAAACCGGTCAGGTCGTGATAGCCTCGGATGGCCCGCATCATGACAAGAGAAACGGGTAAAGTTGCGTTGACGCTTTCCTTGCCGGTGGATGTTTTGATGAAATCAGCGCCTGCCATCATACAGACCCAACTTGCGCGCGCCACGTTTCGCAGGGACCCAAGTTCACCCGTCGCAAGAATGGCCTTCACATGGGCTGGGCCACAGACCTCGCGAAAACTACGCATTTCGTCGTATAGTGCTTGCCAATTTCCGGTCAGAACATGTCTGCGGGATATCACGATGTCGATTTCCGCAGCGCCTGCTGCAACGCTTTCCGCAATCTCTGCCACGCGGAGACGAAAGGGTGACAGCCCGGCGGGAAACCCGGTCGATACGGCTGCCACGGGAATTCCCGTGCCGTGTAGGGAAGAGACAGCGGTCTCGATCATGTCGTGATACACGCAGACTGCACCCGCCTGTAATCCGGGCAGTCCAAGTGTGTCCAAAATTTCCGCCCGAACTGGCTGGCGGGCTTTCGCGCAAAGACGTCGCACGCGTCCTGCGGTGTCATCGCCAGACAATGTCGTAAGATCGATCATCGTAATCGCTTTCGCCAACCATGCTGCCTGATGCGCTTTTTTAACTGATCGACGTCCGGGCAGTGTTGCCGCGCGCCGCTCGATTGCGCTGGTGTTCGCTTGCAATCTGCCGATGATATTGAGATCAAACGCCATGCCTTCGTTCCGCGGTTCTTGCACCTGCGGAAGCTTGGCAGAATCGAGTTGCGTGGTGGTCTTTTCCATCGCCCACAAAGTCGCACGATGAAGGACCTACTTCAATCCACGAGAATGGTTTCGACCTTGGCCCCTGTCTCAAGCGTCCTGTGGACTGGGCACTTGTCCGCGATCTCTAACAATCGTTGACGCTGCTCGGTATCAAGGCTGCCTTCAAGCCTGATCTCGCGGCGGAAACTGTCGATGCGCACCGCCTTTGAGGTCTCGGCATCCTGAGCGTGGACCTTGTCGTGGCTGACATCGACGGACACGTGGTCCAGTGCCCAGCCTTTTCGACGCGCATACATCCGGATTGTCATTGATGTGCACGCACCCAGCCCGGCGGACAGGAATCCATAGGGGGACATGCCTTGATTTGTACCGCCATACGCCATTGGCTCGTCCGCCACGGTGTGATGGAACGGTCCGGCATTCACATCCTGCAGAAATCCATTTGCGTCGGCTTCACTGACGCGGACAATCCCTTCCGGCGCACCGGGCGGTGGTGCCGGAGGCCGGAGGTCCAGATAACGCCCCGCCCAGGCAGCAATAACTTCTGCGGCGTATTCCGCATCTTCTGGACGCGACACAAGGTGGTCCGCATCGTCGAGCGTGACAAAACTTTTTGGGTGCTTCGCGGCCAAGAAGATGCGCGTGGCGTTTTCAACACCGACCGTTGTATCTCTTGGGGCATGCATAATCAGCAGCGCCTTGTGGAGTGAGCTAATCGCAGGCTCAAGAGAGGCGGCCGAGACATCATCGACAAATTCTTTGCCAATTGTGAATGGCCGCCCGGCCAAATCAACTTTCGCCTCGCCTTCTTCGGTAATTCTCTTAAGCGCGTCACCGAAGTTGTGGGTTACATGGCCAGGGTCGAAAGGCGCACCGATCGTGACAACCGCCTTGACGCTATCGATTTTGCCAGCCGCTTTCAGAACGGCTGCGCCGCCAAGGGAATGACCAATAAGCAGGCTGGGCGCCATGTCGCGGTTGGCAAGGTGGCCCGCTGCGCGCACCAGATCATCGACATTGGACGTGAACGTGGTGTTCGCGAACTCGCCCTTCGAGTGACCAAGGCCGGTAAAGTCAAACCGTAGTACGGCGATGCCCATGGCCGCCAAACGCGCTGCAACACGCCGTGCAGCCGTGATGTCCTTGCCGCAGGTGAAGCAGTGCGCAAAAAGGGCGGTCGCAAGATGCGGACCTTCCGGCATATCGAGGCGCGCCGCCAGGTTGTCACCGGCGTGACCCTGAAATGTAAAGCGTTCAATGGACATCAAAAGTTCCTTTCCCGCTTCAAATTGACACGGAACCCCAAAAGAACAAGGCCCGTCACGCTTGGGTCACAGGAACTTGCGAAATGTGACGGAATAGAAATTCTTGCGTTAAAGGCCGACAAACAGTTCTGCCAGGGCCATCCACAATGGGATGGACAGGATCGCGACTGGAGTTCCAAGGCCGGTTGATGTGCCCACATATGTCGATGGATTCGCTTCTGGCAGGGCTGCCCGCATTGTGGGTGGACCTGAAATGTCAGAGCTGGACGAGGCAAGGACTGCCAGCAAAACGATGCCGCCTGCCGAGAATCCCGTGATGTTGTGCACAATCATGCCGACGCCGAAACCCAGTGCGCCATGAAAAAGCGGGCTTACTAAACCGTACAGCACATAGGCATGTGCCACTTTTTTCATCTCGGACAGACGGGACCAGGCTTCGATACCCATGACAAGCATCAGGAGCGAAAGAAGACCGCGAAACAGGGGTTCGTAGAAGCTGTGATACACGGTGTCCGGTTTGCTCAGCAACCCAAGGACCAATCCAAGAAGAAGCGCCGAGATGGCCGGACTTTTTACGGTATCCGCCAATATCGAACGGATCATTCCATCGCTTATCAAGCTCTTCTTGGGCGTGATCCGGCCCAATGCGACTGTTCCATCTGCTTGGACATTCTCACTCCTCGCTGTTGAGAGTTTGGCGAGCGTGATTGCCGTGATCAAAGCAGCAATGTCCATAAAAGGGTAGAGGGCGCCGATGAAGCCCTCATACGCAATGCCGTCATCGTCGAGGATCGCCATTGCCGCGGCAAGGGTTGAAGCCGAAACAGCACCGAAAAGGCCTGCTGTAGCGTAAGCATCAACTTTCGAGATACCGCGAAGCCGGGCCAATGACTGGCTGCCAAGGACGACGATGACAGCCCCAAGGAGTACGGCGCCAATCGCGGGCACAACCAGATCAACAAAGTCGGCCTCCCGCATCGACATGCCGGCGCCAAGGCCCACCTTCAGCAGTAAAACCAAAACGATGAATTTGTAGACTTGATCAGGGACAGTCAGCTTGCTGCCTACGGCGGCCAAAACCATGCCACCAATCAGGAAGGCGAGCGTCGGTTTTTGAAACTGATCCAGAATTGTACCCAGACTGTTGGCGATCATGTCCATTCTTAAACCCCTTGCTTGTCTGGCATCCGTACCGAAACCTAAGTAGATTAAAAAATATATCTTTTACGATCTAAGTGTTCTATTTCATAAATGTAATGGATCTGAACTATCATCATCTTCGCTATTTCCACGAGATTGCGCGTGAAGGCCACTTGGGCCGCACGGCCGAGCGGCTCAATGTCTCGCAATCGGCGCTTTCGATCCAATTGCGTCAGCTTGAAGAACGCATTGGGCACAAACTGTTCGAGCGTATCGGCCGCGGTCTCGTGTTGACTGAGGTCGGTGTCATAGCAAAACGCTATGCAGATCAAATCTTCCGTTTGGGCGGCGAGCTTCAGGGCACGCTTTCCCGTTCGCAGATCGTAGCGACGCCATTGCTTGTCGGTGCAGCTTCAACTCTGTCGCGTAACTTCCAGATCGGTTTCTTGCGGCCCTTGCTGTCGCAAGCCTCAACCTCGCTTCACCTCCGATCAGGCAGTGTCGAGTTATTGCTAGAGCTATTGAGATCGCTTGAACTCGATGTTGTTCTGACCACGGAATTGCCGCCAAAGGGGTTCGAAGCTGTGCCTGTTGCGCAGCAGGATGTGGAATTGCACGGGCTCGCGTACAGGTTACGGCACGCATCATTGATAGAGTTACTTGAGGCGGAACCTCTTATCCTGCCAACGGATCGTGCCATCCGTCCGCGGTTGGATGGACTATTTGCCCAGCTAAATGTCGCACCGCGAATACTGGCGGAAGTCGACGACATGGCAATGATCCGTTTGCTGGCCCGCGAAGATGCAGGTGTCGCAATCGCGCCAGCCGTGGTCTTTGCAGATGAAATTGCGTCGGGTCGGCTTCACTCGGCCAAGTTCCCGCTGGCAATTGCCGAGCCGTTCTATGCAGTGACTGTGCCTCGGAGCTTTCCACATCCGATGCTGTCCGAGCTTTTGCCGAGCGTAGTTCCTTAGCTCAGGGCTTTAGCCAGATTTTCATCAATCTTGTCCAAGAACCCAGTTGTGGTCAACCAGCCTTGATCAGGTCCAACAAGCAAGGCCAGGTCTTTGGTCATTTGTCCGTTTTCAATTGTATCGACCACGACGTTTTCAAGTGTCTCGGCAAAGCCCATAAGGGCATCATTGCTATCTAGCTTGGCACGGTGCCGCAATCCCCCGGTCCACGCAAAAATCGAGGCAGTCGAATTGGTCGATGTTGCTTCGCCCTTTTGGTGCTGTCGATAGTGCCGGGTGACGGTGCCATGCGCCGCCTCGGATTCCACGATCTTGCCATCGGGCGTCATCAGTTGCGACGCCATAAGCCCCAGCGATCCGAACCCTTGTGCCACGGTGTCAGACTGAACGTCGCCGTCATAGTTCTTGCAGGCCCAGACATAGCCACCCGACCATTTCAGGGCCGAGGCAACCATATCGTCGATCAGCCGGTGCTCGTACCAGATTTCCTTCTCGGCAAAGGCATCTTTGAATTCGGCTTCAAATACCTCCTGAAAGATGTCCTTGAATCGGCCATCATAGGCTTTCATGATCGTGTTCTTGGTTGAAAGGTAGACCGGCCAACCAAGGTTCAGACCATAGTTTAGCGAGGCTCGGGCGAAGTCGTAGATCGAGCTATCGAGGTTGTACATCGACACCGACACACCGGCGCCAGGCGCATCATATACTTCGCGTTCGATCACCGAGCCATCTTCACCTTCGAACTTGATGGTTAGCTTGCCCGGCCCAGGAAAGGTGAAATCGGTCGCTTTGTACTGATCACCAAACGCGTGGCGGCCGACAACAATCGGCTGCGTCCAGCCTGGCACCAGACGCGGCACGTTTTTGCAGATGATCGGCTGGCGGAAGATCACGCCGCCAAGAATGTTTCGGATGGTGCCGTTGGGGCTTTTCCACATCTTCTTGAGGCCAAATTCTTCTACCCGGGCCTCATCCGGTGTAATAGTGGCACATTTCACGGCCACGCCGACTTCTTTGGTCTTTTCGGCAGCATCGATTGTGATCTGGTCGTCCGTGCGATCCCGTTCTTCGATACCGAGGTCGTAGTAGAGAAGATCAACGTCCAAATAGGGAAGAATCAGCTTCTCCTTGATGAAGTCCCAAATGATCCGGGTCATCTCATCGCCATCCATGTCAACGATAGGGTTTTCAACCTTGATCTTAGACATCGCCCGGCTCCTTGTGATGCTGGCAGCTTGATAAACCAGCTTTGTTGTCAAGGGAATGAGGTATGCCGTTGTATACCGAACTTTTTTCCAATAGCCCAACTGTCGCCAAAAATTTGACCACAAAAGTGGTTAACAAACCTTAGTGGAAACATGTGTAGGGTTTGAACGGTGAAGTACGATTTTGACATGCTTTCGGTCACACCGAAAGATATCCAAAGCAAGTATGCGCAGCTCTTTGTACGGTTCGGTATGACCAACCAAGCATGTGAGCAAATTGCAATCTTCCGTGACCCGGATACTGCGAGGGCCCTGTCCGGTGCATCGTTTGCTGTCCGTGATTGCTTCGTGGCCAGTGGGTTTGCACTGAACAGTTACGCAACAGGCATGGACGAAGGTGCATTCGCGGCTGATGACAAGGACGGTCGTGCCTATGTCCTGGGACAGCTTCAAGAAAACGTCGAAGCTTTGCCAAGCGACGTCAGGTGGAACGGCTTTGATATCGGTGACTTCTTTGTTGCGGCTTATGGTGCAATGCCGGCCCCGCGACAGCGCCGGTTTTTTTCCGAAGCGCGCCGCGCAGTTTTGCCACCAATGACGCTCATGCCCTCTGATCGCATTGCATCACGGATAACGTCTCGCGCCCTTTCGACACCCGCACCTGGACTTTAGGGTCGCTATCTCAGAACGACACCCGCGTCGGTCATCTGTGTCCGGGCGGCGGCAAGTGACCCATCGAAGTCGATCGCACGGCAAAGGCTCTCGAATACGGTCACCGAGAATCCAAGTTTCGCTGCGTCAACGGCGGAGTAGTTGACGCAGAAATCTGTAGCCAGACCAACTAGTGTCACGGCCTCGACATCCCGGCTGCGCAGGTAGCCTTCCAGACCCGTTGGGGTCGTCCGATCATTCTCAAAAAACGCAGAATAGCTGTCGATCTCACGCCGAAAGCCTTTCCGGATGATCAAATCGGCACCGTCCAGGCTGAGTTTCGGGTGAAACGCAGCACCATCCGAGCCAATGATGCAGTGGTCAGGCCATAAAACTTGCGTCCCATAAGACATTTCTGTTGTCGTCATAGGGTCCGCATCATGTTGTGATGCGAAGCTCAGGTGATCGGACGGGTGCCAATCCTGGGTAAATACACGAACCGGAAACTCGGGTACCATCGCATTGATTGGGGCGACAATCTCATCCCCTCCGGCAACGGCAAGTGCACCACCTTGACAGAAATCATTCTGAACATCGATTACCAGGATGGCTTCGTTCGCTGCTCGCATGGTCACTCCGCTCCTTTGACAGTTTTACGGTGAGCTCAGTACTGCGCAGAAAAGCAGACCCTTGCAAGCCAAGGGGCCCGACCGCTAGGAAGCTCTCCATGTTTACTGTCGCCGCACTTTACAAATTCACATCGTTCAAGGACCCCGAAGCCTTGAAAGCACCGCTTGCATCAATCGCATGCAAAAGCGGGGTGAAGGGAACGCTTTTGCTGGCCAAGGAAGGCATCAATGGAACCATTGCAGGCACGCGTTCGGCCATCGACGACGTGCTGGCACACATACAGACTTTGCCAGGTTGCAGCGATATCGAGTGGAAGGAAAGCACGTCAGATGCGATGCCCTTTCAAAGGCTTAAGGTTCGCCTCAAACGCGAGATTGTCACGATGGGCCAGCCGGATGTCGACCCGACCGCAGCGGTTGGCACCTATGTCGATCCGGCAGATTGGAATGCGCTGATCGAACGTGATGATGTGATCACCATCGACACCCGCAATGACTACGAGGTCGCGATCGGAACGTTTGAGGGTGCAGTCGATCCTGAGACCGCTGCCTTCGGCGAATTTCCCGATTGGTGGAAGGCCAACGCGGACAGGTTCATGGGTAAAAAAGTTGCAATGTTCTGCACGGGTGGTATCCGCTGCGAAAAAGCGACTAACTACCTGATGGCTGAAGGGGTCGAGGATGTCTTTCATCTGAGGGGCGGTATCCTGAAGTATTTGGAACAGGTTCCCAAGGATCAAAGTGCGTGGACCGGTGAGTGCTTTGTGTTTGACGGTCGGGTGTCCGTCGGGCATGGCCTTGAGCAGGGTCTCTATGATCTTTGCCATGCGTGCCGCCGACCGATATCCGAGGCTGACAAGACCCATTCCAGCTATGAAGCGGGTGTATCCTGCCATCAGTGCATCAGCAGTTTTACAGATGCAGATCGCGCCCGATTTCGGGAAAGACAGCAGCAGATTGGACTGGCAAAACTCAGGGGCGAGCGGCACTTGGGAGAGGACTAGCGAATGGCGGCGTGCGCCTCCCAAAACGCAACGGCCTGATCGTAAGATCCGACGTCGATTGGCACCCCGGAACCGCCTTCACCGCGGCCCAGAGCGTTCCGCATTTGCGTGATCGGCGGCATTGGCGGTTCTGCTGGCTCAAGAACGCCGATAATTGACACTATGCCCCAGTCGCACTCAGGCACGGTCTGCGCGCTGGGATAGTCCCGCGCTTCGGCCAAGAGCTGTTCGTAACTGTAAAGAATGATATCCAGCCAGCCGGCAACCGGAGCCTCAAGCCCCTCGAACCATCGCTCCAGTACGGCGCGTTCGCCGTCGCGGCGGGTCACGTAACCAGACTGTAGAAACGGTCGTGTGTCCTCTGTGATCGCGGCAAAAGCTGCGCGGGTTGGGCTTACGTTCCGAAGGAAAAGATGTTTGCAAAAGGGCGCGTAGCCGTCTTCAAGCGGCCGATCCGACGCCTTGCACAGGTCCACAAGTTCGCCTGGCGTCAATCCAACAATACGAGTGCTTGCGCCGTCCTGCCAATTCCGCAAAGCGAAGTCTGTGATGGCGATCCGCATCATTAGTCTATCCCAACATCGTTCCAAGCCTCTGCACTGCGAAGACATAACCTTCAATACCGCAACCTGCGATGACACCGTCCGCGCGATGGGATACGTAGGAATGGTGTCTGTATTCCTCGCGACTGTGGATGTTCGAGATATGGACCTCGATCACCGGAGCTTCGAATGTGTTAAGCGCATCAAGGATTGCGATTGATGTGTGCGAATAAGCGCCCGGATTGATGACGATGCCGTCCATCGCTTCGCGTGCCTCTTGGATCCAGTCCACCAAAGCACCCTCATGGTTGGACTGCCGCATATCGATAGACGCGCCAAATGCCTTGGCGGCGGCGGAACAAAGTGCTTCCACGTCCTTCAAAGTGGTCGCGCCGTAAATCTCGGGCTGCCGCTTGCCAAGAAGGTTCAAATTAGGTCCGTTGAGGATCAATATCGTCTTGCTCATGAACAGGTGACTAGACCAGAAGCGGCGATCTGCCCAGACCACTCATGTCAAAACTGAGGTCTTGTGCTATTTCAGCGAAACTTCAAAGCGTGCCGCACCCCAGCCGTTGGCGTTTGTGCGCGCTTCTATGAAAACCGTATCGAGGCCATCAGGTATCGCAACCCCGCTGAGAGAACGGGTAAACGGCTGCTCTTCGACATGGGGGTGGTAAAGGACACGCATCCCAAGTTCTGAGCCATCTGCGTCGACGACGCGCCAGCCGTCGGCATAGTCGTCCCACCCTGTGTCGCCATGTGAGAGCGTCACGGAAAAGGTCCAGGCCCCTCCCGAGGGCCGAGCCTCGGCGGCTTCGATAACAGCGTCGTCCGCCATAACAGGTGCGGCTACGAAGAGGAGGGGTAGAAAGTGTTTCATGGAGCGATCCTAGCATAGTTTTTCGATGCCGGGCACACCTCTCCGTGATTGGTGCTTCACGCAAAAAATTGGAAAACGACGGCATGCTGAAACCTGTGATCCCGGCATCACTGCCTGACTACTAAATATAGTGTCAAAGGCGTGACAAACCTTGCAAAAATGCCTATATTTACTGCGATAACAATAAGGAAAAACGGCATGTCTGAGGCCGCTTCGACGCAAACGGAATACGGCGCCGATTCAATCAAAGTTCTCAAAGGCTTAGAAGCAGTTCGCAAGCGTCCTGGAATGTATATTGGGGACACTGACGACGGCTCGGGTTTGCACCATATGGTCTACGAGGTCGTTGATAACGGAATTGACGAAGCTTTGGCGGGTCATGCGGATCGTGTGACCGTCACGGTTCACGCAGATGACAGCATTTCCGTCAGTGATAATGGTCGCGGCATTCCTGTAGATTTGCACCCGGAAGAGGGCGTGTCGGCCGCTGAGGTCATCATGACCCAACTGCATGCTGGCGGTAAGTTTGATCAGAATTCCTACAAAGTGTCCGGCGGCCTTCATGGCGTTGGTGTTTCGGTAGTGAATGCGCTGTCTGACTGGCTTGAGTTGCGCGTCTGGCGAAACGGAAAAGAGCACATTGCCCGGTTTGAAGGTGGTGAAACAGTCGAGCATCTGAAAGTTGTCGGCGATGCGGGTGACAGAAAAGGGACCGAGGTACGCTTTCTTGCGTCAACCAAGACGTTCTCGAACCTCGAATACAGCTTTAAGACGCTGGAAAATCGGCTGCGAGAGCTGGCTTTTCTGAACTCGGGCGTTCGGATCCATCTGCGCGATGAACGTCCGGCTGTACCGCTGGAATCAGAGTTTTTCTATGACGGCGGTGTTCGGGAATTCGTCCGCTATCTTGATCGTTCGAAGACGCCATTGATTGACGAGCCCATCTTCGTGACAGGCGAGAAAGACGGCATCACCGTGGAAGTCGCCATGTGGTGGAATGATGGGTATCATGAAAATGTCCTTCCGTTTACCAACAACATTCCGCAGCGCGATGGGGGCACGCATCTGGCAGGCTTCCGGGGCGCCCTGACGCGTACGCTCAACCACCATGCGGGCACCAGCAAGGCAGCGAAACGGGAAAAGGTAAGCTTCACGGGCGAAGATGCGCGCGAAGGGCTGACCTGCGTGCTGTCAGTGAAAGTCCCCGACCCAAAGTTCAGCAGTCAGACCAAAGACAAGCTGGTGTCTTCGGAAGTGCGCCCTGCTGTCGAAAGCCTGATGAACGAGAAACTGGGCGAGTGGTTTGAAGAAAACCCTGGCCCATCGGAAACTATCGTTTCCAAGATCGTTGAAGCTGCCCTTGCCAGGGAAGCCGCGCGCAAGGCCCGCGAAATGACGCGCAAGAAGTCTGCGCTTGATGTCGCATCGCTGCCGGGCAAGCTGGCGGATTGTCAGGAAAAAAACCCCGAGTTTCGCGAACTGTTTTTGGTCGAGGGTGACAGCGCAGGCGGTTCTGCAAAACAGGGCCGCGCGCGGGCGAACCAGGCAGTTCTCCCACTTCGTGGTAAGATCCTCAATGTTGAGCGCGCCAGGTTTGATCGGATGCTTTCCAGCCAAGAGATTGGGACACTGATCACGGCTTTGGGGACGGGTATTGGGCGGGATGAGTTCGACATCGCAAAGCTGCGGTACCACAAGATTATCATCATGACGGATGCGGACGTTGACGGTGCCCATATCCGGACCTTGCTTCTGACCTTCTTCTTCCGCCAAATGCCTGAGATCATCGAAGGTGGGTACCTCTACATAGCGCAGCCGCCCCTTTTCAAAGTGGCGCGGGGGAAGTCCGAGGTTTATTTGAAAGACCAGGCTGGGCTTGATGACTACCTGATCCAAATGGGTGTCGATGGCGCCGTGCTTCGGCTTGCCAGCGGCGAGGAGATCATGGGCCAGGATCTTCTTCGCGTTGTGGAAGACGCCCGCCAAGTGAGGCGTGTTTTGCAAGCGTTTCCAACGCATTACCCACATACCATCTTGGAGCAAGCTGCAATCGCGGGAGCGTTCCATCCCGGTCAGGTCGACCGGGACTTGCAGGGAGCAGCGGATGCTGTTGCCGCGCGCCTTGATCTTGTTGCGCTTGAATACGAGCGTGGATGGCAGGGGCGTATCACTCAAGACAAGGGTCTTCGCTTGGCAAGAAGTCTTCGCGGTGTCGAAGAAGTGCGGACGCTGGACGGACCAATACTGCGTGGGGGCGAAGCGCGAAGGCTTGGCGGTCACACTGAGGCCTTGCAAGAGGTGTACGGCAATCCGGCAAATCTTGTTCGCAAAGACCGTGTGGCCCCTGTCAGTGGCCCGCTCGATCTCCTTGCCACCATTCTGGACGAGGGCGAAAAGGGCCTCAGCCTGCAACGCTACAAGGGTCTGGGTGAAATGAACCCGGATCAGCTTTGGGAGACGACGTTGGACCCCGAGGCGCGCACACTTCTTCAGGTGAAAGTCCAGGATTTGGCTGAAGCCGACGACTTGTTCACCAAACTCATGGGTGACGTGGTCGAGCCCCGCCGCGAGTTCATTCAGCAAAACGCCCTAAGCGTTGAGAACCTGGATTTCTAAAGGCGGCCGGTTGCTTGGTCGTGAATGCTTGGACTACATCTGGCGCGAACGCTCGACATAGCCTCGCAGCTCCTCGGCTTCCGTTCGCGCCGTGCGTAAGCCGTCCATAGCTGCATCAAGCTCGGCTTCGGTTTCACGCAACTTATTGGTCAGTTCGGCTTCGCGCTGCTGGAAATAAGACGTCGCTTGATCGTGGGCCTCCTCGGCCTGATGCAGTTCCTGGGCCATTTTGTCGAGGTCATCCATATCAGACCGTGTCACACGCGTAATCCGCGATATCAGCCAGTGGGTGAACCAGCCGGCCAGAAATGCCATGAAAAGAATGGCCGCTGTGGCGGCAATAAATTCGGCGCCGTTCATTCGCTGCCCTCTTCTTCGCTAGCGTTCTGGTCATCTAACGATGCGTCATCGGTTTCATCCAGCTTGTCGTCATCGACAAGTTTGAATTCAATCCTACGGTTG
The DNA here is from genome assembly GCA_039033735.1 of Pseudomonadota bacterium. Classification (GTDB taxonomy): domain Bacteria; phylum Pseudomonadota; class Alphaproteobacteria; order Rhodobacterales; family Rhodobacteraceae; genus JAJDOD01. The sequence continues at coordinate 16,325 of JBCCCA010000044.1, forward strand.
GCTTCCCGCCCGTCCTCGGTATCATTGTCAGCGATTGGTTGGCTTTCGCCATAGCCTTTCGCAGACAAGCTTGAGACAAGAACGCGGCGTGCCATGATGGCATTCAAGACAGCATCTGCGCGGGCCTGGCTAAGTTGCTCATTCATGATCTCGCGGCCCTGACTGTCGGTATGGCCACCAATCTCGATCTCTGTCCCCTGGCACTCGCGCAGAATTTCTGCGATGCTATCGATTGTCTCTTGCGCATCATCCTCGATATCAGATGAGGAAGGGGCAAATGTGATCTTTCGAGCTTCGGCAGTCGCGTTCAGTTGCTGAATGCACTCAGCCGGAGTTGGGATCGACGCTAGAGGGTCAAGCGTTTCGCGGTAGGTGACATCAAGATCATAGCTTATTGCGCTGCCAAGTGATTGGGATAAAAGGCCAGCAATTTCGCCCTGCGCATTCTGATCGCCAGTCATGCCACGAATTTCGATCCTATCATTGGTGACGGTTGCAACGCCATTGTGCAACTTCTCCAAAGCTGACAACGCGGCCATTACACGCCGCGGCCAGCCTGAGGGTACGTTAGTATCTAGCCGCGTGGCTGGCGACACATTCTCGGCGCCAAACTGCGCCTCAGCAAAGCTGACAACGGCAGAGCGCATCGTTTCGTCGCTAAGTCGCCCGCGCAGCTGGACCTGACCTTCGGGCGACCGTGTTGCCACGAACTCGGGTGGGGCTCCATCGCCCTCCTCTGGTTCGGCAGTTGTTTCCGGCAAATACGTTGATAGCGAGAATACGGCAGGGAGTGCAGCTTCCAAGTCGGCTGCAATCCGCTCGAAGGTTTGTTCGGGTATTCCTTGCGGTGCCACAAGTGCGACGTCTGCGTTGGACAATGTGACCGTGCCCGCACCGAGCGCGCCGAGGGCTTCAAGACTGGCGACCGAGGCTTGGCTCCACTCTGTCGACGGCGTTCCCAACCCCAGAATGCAATTGGCCCCACCCGCTACTCCAACGGCTGCAGCAGCCTGTAAAATTCTCGCGAGCGAAGCTTCACTGTCCGCCGTGCAAGCGTCGAAACGCCCGCCATTCTCCGCAAGCACAGCTCGCAAGATGAACGGCGCGACCACTGGACGCGGAGCGGTGATCGCCAACTCTACTGATACTCCGTTGGGCGCATTGCGCCGCAGCCGCCGCTCCAATCGATCGCGATCCTCTTCACTTTCGGCAACCGCCTTGATCGCAAGGGTACCGGGACCAACGGTCATTTTGGATCGCGGAACTGTGTCCAGCACCTCGATCCCGTAGGAGAGTGCAGCATCCCAACCGTCGGGAACCGGAAAGTCAGCCGCCTCCAGAAGGTCCGATACAGGTGCGCCTCGCACGGCCGAGGCAACGCCAGACACAATCGTTTCGGGATCCGAGACAAGCGGCACAAGGCCGATCAACGAAACGCCGTCTTCGTTCTTCAGAATCTCAATTGTGAACTCAGGTGGTGCAATCGCGGCGGCGGCCACGACACCCATTTCATCATTGATCCGAGATGCATCCACGACGCTGCCCGCCGTTGATAGGGCGGCAAAACGCGTGGCCTCATCCGGCGCTATGCCAGTCAAATGCACCGACAAACCATCC
>JBCCCA010000045.1:0-17738 GCA_039033735.1 Pseudomonadota bacterium
CAGCATCGACCCATGGCCTGCAGACAAGATAAACCGGTCACGGTCGGCCCAATTTGGGGCCGAAGCGTCAAATTTAAGGTGCTTCTCGAACAGGACCGTCGCGACATCGGCCATACCCATCGGCATACCCGGGTGACCTGAGTTTGCTGCCTGAACCGCATCGATGGCCAATGTGCGGATCGCCGTTGCGCGGGCGAAGTGATCCGGATGCAATTCCTTAAGCGTCGCGAGTTCCATGCGTGCCGTCCCTTAAGCCTGTCTGTGTGGTGTGCGGTTGATACCAGCCCGGGACCCGAGTGCAAGGGACGCCGATATGTCTTGATGAATTGGGGGGGTGAAAACATGCGCGCTTCAGGTATTCTCGCACGAAGGGCAAGCGCCAAGATCATGATTCGATTGGTTAACCGGTGCAACAAGAAAACGGCTGGGACAAGCTATGGACGATATCGCAGAGTACGAGCGCCGCATTACGGCGGCTTTGGACAGGGCCGCGCAAGCGCTTGATAAACTAAGCGCAGGGGAAAGCGGTGACGCCTCGGCCCTGAAGTCCGAGCTAGAGGCCGAGCGGGTTGCTAATCGGCAACTCGAAGAGCGGGTGCGCGCGATCAAGGAAACGCAGGAACAGACTGTGCGAACGCTTGAAGACAGTGTCTCTGACCTGAAAGCCGCACTTGCGACCCGCGACGCGGAAGTGCAACGGCTTAAAAGTGTGAACGATGAGCTTCGCACCTCAAACGGTGCGTTGCGGGAAGCCAATGCCCAGGGCGTTGGGGACGCGGACGCCGTCAACGCGGCCATGGTTACGGAAATCGAAGACTTGCGCGCGGCGCGCGCCGCCGAGCGGGCCGAGATCGAGGAAATCCTCGCCACGCTTGAACCTGTGTTGAAGGAGGCCTGAGATGCCCGAAGTGAACATCCAGATCGGCGGACGGACCTTTGCGGTGGCATGCCAGGAAGGCGAGGAGCATTTTCTACAATCTGCAGCTGACCTTCTCGATAATGAAGCCAAGCACCTGATGGAACAAATCGGGCGCTTACCTGAATCGCGGATGCTGCTGATGGCGGGTCTGATGCTGGCCGACAAACATGCCGGGTCCGAAGATCAGATGAAAAGCATGGAAGACAAGATCGCCCAGCAGGAAGCCTGGATCGAGGAGCTTCAGAACCGTCCCAAACCAGCGCCCGAAATGCGTGAAGTGGCCGTAATCCCAAACGAAGTCTCAGATACCATGGCCGAACTGGCTGCGCGCGCGGAAGCGATTGCCGAAGCGGCAGAAGAAAAGCTCATGGCTGCCGGCGGATAATGGATACCATCGTATACCATTGAATTAAAAAAGAAATTTGCATTTTTCCTCTTAGTGCTTATGTCAGAATTGAGAGGAAAATGTTATGTCTCAGCGTATTGTTATTCTTGGCGGCGGTTTCGCCGGCCTCTTTGCCGCTCGCGAAATCAAGAAGCAGTTAGGCCCGACCGCAGAGGTCGAGCTGATAAGCGAAGAAAACTACTTTGTCTTTCAGCCGTTACTGCCTGAAGTAGCGGCCGGTTCCATCACGGCGCCGCATGCGGTTACGCCTCTTCGCGCGCTTCTGAAGGATGTATTCGTCCGCAAGGCGCGCGTGCACGCAGTCGACTTTGAACGACGGTTGGTCACTGTTTTTCAGGGCGTCCAGCGGCGCCCGACCGAGGTGCCTTATGACCATCTCGTGGTTGCCCTTGGTCAGGTGGTGGACTTGTCGCGGATGCCGGGCCTTGCCGACCATGCGCTGACAATCAAAGACCTCGAAGATGCGCGCCACTTGCGCAATCATGTCATCGAAAAGCTCGAACATGCCGAAATTACCAGCTTGCCCGAAGTCAAACGCGAAGCCCTGACCTTTACTGTGGTGGGCGCTGGATTCTCGGGTGTTGAAACGGTTGGCGAGTTGAAAGAGCTTATCGACCGTTCGCTCAAATTCTATCCCAACATCTCGCCCGACGAAGTGCGCGTGGTTGTCATTGAATATGCTGACCGTGTCCTGGGCGAATTACCGGAAAGCCTTGGGAGATATGCAAAAAAACAACTTGAGGCCCGCGGGATCGAAATCATGCTGGGCAGTGGCGTCGCTTCGGCCACAGGCACCCGGCTAACACTTTCTGATGGCACGCATATTCCGACCCGGACCATTGTCGCGACGATTGGAAATGGACCTTCGCCTGTCGTGGCGGCGATGGGACTGGAGCAGGAGGGCGGACGGATCGCTGTCGAGCGCACCTTGCAAGCCAAAGGACACACGAATGTGTGGTCCATCGGCGATTGTGCCCTTATCCCGATGAAGGACGGCGCGAGTGAACGTGCCGACTTTGCGCCACCCACCGCACAGTTCGCTGTGCAGGAAGCCAGCTGTCTTGCCAGAAACATCGCAGCCTATATCCGTCATGCAGACCCGGCACCGTTTGCCTATAAATCAAAGGGCGCGATGGCATCGCTTGGCGCGCGCCGTGGTGTGGCCGAGGTTTTGGGCATCAAGCTGTCCGGCTTCCCTGCATGGTTGCTGTGGCGCGCCTATTACGTGGGCTTCCTGCCGGGGTTCAGCACGAAGGTGCGTGTCATGCTGAACTGGGTCATGGACGCGCTTGCGGCCCGCTCGGTGGTTCAGTTGAAGGGCAATGTACCTGCTGCGACGCGCTTTGCGCATTACAGTGCCGGGGATCGCATTTACGAGGCCGGGAACCGTGCCGATGGTGTCTATAACATTGTCTCAGGCGCAGTCGAACTGAGCCATATGGGCGAGGATGGGCGCGTGGTTACGCTGCATCTTGGCGCAGGCGATCATTTCGGCGAGGGTGTCCTTTTTGGACAGGATCGCCGCCGCTCGTCGGTGCGTGCTTTGGAGGACACCAAGGTCTTGCTAATGGAAAAGCACACCTGTCTGCGCATGGTCGATGCCTATCCCGTTCTGAAAGATCACATCAGTGACCACTTACCGGCATTGTACGAGGTTGAAACGCATACGGAAAAGCGCAGCGCCTGATCGGTCGTCAGTTCTCCAGCAGGAAGGTCGCGACTTCTTTGCTGGCGACCCAAGGCGCGGCATTCGCGTCGAACACCTTGAAGTGGTCGCTGGCAAGATGCGCCTCAAACGCGGCGCGGTCGGTGTATAGCTCGTAAAGAAACACCGTCGTTGGGCCGTCTTCACCGATGGCGACGTCAAATCGGTGGCAGCCCGGTTCGTCGCTCAGCGACTGCTGCGCGTTTTGGCGGATCGCGGCCAGAAATGCTTCCGTGTGCTCTGCAAACAGGCAAAACGTCACTGTGACGACGTACATTTCTCAGCCGTTGTGTTCGCGGATCTGGTTGGCGGCATCTTTGTTATAGCCGACACCCTTGTCGTCAAAGAGCTGATCCAATTCGCCCGACAGCGTCATCTCGGTTATGATGTCACATCCGCCGACGAATTCGCCTTTGACGTAAAGCTGGGGAATGGTCGGCCAGTCCGAGAAGTCCTTGATACCCTGCCGAACACCGTCGTCAGAGAGGACATTCACGTCCTGATATTCGACGCCCATGAAGTTGAGAACACCTGCCACGCGCGAGGAAAAACCGCATTGCGGCATGGTTTTTGTGCCCTTCATGAACAGAACGACATCGTTGCTGTCTACGGTTTCCTTGATCTGTGTTTCGGCGGTCATTGGCCAAGTCTCCTTGAAGCGGTTTCTCTGGACATAGTGGGCTTTGGGGGCGAGTGCCAGTGCTCAGCCCCACGTGATCTCGAAACGGGTGGTTGTGGGCAGCCCGAAGACATCCGCGACGACCCAGCGAGCGAAGACTGCGTGATCGCCCGAAGTTGGGAAATCGATGTCAAGAAAGGTCATGCCGTCATCCGGGTTACGATACGGCTCCAATCCGCGGTGCCGGGCCTCGGCCTCGACCCGTACAGCATAGGCCCGGGACCAGTCGGTCACCGGTAGGTCGAACCGAAACCGCAAAAGACCCTCGCGGTCCCGTCCGGCGGCCACTTGAATGAAACGCGGGCCATCCGCTTCTTTTGCAGTGACGAAATATCCGCCTTTGCCTTCGGCGGCCAATGCCTCGATCCTTGCAAAATAGGCCTCGAGCGTGCCCGTTTCCGTGCCCGGTACCACATTCGAACGCGTGGGCGCTGAAGCTGCACGGACGCTTCTGAGCGCGAGCACAGCCAGAAGAAGCAAACCGAGGAGGTAGAGAAGTTGTGGAATCACGGGACCTTGTCAGTCGGGTGCCCGTGTCGTCAGGGCGAGCGCATGTAGCGCCCCGTCGGGGCCGTCCATCTTGCCTTTAAGCGCTGCATAGACCAATCGCTGTTGCTGGACACGGTTCATGCCCCGAAAGCTTTCATCGACGACGACGGCTGACATATGGACGCCGTCGCTGCCCCCAACCTCGATTTGAGCGTCGGGAAAGCTTTCGCGCAGCAGCATTTCAATTTCATTGGCCTGCATTGGCATGGGCGGTTGGCTCCTTTTGATAACTGCAATTTAGGACCCAGATGCCACGCCCGCAAGATTGCGATGATCAATCCAACGATGCCAATGCGGCTTCTGTTTCCGAAAAGAACACAGCAACCTGCCGCCCGTCCACAAGGGCATGATGGACCTGCAACGTCATCGCCATCTCATACCCTGTCGCGGTTTCGACGATTTTGCCCCAGGTCACGCGGGGGATACAGTCGTCTGGACCGGGCAAGGCATTGTCGAGCGATGTGTAGTCAAGCCACGGCATGCATGACAGATAGGCCACGTCTTCGATAGAACCGTCATTCGCGTTCAAGGGCGCACCCTCGCGCACTTCGGTGATTTTCTCGGCGGCGTGTCCATCAAAGCGAGTGCGGTCCGGGTTCCACGCCAGATATGTATAGCGAAAATCGCCGTTTTCCAGAGGGATCGTGGGTGACAGCAAGAGCCGCCGGTACTGCGTGACGCTGTCGCCCTTGAAGCGCATGCAAAGCTCGGGCACGGCATGCAGTCCGCGCCCGATGGCCCAGATCGTGTGGCGAAAGGGTGAAACACCGGTCGCGCGGCGGGCATGCATCAGCGCCGTGACATTCACTCGCACGGTGGTCGCATAGTGCGGACGGTCATAGCCGCGAAAGAACCTGAATTGTTCTGCACGGGGCCAAGTCGCCAAATCAACCCGCGTACCGGTCACGCGACCTGATCCGCGAAAGCCGAACGATAAAGCGCCGCAAGCTCGGCCAGCGGCGCCGATGCGGCGCCAAGGCGGACTGTGTCCCCACCGAACCGGCCGATCTGCGTGATTGCGACATCGGCTTGGCCGGCGGCGGTCATCAAGGCTTCCGCTTGATCGAACCCGCACGCGATCAGATACCGCCCCTGATCTTCGCCAAACAATTGATCAATCCCCGACAATTCAACGGTAACACCAAGCCCGGCGGCATCGGCCATCTCGAAGGCTGCAAGGGCGATCCCACCGTCCGACACATCGCTTGCGGTGTGAACCAGGGAATAACTGTTGCGAAGGAAATCGCCGTTCTGCCGTTCGGCCACCAGATCGACGTTGGGTGCATCGCCGTCTTCAAGGCCAAAGGCTTCACTCAGCAAGGCAGACTGGCCCAGATGTCCAGTCGTCTCACCCAACAGCAGCAGAAAATCACCGTCCTGCGCGACGCCTGCGATCACCTGATCTTCGTGCGGGATCAATCCAACAGCGCCAATTGTAGGCGTCGGCAAGATCGGCTGGCCGTCTGTTTCATTGTAAAGCGAGACATTGCCCGAGACGATCGGCATATTCAGTGCCACGCAGGCGGCACCGATCCCCTCGATCGCGCCGACGAACTGGCCCATGATCTCGGGTTTTTCGGGGTTTCCGAAGTTCATGTTGTCGGTCGTTGCCAAAGGCTGTGCCCCGACAGCGCACAGGTTCCGAAAAGCTTCGGCAACGGCCTGTTTGCCACCCTCGACCGGGTTCGCACGCACGTAGCGCGGCGTCACGTCCGAAGTGAAGGCCAGCATCTTGTCTGACCCGTGGACCCGGACGATGCCGGCACCCAGCCCGGGCGCCTGTACTGTGTCGGCCATGACCTGAGAATCGTATTGCTCCCAAACCCATTGCTTTCGCGCATAGTTTGGCGACCCGATCAGGGCCTTTAGCCCATCGACCGCGTCTAGGGCAGCGACTGCGTCGCTGATGACATAAGGGGTCTGCGCGGGCGTCGGGACCCAGGCACGGTCATATTCGGGCGCAGTTGAAGACAATTTTGACAAGGGCAGGTCCGCTTTCACCTCGTTGCCGTGAATGACCAGGAAGCGGTCTTCGGCCAGTGTTTCGCCCACAACTGCGAAATCCAGGTCCCATTTCTCAAAGATGGCCTTCGCGTCACCCTCAAGTTCGGGATTCAGGACCATCAGCATGCGTTCCTGGCTCTCCGACAGCATCATCTCATAGGCTGTCATGTCGGTCTCGCGCTGGGGCACGGCATCAAGGTTAAGCTGAACGCCCAACCCCCCCTTGTCGCCCATTTCGACAGCCGAGCAGGTCAGGCCAGCGGCCCCCATATCTTGGATCGAGATCACGGCGCCGGTCTGCATCAACTCCAAACAAGCTTCGAGCAGGCGCTTTTCGGTAAACGGATCGCCGACCTGAACAGTTGGACGTTTTTCCTCGATTGTGTCGTCAAATTCGGCTGAGGCCATCGTTGCGCCGCCAACACCGTCACGCCCGGTCTTGGCACCGAGATAAACGACCGGCATGCCCACACCGCTGGCCGCGGAATAGAAAATCTTGTCCGCGTCGGCCAATCCGGCAGCAAAGGCATTCACCAGACAATTGCCATTATAGGCTTTATGGAACCGCACCTCTCCGCCCACAGTTGGGACGCCGAAGGCATTGCCATAGCCGCCGATCCCTTCGACGACGCCTGCCACAAGGCGCTTGGTCTTTGGATGGCTTGGTTCGCCGAAAGACAGGGCATTCATCGCCGCGATGGGCCGCGCGCCCATGGTAAAGACATCGCGCAGGATACCTCCGACGCCAGTCGCCGCACCTTGATAGGGTTCGATATAGGACGGGTGATTGTGGCTCTCCATCTTAAAGATCACCGCTTGCCCGTCGCCGATGTCGACAACCCCTGCGTTTTCGCCCGGTCCACAGATCACCTGCGGGCCTTCGGTCGGCAGTGTTCGCAGCCATTTCTTCGAGGATTTGTACGAGCAATGTTCGTTCCACATTGCCGAGAAGATGCCCATCTCGGTGAAGTTGGGCGCTCGGCCCAGAATGTTCAGAACTTCCTGATACTCTTCGGGCGTGAACCCATGTGCTGCAATCAGCGCGTCGGTGATTTCTGGTTCTGACATGCGGCCCCCACTGTGTATCGCCGTCGTCTTAAAAGACTGGCGGGGCAGGGGAAAGGGGACATCCGGGTCGGTTCGGTCTTATAGCCCTGAAAACCATGGATTTGGGCGCGTCATCACCGCAAGCCGCCATTCTTTAGGTTCACGCGCGCGGCCTCGCCGCAGGTTGCGATCCGTTTCAGGCGGGTCGGCGCAGTTTTAGCAGTCTTGATCTGTTCAAGCCAGGCGCGCTTGATCGAACGCGACCAGCCTTCCCATGTGTCCCGGTGGGGCCCAAGCGCCTGTGCCAAGTCGTCGGGGACTTCCAAGCGTTCGACATCGTCCAGGAACACCCACATCCCGTTTGCTTCGGCGGCTGTAATCTTGGCCTCGCCCGCAGTTTGTATTCGGCCTTCGGCGCGCATTTGCGCCACCAACGCCTTGTTGACGGCTGACCAGGCCGAGGTCTCTTTTCGCGGTGAAATAAGATGTTTGAACCGCATCTCGTCGATCCCGCGAACGGCACTATCGACCCAGCCCCAACACAATAGCTCGGCCACGACCTCACCCCAGGGTATGTATGACGAGTGCGGCTTCTTGTACGTGACCAACCATATTGATCCGCTATCGGCGTGATGTGCTGTCAGCCAGTCCCGCAGATCGTCCAGCGTTTCGATCTGAACATGCGGCGCGTCAGCCGCCGTCACGGGCCCGCGCCTGCAGGTTTCGAAGCAGCGTCATGGTGCGGTCCGCGTATTTTGACGGGACGAATACATGATCATGCTGCGTGGCCGCCACAACGTTGGCCGGTATCTTGTCGCGCGCAAGTTCAGTCGTGACCGCTGCGGTCAACCCAACCCCCGTCAGCGACGAAAACACCATAAGCGTGATCTGACGCATTTCCGTGTCATACACCAACCCAAGCCGGTCTGCGTCGGCCTTTGGCAGGATCACAGACATCCCCTCGTCTTCCGCAAATGACCCGCGCGCCAAGCTGACAGCGGCCTGCGCATCGTCATTGTGAAGCATTGTGCAAAAGACAAAAACACCTGGCTGAAGGACGGGCGTCATGCTGGCGATCATCTTGCGTGTGCCTTTGACAGGCCGTGTACCACTCTCCATCAGTGCTTAGTCCCTTGCTCCGCCCCTTATGCAGTTTTGATGCGCGGGCCGCACTTGGCAAGGTTTGGGTGGTCACAAAAGAAATAGCGGCCCGCCTGTCAGCGAACCGCTATTGAGCTGAAAACTAGCCCTCTCACTCACTTAAAAGTTCTTTGGTACAAGGAACTCGTTACCCCCCAATTCACCAACCACACCTGCAATGTGCAGGAAATGTGCAGATTGTGTCAAGAAAAAAACCGAATAACGGCAGAAAAAAGGCAGTTTTTGTTAAGATTCAGAGACTTCCGCTAGGTCATCTGCACATAAACTGCAATTTCCGCGTGTGCAAAGTCCCTTTTATTCGCGCATGCAGCATTTTTCAATGTGCCTCGGCCCAGTTTTGACCACGCCCGGCGTCGACCACCAAGGGAACATCCAAAGAAATGGCAGGCAGGGTGGCCGTTTCCATGACGGTCCGCGCAATGTCGATCAACGGGTCAACCGCGCTGTCCTCGACTTCGAACAGCAACTCGTCATGCACCTGCAAAAGCATCCGTGCGGGGAGATCAGCGATGGCAGCGGGCATTCGGATCATGGCCCGGCGAATAATGTCAGCAGCCGTTCCCTGTATCGGTGCATTGATCGCGGCGCGCTTGGCAAAGCCTGCATGCGGGCCGCGGTTGTTGATCTCGGGTGTGTGAACTTTCCGCCCAAAAAGCGTTTCGACATGCCCATGTTCTTTCGCGAAGGCAACTGTGTCATCCATATATGTGCGGATCCCCGGGAACCGTTCGAAATATCGGTCGATGAAGCCCTGTGCATCGGCCCGCGGGATGCGAAGGTTGCGCGCAAGTCCAAAGCCCGAGATCCCATAGATTACGCCGAAATTGATGGCCTTTGCCTGTCGCCGCACATCTGGGGTCATTTCGTCCAGAGGCACGTTGAACATCTCGGACGCGGTGGTCGCGTGAATGTCCTGGCCATCGCGAAACGCTTCTTTCAGTGCATCGATTCCCGCAATATGCGCAAGGATCCGCAGCTCGATCTGGCTATAATCCAGACTGACCAACGAGTGCCCGTCGGTGGCCACGAACGCCTCGCGAATGCGGCGTCCTTCTTCGGTACGCACCGGAATGTTCTGCAAGTTTGGCTCGGTCGAGGCCAGGCGCCCGGTATTCGCACCAGCAATCGAATACGAGGTATGCACGCGTCCGGTATCCGCGTTCATGTGATCCTGCAGAGCATCCGTATAGGTGGATTTCAGCTTCGACAACTGGCGCCAATCCAAGATGCGCTTTGGAAGGTCGTGGATCGTGGCCATATCTTCCAACACATCAGCGCCCGTTGAATAGGCGCCGGTCTTGCCCTTTTTGGGTTCCTTGCCGTCTGGCAGCGTGAGGCCAAGCTCGTCAAACATGATTTCACCCAATTGCTTGGGTGAGCCGACATTGAATTTGCGCCCGGCCAGCTCGTGAATTTCGTCCTCAAGTTGTGCCATCTTTTGGGCAAAGGCGTTCGACATACGCGACAGCACGTCCCGGTCGACCTTGATTCCGGCCATCTCCATGTCCGTCAGAACCGGCACCAAAGGACGCTCCAGCGTCTCATAGACCGTCGCGACGCGTTTCTTGTGAAGGTTAGGTTTGAACTGCTGCCAAAGCCGCAGCGTGATGTCGGCGTCTTCGGCGGCGTATTTCACAGCATCTGCAACCGGGACACGATCGAACGTGATCTGGCTTTTGCCGGTCCCAAGAAGTGATTTTATTTCAATAGGATGGTGCCCAAGATATCGCTCGGACAGCAAGTCCATGCCATGGTTGTGCAGGCCCGCGTTCATGGCATAGGACATCAAAAGCGTGTCGTCGATCGGCGCCACATTGATCCCGTAGCGTACAAGGATTTTGGCGTCATACTTCATGTTCTGCCCGATTTTGACGACGCTCGGATCCTCAAGGAGCGGTTTCAAAAGTCCCAATGCCATCTCCAAAGGCATCTGCCCCTCAGCCAGCTCGTCCGAGCCGAACAGATCATCCTGAGACGCTGCGCGATGTGTCAGCGGCATATAGGCCGCTTCACCCGCTTCAATCGCCAGCGAGACACCGACCAGATCCGCCGTCATCTCGTTGAGGCCGGTGGTTTCCGTGTCGACCGCGACCCAGCCACGCGCCATCGCGCGTCCGATCCAGTCCCTTAGCGTCGCCGCATCGGTGATCGAGACATATTGCTCGGGCTCAAATGGCAGGGCGACAGGGGGTGTGTCCGCACCCGGTGCGGCCGCCGGTGTCTCCTCAATCACCGGGACTTCTGCGCCAAGCGCCTCAGCGACACGGCGCGTGATCGTGCGAAACTCCATCTCGGTCAGAAAAGACAAAAGCGCTTCGGGGTCCGGCTCTTGCACCTCTAGTGTCTCAAGCCCGTAGGGCAGGTCCATCTGTTGATCGAGCGTGACCAATTCCTTCGACAGCCGAATTTGATCTGCGTGATCGATCAGCGTCTGGCGGCGCTTGGGCTGCTTGATCTCTTCAGCCCGCGCCAGCAGCGATTCAAGATCACCATATTCGTTGATCAACAGAGCGGCGGTCTTGACCCCAATCCCCGGCGCGCCAGGAACGTTGTCGACACTGTCGCCTGCCAGCGCCTGCACATCGATGACCCGATCAGGGGCAACACCGAACTTCTCGTGAACGCCTTCCACGCCGATACGAGTGTTTTTCATCGCGTCGAACATCTCGACGCCGTCCCCGACCAGTTGCATCAAATCTTTGTCCGAGGACACGATCGTCACCCGTCCGCCCGCCTCACTGGCCTGCCGCGCCAAGGTGGCGATTATGTCATCGGCCTCGAACCCCTCGGTCTCAAGGCATGCAATGTTGAACGCGCGCGTCGCCTCGCGGGTCAGCGGAATCTGCGGGCGCAAATCCTCGGGCATCTCATCCCGGTTCGCTTTGTACTGATCATAAAGGTCGTTCCGAAACGTGTGCGAGCCCTTGTCAAAGACAACCGCCACATGGGTCGGTGCGTCCGAGCCCTTGTTATCTTCAACCATTTTCCACAGCATGTTGACGAAGCCGGAAACTGCGCCCACCGGCATGCTGTCAGACTTTCGCGTCAAGGGGGGCAGCGCGTGATAGGCCCTGAAAATGAAAGCGGACCCGTCGATCAAACTCAGATGACATCCCTTGCCGAAACTTCCATCCGCCATAACTTTCCCCCAAGCGCCAACATCCTTCCGGTGAGATACATGAGAGCTTTCTTCTTGGCGAGTGTCCTTGCAACCCCGGCTCTGGGCGCAGGCTTGCAATGTGATCCTGGCCGCATGAATTGCTCACCACTTGTCGCGTGTATCGAAGAAAGCGGCGAGTATTTTCGCGGTGCATCCTTTGGACAGGATGCCGGTCCCCTTCAGGCCACCAGCGTGACGGGCGCGGTGTGCACAGGCACATGGCGTCGCACACTTATGGGCATCGGGATTGCTGAATTCACCTGCGACGACGGGCGCGTCGGCAGTTCCGTCTTCAACTGGTTCGAGCCTGAAAGCGGCACCGCGGTGGGGCATGGTAGTTTTGCCGATGGCTCGGTCGCACGCTTCTGGGCGGGCAACAATCTTGAACGATACTTCCGCGAAATTGATCCGCTCGAACGGGAACGCATGGCCTGCAATCCGGTCGACATGCTACTCAGCTAGCCGGGCAGGGCCGAAAATGCGCGGGCTTTCGCCTGTTGAAAAATATCCCGAGGGGCGCGGTCCCGCACGGGGGCAAAGCACCCTCGGCCCTCACCGGCCCTTGAACAACCCGCCCAGAATGCCGCGTACAATCCGCCGCCCTGTTGTGCCGGTCAGTTCCCGGACAACCATAGTGGTCAGTTTGTCCCCTACACTGGTTGTGCGTGAAGATCGCTTTGAACTTGATCTCCCGACCTGTTTGCCGTCATAGCGTCGCGCCTTTTTCAATTCGCGCTCTGCCGCTTCGGCCTCTTCTTCGTGGCGCTCGGCGTCTTCTGCTGCTGCGGCTGCTTTTTCGGCACGCCCCCGCAAGACCTCATAGGCGCTTTCCCGGTCCTGTACGGTCTCATATTTTCCGAAGACGGGTGAGCTTGCGATAACGTCCTTTCGCTCGGTGTCGTTGATGGGTCCCAATTGCGACGAGGGTGGTCGGATCAAGGTCCGCTCAACCACGCCAGGTGCTCCCTTCGCTTCCAGCATCGAAGTCACTGCCTCGCCCACGCCGACTTCCTTGATCGCGTCTTCCGTCGAAAAGCGCGGATTCGTGCGATAGGTCTCGGCCGCCTGCTTCAATCCTTTCTGATCTTTGGGCGTAAAAGCCCGCAGCGCGTGCTGCACCCGGTTGCCAAGCTGGCCCAGAATGTCTTCGGGCACATCAGCTGGATTCTGTGTCACGAAATACACGCCGACCCCTTTTGATCGGATCAGGCGGGCGACTTGTTCCACCTTTTCGACCAGCGCTTTCGGGGCATCGTCAAACAGCAAATGTGCTTCGTCAAAAAAGAACACAAGGCGCGGTTTGTCTGGATCGCCCACTTCGGGCAGTTCCTCAAATAGTTCCGACAAAAGCCACAGCAGCGAGGTCGCATAAAGCCGCGGTGCCTGCATCAGCTTGTTCGCGGCCAGAATGTTGATCCGCCCCCTACCGTCCGGGTCGGTTCGCATGATGTCTGCCAGATCAAGCGCCGGTTCGCCAAAAAACTGCGTCGCTCCCTGGTTTTCCAGAACAAGCAATTGACGCTGGATCGCACCCACCGAAGCGGTCGAAATATTTCCGTAGCGTAGGGAAAGGCTGTCGCGGTTTTCGCCAAGCCAAACCAGCATCGCTTGCAGATCCTTCAAATCCAGAAGCGGCAAGCCATCTTCGTCAGCCACGCGGAAGGCGATGTTCAAAACACCTTCCTGTGCTTCTGAGAGTTCTAGCAAGCGGGCCAGCAGCAACGGGCCCATCTCGGCCACTGTGGTGCGCACCGGATGGCCCTGATCGCCGTACAGGTCCCAGAATGTGACAGGGAATTGCTGATAGCTGTAGTCGCCGAACCCGATCTTGTCGGCGCGGGACAAAAACGCGTCATGCAGCTTGAAACTGTCCGACCCTGATCGCGCAAGACCGGACAGATCGCCTTTCACGTCTGACAGAAAAACCGGAACACCGACCGCCGAGAAGCTTTCGGCCAGGATTTGTAGTGTCACGGTCTTTCCGGTACCGGTCGCGCCAGCGATCAATCCATGCCGGTTGGCGTATTTCAGCAGCAGGCTTTGCGGTTCCGCATACCCCTCACCACCGCCTCCGATAAACAAACTGTCGGTCAAAACGCCCCCTATCTTCCCTAAAGTCCAGTCTTTGACCGCAGAATAACTTGTTAACCATTCTGTGCTACCCCGATTGCATTCCCGATGTACCTTTCTTGGTTTGCGGGAATTTCCTCCCTGTTGACTGGCCGCGCCTTACTGGCGCGGCTTTTTTATTTGCTGCTGGTAAGGTGGGCTTTGCGGACGAAGTCCGGTCTGCAAGTCTTTGAAAAAATTTGATCGATTGCCTGTTGACGGGTGGGGTGCTTCCGCATACCGTTCGGCGCAATAATAAGTCGGCCAGTCCGGCAGGGAGTGAAATGGAAAGGGTCCGGTATCGGGCCCTTTTCTTTTATCGGCAAGGCTTTGCAAGGCAAAGCTGCTTGCGCCTGACAGCCGCGCGGCGACGTGCTAGAGCGCAGGAAACAGATAGGGATCACCTTATGAAACACCTGATCGGAACTACGATCCTGGCCGTTGCTCTTGCGCTTCCCTCGCTGACTTGGGCACAGGATACGACAGATGAGCCGGAACCCGCCGAAGAGGCAGGATCTCCGACCGAAGAGGAAGCCGCCCCCGAAGAATCATCTCCCCCTGGTTTGTCCTTGGGGGTCGAAGAAAACGAACGTGGCCGAATTTTCGTGAAGGAGACCTTTGGCGATTGGCAGCTGCGATGTGTTCTTAACAGTGCAGATGCCGAAGTCTGCCAACTGTATCAATTGATGCAGGATGGCGAGGGTAATTCCGTGGCCGAGATCAACCTCTTTCCGTTGCCCGAAGGTCAGCAGGCGGTGGCCGGCGCAAACATCGTGACGCCGCTCGAGACGTTGTTGACGGCCAGTTTGCGGCTTGCGGTCGATGGCGGGCAGGCCAAACGCTATCCCTATTCGTTTTGCAGCCAGGCCGGGTGTTTTTCCCGGATTGGCTTAACCGCCGAGGAGATTGCTTCCTTTCGGCAGGGGGCATCGGCGCGTGTGACAATCGTGCCAGCCGCCTCGCCGAATGCGACGGTAGAACTCAGCCTGTCGCTGAACGGCTTCACGGCGGGGTACAACGCGCTGGTTGCAAGCGAGGCTGCCCGTCAATCGGGCGAATAGCCTTGTTGCCTAGGCGGGCGCCATGGCGGGGCCCGTCAAATGCCAGGTCTTTTCGGGTTGCATGCGCGCACGCACACGGGCGAGGACCCAGTTTTCATCCCGCCCCGACCCATGACTGGCCGACAGGGACCAGCGCGTTTCCACCCCAGGCGCGCCGCCATCTTCCGGGGTCAGCAAAAGGCCCAAGGGTGCGACCCGCCCGTCGGCCGCACCGGTTTCAGCGGCCAGATGCAAGCGTCGCACAGCTGTCAGCCCAGGCGGGCCGGGCAGATCCGCGACCACCAGGGGCACAAGGCCGGGGCGGAGCGCTTCTTCCATTGTCCAAAGCAGATCCTCGGCCCGTTTCGGGGTCATGAAGATAAAGCGCGACGGATCGACAAAGCTCAACATCCCCTCGGCATGAAGCGCAACCGGGTTCCAGGCGGGTCGGATCCAGAACACCGGCCCCGACAGAGAGCTTGCCAGTTTCAAGGCCAGGCGTCGCCGGGCCCCCCCGCAGAATTCATGCACCCGCGCACGCTCCAGCGTCAGATCGTTCAGGAACGGGGCCGGGGCCGCGCCGGGGCGGCGGTGCGATGTCCGGGTCAGCAAATGGGTAGCGTGGGCAGGCATGGTTTTTTGTAAAATGTTCTATATTTGTTCTCAAGCTGATTCTTTGTGGTCGTTCGGCGGGCCTGCGTATTTTTGACAAGATGAAAAGGGCTTGGCGTTCCCGGACGGACGGTCTTTAAAGAGCCCAAGCAAAAGGAGCGATGGACATGCAGCAGGTGGAACTTGGGCGCAGTGGGATCAAGGTTCAGAACTATTGTCTTGGTACGATGACCTGGGGCACCCAAACCTCCGAAGCTGATGCGCATGATCAGATTGATCGCGCCATGGCGGCGGGTCTCGATTTTATGGACACGGCGGAAATGTACCCGGTCAATCCAGTTCGGGCAGAAACGGCTGGTCTAACGGAAACGATCATCGGCACCTGGAACGCGAAGTCTGGCCAGCGCGACAAATGGGTGATTGCGACCAAGCATTCTGGCCAACGTTCGGCCCTGCGCGATGGCAAGGGGATCGGGCCGGACACGGTGCGCGAGGTTCTGGAGGGGTCACTGCGGCGGCTGCAGACGGATTACGTCGATCTTTATCAATTCCACTGGCCAAACAGGGCGCATTATCACTTCCGGCGCAACTGGCATTTTGATCCGCGCGAACAACCCCCCGCGGCGCAGACGCTAGAGGAAATGGCCGCCACGCTTGAGGTGTTGGGCGATCTGGTAAAGGAGGGCAAGATCCGCGCCTTTGGCCTGTCAAATGAGACCGCGTGGGGCACGATCCGCTGGCTGGATGCGGCCGAGGCAACGGGCGGGCCGCGCGTGGCTGCGATCCAGAACGAGTATTCGCTGATGTGCCGGCACTATGACACCGACATGGCCGAGGTCGGCTATCAGGAAAATGTGGCGCTGCTGGCTTTTTCGCCACTGGCCGCGGGGCTTTTGACGGGCAAGTATTCGGACGGCGCAGTCCCCGAAGGCTCGCGCATCACACTAAGCGACACCTTGGGCGGGCGCGCGCGCCCGCAGGCCTTTGTGGCGGCCGAGGCCTATGTGCAAGTGGCGCGTGACCACGGGATTGATCCGGTTCACATGGCACTGGCGTGGTGTGTGGAGCGACCGTTCCCGAATATCCCGCTTTTTGGGGCGACCACCTCGGCACAGCTTGACCATATCATCGCTGGTCTGGACGTCACGTTGAGCGACGAGGTCCATGCTGCGCTCTCAAAAGCACACCGCGACCACCCAATGCCTTACTGACCATAAGCGAAGTCTTGCCGATTGCGCGTCGCCTCCTTAGGGTCGCGCCACGGGGAACTGCTGGAGGCAGGTCATGTCTGCGATCCGTCACATTATGACGGTTCTTACGCTGGTCGTTGCATTGACGGGCTGTGAGGAGGGCGAAGCTGGCGCATCATCAGATGATGCGTCGCTAAATGTGATTGTCTCTCCTCAGCAAGCGCAATGCGAACGCACGGGTGGCCGCTGGGGTGCTGTGCCGAACACTGTCACTTCCACATGCTTTCGTATGACCCGCGATGCCAACCAACCTTGTGCCACGGCGCGCGATTGTGATGGGCTCTGCCTTGCCCGGTCACGCACCTGCGCACCGCAAACGCCCTTGTTTGGGTGCCACGAGATACTCTCTGCCAACGGATCACGTCAAACCCTATGTACCGAATAAAATCAGCGTTTTTTGCAGCACTGTGTGTGCTTCTTGCCGCGTGCAGTTCGACCACGTATCGCGATCCGGCAACGACATTGACGTCGATGGCCGTGTTCGACCCCGCGCGCTACTCCGGGCTTTGGTACGAAGTGGCCAGCTATCCGACACCCTTTCAATCGGGATGCACCAACACGCAGGCTGACTATACCTTGCAGGCGGATGGTACCCTTGACGTGCGCAACGCCTGTTTCCGAAACGGGTCCCTGTCGGTGATCGAAGGCAGCGCTTCTGTTACCGGGCCAGGGCGGCTGCGGGTTCGTCTGAATGGCGTACCGTTCGCGGCCGAATATTGGGTTCTCTGGGTCGATGAAGGCTATCGCACGGCTGTTGTGGGCACGCCATCTGGGCGGGCGGGATGGGTGCTGAACCGTGACCCGGCCATTCCGGCGGACCGGCTTGCCGCTGCCGAAGAGGTCCTGCGGTTCAACGGGTATGACGTCAGCCAGTTGCGTCGAACGACACAGGCGACCGCGCGATGAGCCGGTCGGCCGCAATTCTGGGCCTTGGACGCCGCGGTGAAGTCTGGGCCGATCTGTGCCTTCAGGCCGGATGGAGCGTAAGTGCCTTTGATCCGTCGCCGGGAGCGGCCAGTGCCGTGACCCGCTTGCCGGGACTTGAGCGGCGTGACACGATTTCGTCGGCCGTTCGCGGTGCCGATTGGATCATCTGC
>JBCCCA010000046.1:0-17419 GCA_039033735.1 Pseudomonadota bacterium
CGCAGATAAAGTAGATTGCGCAAGACACCGCCATCATATTGCGCATGTCTGCGGTTCGGGTCGCGCCAATGAAGATGCCATCCAACATCCACGCACCAAGGCCCACAAGCGGGGCCAGGACCATCCATGGCAGATATGCGCGCGCCGCAGTCCTGACGTCTTCGGAAGTGGTCATCAGGTCAATAGCAGGGCCACCTGCAACTGCGACGCACAAGGCGAAGACAACAACGATTGCACCACTCCAGAGAGTCGTTACCGCGGCAGCACGCCGAAGGCGCCGAGGATCCCGCGCGCCAAATGCATGACCCACCAGCGTTTCGGCCGCAAAGGCGAACCCGTCCAGCGCGTAGGCTGCCAGATGCAAGAACTGCAACAGCACTTGATTGGCAGCTAACGGAACATCCCCCGTACTCGCGCTGAAGAACAGAAAGGACAGGAAGATTGCCTGCAGGAACAATGACCGAAGAAGAATATCGCCATTAACACTCGCCATGCGCCAAAGCCTAACGCGGTTAAGCACCTGGGCGCGTGCTTTCCAGAATGGCCGATGGAAGACATCGCGGCAAAACCAAAGACCCACTAAGAAACCACTCCATTCGGCGATAAGCGAGGCCAACGCAACGCCCGCAACGCCCATTTCCAGGCCAAGGACAAATACGAAGTTCAAAAGAATGTTCAGGCCGTTCATCCAAAGCTGAAGGATCAGGACAACGCGCGTGCGCTCCGCCGCGATCAGCCAACCCGTAATGCCAAACAGGGCTATCGCGGCGGGCGCCGACCAGATTCTTATGCCCACATATGTTGTTGCCAGTGTTTCGACTTCAGCTGAGGCTTCTGACACCCAGAACGCCAAAGGGAACAGTGCCCATTGGAACAGGACGAATACCATGCCCGCCGAGACGCCGACGATTAGCGCACGGGAGAGCAGCGCATCTGCTTCAGCTTGGTCGTCGCTTCCCAGCGCCTGGCTTGTGAGCCCGGTTGTGCCCATGCGAAGGAAGCCGAATAGCCAGTAGAACGCGGACAGGATAACGCCGCCAATCGCAACCGCGCCAATAGGCGCCGGTTGGCCCATCTGACCAACAACGGCTGTATCAACCAAACCCAGAAGAGGAACGGTTGCGTTAGAGAGCACAATCGGGACAGCAATACCTAGCACCCGCCGATGTGTGATGTCTTTTGCTGCGCTCACTCGGTCGCAGGCATCAGGAAGTGGCCAGTCCCCTGTGCAAAAGGTCGTGCCTTGTTGTCCTGCCAGGCTTCGACAAAGACAGACGCATATCTACGACCCGAGCGATTGACGCGCGCGCGGGCATAGGCATCTCGCGGTAAGCCTGTCCGCAAGTAGTCTATCGTGAAATCGATTGTTTTTGGCATCTTCGGGATGACATCCGCGGAAAGCTTGTCGGTGTCCAACCGACCGGTTTCAACCTCTTCCCACAACACTTGCCAGCCCAGTTCGATTAAGGCTGCGGTCTCGAGAAAGGCCGCAGTGACGCCGCCGTGCAGGGCGGGCAGCGCGGGATTCCCGATCAAAGCGTCGTGATATCCCAGTATCGAGGTCAATTCGTCTCCGTGGCGTTCGAACTTGATATTCAGGAACCGCACGTAAGGAATACCCTCGACCAAGGCACGAAGGGCTGAGTCTCGGCGATGTTTGACGATCTGGACAGGCTCGGGCGGCTTACGGTTCATTGTGACGTGCCTTGCACCGTGAACGCACCGGCAGCCGTTGCAACAGGATCGCTTTCATCCCCGTCATGCGCAATTGCGCGCACAAACGCGACGCTTCGTGTCATGTGATAGCAAACCGCTTTGGCTGTGACCGTTTTGCCTGGTGTGGCCGCGCGCATATAATCAATGCGTAAGTCCAAAGTTGCGGTCATTGCAGGTCCACTTGGGTGCGCCATAACCGCAGTCCCGCCGCAGGTGTCCATCAGTGCCGAGACGGCACCGCCATGGATCACACCAGTCGCAGGATCGCCCACCAGGTTCTCGGCATAAGGCAACTCCATGACCGCTTCGCCGTCGCCGACGTCTTCGACTGACATGGCTAACGCCCTGCAATGAGGCAGGGCTTCAATGAATTTGCGCGCAAGATCGCGTCGAGATGTCGTGGCTTCGCTCATAAATGTGTTCTTCCTCTTTCCCTTGTGACGCGCAAGGCGATTGATCCGCCGAGCAGCAGCGATTACCCTTTGAAGTGGAGGATGGATGGGATGAGAGAAGATCGTCTGACATTCAAAGAGATGTGCGCCCGTTTTGATGTAACGCCGCGGACGCTGCGCTATTACGAGTATATCGAGCTTCTCTTTCCGGAAAAGGATGGCCGCTCGCGGTTCTATAGACCGAGTGAAATTGCCCGCATGACCCTGATTTTGCGCGGTCGCCGCTGGGGGTTTTCGCTAGAGGAAATCCGTCAATGGTTGGAGATTTACGAGAAAGAGGGCACCGAACCCCAGTATAAAGAGTTTCTCCGACTTGCTGATCGTCAATTGGATGCTTTGGCCAAGGAACGCGTACAATTGGACGAGACAATCAACGATCTCTCCAAGATGAGAAAAGACGTGGCCGAGGGGTTGGTCGGCAGCTAATCACCGCGCCGTCAAATTTTACCAAACGATAAAAATTGCGCATGACGTTGCGTATCAAGACGCATTGTTACCACCGCGGCTCTTTGACGCCGCGTTACGTTAACGTAAGCGTAAATCGATATTGAACGCACTCGAAGGTTTTCTCATGTACGCCGAACTTGATGAGACGGAGTTATTTCTCATGACCGAAACGTATATGACGATCCGCGAGATGTGTGACGCATTTGACGTCACGCCGCGAACCCTTCGATTTTATGAAGCCAAAGAATTGCTGTTCCCCGAGCGCCGCGGCACCAAGCGGTTGTTCACACGGCGCGACCGCGCCCGACTGAAGCTGATCCTGAGGGGCAAGCGCTTTGGGTTCAGCCTGGAAGACATTCGCCAACTTCTGGACCTCTATGATCCAAACAAGGACAACAAGGAACAGATGATGCGCGCCTATGAATTGGGGCTGCAGCGCCTTGCGGATCTTGAGGCACGGCGAACAGAACTTGAAGACATCATTGCAGACCTCAAGGCCAACCTCGAATGGGGTGCCCAGTTCTTGAGCGCACCCAAAGCGGCAGCGGCCGGTTAAGCATCGACTAAAGGGAAAGAGACATGCCGACTTATACCCCCCCTACAAAAGACCAGCAATTTCTTCTGCACGACGTTCTGAAAATCAGCGAAAGCGACATCCCGGGCTATGACGATCTTGACCGGGACTTCACGTCGGCTGTTCTCGAAGAAGCTGGAAAGATCGCCGCGAACGTTCTGCAACCCCTGAACTCCGTCGGAGATACGGAGGGGTGCAAGCTGGAAAACGGCGTCGTACGGACGCCAACCGGCTTCAAGGCAGCTTGGGATGAAATGTCCCAAGGGGGCTGGATGGGTCTTGATGCATCGACCGAATTCGGCGGCCAGGGCATGCCGCATTTGCTCAACACCGCTACGGGCGAGCTGTTTTCATCGGCGAATATGGCGTTCCAGATGTATGTCGGGTTGTCACATGGCGCGGCCTCGGCTTTGGCCGTTCATGGATCGGATGAACAAAAGCAGACTTACCTGCCGCCTATTTATGAAGGGCGTTGGTCCGGGACAATGAATTTGACAGAACCGCATTGCGGAACGGACCTGGGCCTGATGCGAACCAAAGCCGAACCGCAGGACGACGGCAGCTACAAGATATCGGGTCAGAAGATCTGGATCTCGGGCGGCGAAAGCGATCTTGTTGAAAACATCGTGCACCTGGTGTTGGCCAAGACGCCCGATGCGCCGGACGGCATCAAGGGTGTTAGCCTATTTGTAGTGCCAAAGTTTTTCGTGAATGCAAATGGGTCGCTTGGGGAGCGCAACACCCTGTCTTGCGGAGGCCTGGAAGAGAAAATGGGCATCCACGGCAATGCCACATGCGTCATGAACTATGACGGCGCAACAGGTTGGCTGGTTGGCGACCTCCATAAGGGCATGCGCGCGATGTTCACGATGATGAACGAAGCCCGTCTTTCAGTGGCCCTTCAGGGGTACACACAAGGTGAGGTTGCATATCAGAATGCGCTGGGCTTTGCGAAAGACCGGCTTCAGGGTCGTGACGTCACCGGTGTCAAAAACCCGGAAGGACCAGCTGACCCGATTATCGTGCACCCTGATGTCCGTCGGAACCTGATGGATCAAAAGTCGATGACCGAAGGTGGGCGTGCGCTGGTTTATTGGGGCGCGCAAATGATCGATCGGTCGCAACGCATGAACGATCAGGATGCAGAGGAGATGATCTCGCTTCTGATCCCGGTCATGAAAGGATTTCTCACGGATAAAGGATTTGAGACCACGGTTCTTGCCCAACAAACCCTTGGTGGTTCTGGTTTCACAAAGGAATGGGGCCTTGAACAATTTGTGCGAGATGCCCGGATTGCAATGATCTACGAAGGCACGAATGGCATTCAGTCGCTTGACCTCGTTGGTCGTAAGCTGCCGGCGAATGGCGGCAAGGCGATCATGGCCTTCTTCGAAATGGTGAAGACATTCATCAAAGACAATGAATCCAACGAAGCCCTGAAAGACGGCTTCCTCGATCCGCTCAAGACTGCGTCAAAAGACCTGCAAGCGGCGGGGATGTATTTCATGCAGGAAGGCATGAAGAATCCGCTTAACGCGCTGTCCGGATCATACGACTTCATGCACTTATTCGGCTATACGGTCGTTGGGCTTATGTGGGCAGAAATGGCGAAAGCCGCGACGGAAGCACTGGAAAACGGTGTATCAGATGTTGAGTTCTATGAGACCAAGATCGCAACGGGCCGGTACTTCATGGCGCGGCAACTGCCAATGACAGGCACGCATTTGGCACGGATCCAATCCGGGGCTGAACCGGTTATGGCGCTGGACGCGGCAAGTTTCTAAGGTTGGAGAAAGGATCTGAGGAACGATCATGCCAAAACGCCTTCGTCTGACCCGCCGTTTTCCTATCGCCATGACGGAAGACGGGTATCGCCGCCTCAAAACTTTCGCGGCAGAGGCGGGTCTCGACGAAGGCGAAGCGCTGTCGTTTCTATTCGAAAATTTTAACTCTGTGATGAACCACGACAACCTGGCGACGCGCCTCAGGCTCTTCAATTCCGAATTGGATACGCGGAAGCGATAAGGATGCTTTGCGTGTTTGGATCAAGATGAAGATGCATGCCCCATAGAGGTTCAATCGTGACATACGGGGCAGGACTTCACTTTGTACGGTCATCGGCTCGCCAGCCTTTGCCGCGCCAATATGATAAAAAACTCAAGGTTAACGAGGCCCTAATTTCATCTTGTGAACAATACGCACTTTGGGACGTCTCCAAATGCGCAACGCTGAGAGGAGACGGACATGGGTCTCAAGCTTCATTGCTTTGGTGAAAGCGGTCACAGCTACAAGGCGGCGTTGTCGCTTGAGCTTGGTCCGATGGACTGGGAACCCGTGCATGTCGACTTTTTCAACGGGGCTGCCCGGCAGCCGGAATTTCGATCCGACATGAATATCATGGGTGAGGCTCCGGTGCTGATAGATGGCGATGTGCAATTGAGCCAGTCCGGCGTCATTCAAGGCTATCTTACAGAAAAGACGGGGCTCTTTGGCGGTGAAACGACTGATGAGCGGCGCGAAATCCTTCGCTGGTTGTTGTGGGACAACCACAGACTTTCCAGCAACACCGGCGTGTTGCGTTTCATGATGAATTTCCTGTCGCCCCAACATCGTTCGGAAGATGTGATCGCCTTTCTGAACGGTCGTCAAACGGCTGCGCTTGTAATTCTGGAGGCGCATTTGACGCAGCGTGACTGGATGGTCGGACGCAGCGTTACGAATGCGGATCTCACCTGCTGTGGCTACCTATTTTATAACGAACCATTTGGGTTTGACCGGGCGGACTGGCCAGCGATTGATCGTTGGTTGTCCCGGATATCGGACCTGCCCGGCTGGAAACACCCATACGACCTAATGCGCCCTGCGTATCCCGATAAGGCCTAAGCCAAGGAGACCTCCCATGCGTGACGCTTACATCTACGACGCTGTCCGTTCCCCCCGTGGCAAAGGACGCAGCGACGGCAGCTTGCACGAAGTGACGCCTGTAAAGCTAAGCGCGGACATGCTGAACGCGCTCAAGACCCGTAATGGCCTGCGGGGCGATGAGGTTGAGGATGTTATCTGGGGCAACGCTACTCAGGTGAAAGAGCAAGGGGGATGCCTTGCCCGGACCGCAGTGCTTGCGTCCCACCTGAATGAACGCGTCCCTGGCTTGTCGATCAACCGGTTCTGCGCTTCGGGCATGGAAGCTGTCAACTTGGCAGCCAATCAGGTCAAAGGCGGCGCCGGTCAAGCTTATATAGCGGGCGGTGTCGAATGCATGAGCCGCGTCGCCATGGGTTCTGACGGCGCTGCGATCGCAGCCGACCCCAGCGTTGCGATGAAGACATACTTTGTCCCGCAGGGCATTTCTGCTGACATCATTGCGACAGAGTATGGCATCTCTCGGGATGATGCCGATGCCTTTGCGGTGGAAAGTCAGGCACGCGCGGCGGCAGCTTGGCAAGATGGGCGTTTTGAGAAGTCGGTGGTTGAAATCACGGATCAGAACGGTCTGCCGATCCTTGCGACTGATGAATACATGCGGCCTGGAACCGACATGCAGGCCTTGGGTGCGTTGAAGCCTGCTTTCAAGGATCAGGGCGAGGTGATGCCCGGTTTCGATGCTGTGGCGATGCTGAAGTATCCGCATCTAGAGCGCATTAATCACATTCATCATGCAGGAAACTCGTCAGGTATCGTGGATGGGTCGGCAGCAGTACTGGTTGGTTCGAAAGAATTCGGAGAGGCAGCTGGTTTGAAGCCCCGCGCTCGGATCAGAGCAACTGCAAAGATTGGTACGGACCCAACGATCATGTTGACTGGACCGGTTCCGGCGACTGAAAAGATTCTTGCGGACAGCGGAATGGGGATAAGTGACATCGACCTTTTTGAGGTGAACGAGGCGTTTTCTTCGGTAGTTCTGCGTTTCATGCAGGCCTTTGACGTTGATCACGGTAAGCTGAACGTGAACGGCGGTGCAATTGCAATGGGTCACCCACTTGGCGCCTCTGGCGCAATCATCATTGGGATATTGCTGGATGAGATGGAGCGGCAAGACAAGGAAACAGGTTTGGCGACACTTTGCGTTGCCAGCGGCATGGGCGCCGCAACAATCCTTGAGCGTGTTTGAAGTTTTTGTTTGACCATGCGCAGGCGCCGTTTACTCTCCCAATTGTCTATTGAGCGGCAAACAAGCTGCAGTGAAGTGAATTTGCTGCAATGGAGGCTGCGTGGAAAAAGACAGTGTCAGAACTTTCGTGAGCGCGCTCCAACTGGCGTTTCTTGGCAGAGATTGGGTTTCCTTCGCGACATTCTTCAAGCTCCCACTGGTCGTGTATTCAGCAGCGGGCGTGTTTGTGTTGCGGACAAAGTCTCAACTTTTGACCGTGGGTGGCGACTATCGCGACACAATGGGCACGATGGACGTGACTTCTGCGCAGGTGGAAATCGAGAATATCGAACCGATGTCAAATGGACGATTTCGCGCGACGGTGCGCGTGAAGGATTTTACGGAAGACGGGAAAGAAGTCACTGGCAGTCTTGTGCGGTATTTCCTGGTTCAAACAGATGGGTCATACCAAGTCGAGATGTTGGAATATCTCGAGACTGCGATACCACTTTCCGACATGAAACGCATTCTGCATTAAAGCGGGTTTGTGAAAGCGTACAGGGCGCGCTTAACGCCCATTCCGAAAACAGAGTATTGATACGCCTGACGCCTTTATTGGTGCGACGTACATTCGAAAGGACAATGCCATGACTGATTTCACCTATTCCGTTGATGATGATGGCGTCGCTGTTCTGACGTGGGATGTTCCGGACAAATCGATGAATGTCTTGACCCGCGAAGCGTTTCAAATGGTGGAAGGGTTCATTGACCAGGCGCTTGCTGACGAAACGGTCAAGGGCATTGTCATCACCTCGGGTAAAGATAGCTTTGCAGGTGGCATGGACTTGAACGTGCTTGGGAATATTCGCGCAGAATCAGGTGATAATCCTGCGCCAGCGCTTTTCGACTTCATCATGAACGGTCACCGCATCCTTCGTAAGATTGAGAGGGCGGGTCTGGACCCAAAAACGAACAAGGGTGGCAAACCGATTGCCTGTGCTATTCCGGGGCTGTGTGCCGGGATCGGAACGGAGATTGCGCTGGCCTGCCACTTCCGTGTCATGGCGGATACACCAAAAGGAAGGATTGGGCTTCCTGAGATACTTCTGGGCATGTTCCCGGGGGCTGGCGGGACAACCCGCGTCGTCCGCATGGTCGGTTTGATGGCCGCAGCGCCGATCTTGTTGGAAGGCCGGATGTTGGAGCCAAAGAAGGCGGTCGGGTCCTTGGTCGACGAGGTCGTAGCGCCAGAAGACTTAATGGCGCGCGCAAAGGAATGGGTGCTGAGCGCCTCTGATAGTGACATCGTAAAGCCTTGGGACGAAAAGAAGTACAAGATGCCTGGGGGTGAACCCTATCATCCTGCGGGCTTCATGACCTTTGTCGGCGCCTCGGCGATGATAAATGGGAAAACCAAGGGTGTTTACCCGGCGGCCAATGCCCTTTTGTCCGCCGCATATGAGGGAGCCATGGTTCCGTTCGACACGGCGTTGAAGGTAGAGGCGCGGTATTTCACGCAGATTCTCAACAACCCGTCCAGCGCCGCGATGATCCGCTCGCTTTTCCTCAATAAGGAAGCTCTTGAAAAAGGCGCGAACAGACCTGCCGTTGAAGATCAAAAGGTCACTAAATTGGGTGTATTGGGCGCTGGTATGATGGGCGCCGGCATCGCCTATGTATCGGCCAATGCAGGGATCGATGTTGTCTTGATCGATCAGGCGCAAGATGCTGCTGACAAAGGCAAGGCGTATTCTGAAGGGATCCTCGACAAAGGCATGAGCCGCAAGAAGGTCACGCAAGATAAGAAAGATGCTGTGCTAGGGCGGATAAATGCGACCACTGATTTAAATGCGCTGGCCGGTTGCGACTTGGTCGTGGAAGCCGTGTTCGAGGACCCTGGTGTCAAAGCCGACATGACGAAGAAAGTGGAGGCGATCGTAGGCACCGATTGTATCTTTGCGACCAACACCTCGACACTGCCGATCACCGAGCTTGCCAAGGCGAGCATCCGACCGGAGCAGTTCATCGGCATCCACTTCTTTTCTCCCGTTGACAAGATGCTACTCGTTGAGATCATCAAGGGTGCCCAAACCGGCGATCGAGCAGTCGCGAAAGCGCTCGATTTTGTCCGCCAAATCAGGAAGACGCCAATTGTCGTCAATGATGCACGCTTCTTCTACGCTAATAGGTGCATCATTCCGTATATCAATGAGGGTATTCGTATGGTCGGCGAAGGGGTCAATCCGGCTCTGGTCGAGAATGCCGCGCAGCTTTTGGGCTTCCCTGTGGGCCCACTGCAGCTTGTTGATGAGACAAGTGTCGAGTTGGGGGTAAAGATCGCCAAAGCGACCAAGGCCGCAATGGGTGACACTTATCCGGATGGCGCAGTTGACGATGTTATCTTCTGGATGGCGGAACAGGGCCGCATGGGCCGCAAGGCCAGTGCCGGGTTCTATGATTATGATGACAAGCGCAAGCGAACCGGTCTATGGGCGGGCCTTTCCGACAAGTTCGCGATGGCCGCTGACCAGCCAGACCTTCAACATGTTCAAAACCGGTTGATGATGGCGCAAGTGCTTGAGGCTGTTCGCGCTTTGGAAGAAGGCGTGCTGGAAGATATTCGAGAGGGGGATGTCGGCGCTATTTTGGGTTGGGGTTTCGCGCCCTGGTCTGGCGGTCCATTTTCGTGGCTTGATATGATCGGAGCCGACCAAGCAGTTGAGATATGTGAAAGCCTGTCCGCGCTGGGTCCACGCTTTGCAACGCCGGCCTTGCTGTCCGAGATCGGCGCAAGTGGAGCAGGGTTCTACGACCGGTTTGCAACACAGGCAGAGGCGGCCTGACCTGCGGCAGAACGCGCGCTTGTCCCCACGTGACACAGCGCGCGCTTTGGGCTATTGCAGCGTTGTTGAAAATCGGAGTTGTTTTATGTCTGAGCACAAGCACGGTGAAATGGATACCTCGGTACAGGAAAAAACCTTTGAAGGGTTTGTGACCTGGTCCAAGAACGTCGCGATTATCAGCATTTGCATCCTAGTTTTCCTCGCGATCTTTAATTCGTGAACGGAACGCTTCACGCGTTTATCCTGCTTGTTGTTTCTTTGGCCGGGTGTTCCGTCCCAGCACAACCGCCTGCGGCTTCTGATCAAGAGATTGTGCAGGCGTCCTACCGTTCGTCGATAGGCCCTGAAATTCGGCTTTATACGGTTGTCAGCCGTCGCAATGGCTCCGGCGCGCATTCTGGCCTGATGATTGCAACTGACCGGGAACGCATACTGTTTGATCCTGCGGGTACTTTTTCGCTTGCCGATGTTCCCGAGCGTGGGGATGTGCATTACGGCATTTCGCCCGCCATTCTTGATACTTACATCGACTATCACGCGCGCGAGACATTTGACGTGGTCGAACAGAGCGTCCGTCTGTCATCTGACGACGCCGAGCAGATCGCGCAATATGTGAAGGTGCAAGGTGCCGTCCCTCGTATGCAATGCGCGTTGTCGATCACGCGCATTCTTGCCCGTCTGCCGCGGTTCGAGGGTTTAGGAATAACCTATTTTCCGAATACAGCGATGCGGGCTGTTGCAAAGCTGCCAGGTGCCAAGACAAGGGTGATACGTCAGAATGACTCGGACGCCAACCATGACGTTTTGATACAGGCAGCGGCGACGCCTTAGACGATTGTTACGCCCCGACGCTCAACCAAAGCAGCGCTGTAAGGGTCAAAGCCCCGGCTGCGGCTCCCGCGAGCATATTTTTCCACCACCAAGCGACTGCGACAGTCACAGCCGCTGCAGCAAATCGTGCAGGGTCAGGTGTGCCACCAGTTGCGTCGGGCCACATAACCAAGGGCGCGACCAGACCTGGCAAGATAGCCACAGGTGTATATCGCAGATGACGCAGAACCCAGTTTGGCATCTTGCGGTCGCCGACCAGACCCAAAAAGGAAAAGCGGATCAGATATGTTCCGATCCCCATGCCAAGAATGATCAACCAGATGGTTGACGCGCTGTAGGTCATCCTTGCCTCCGCTCGATTTCTGCCCCAACAACCATGGCACATAGGCCGGCGATCAAAATTCCAATTCCCGATGGCAGAAATGCAAGCAGCAAGGCGCCAAAAATCGAGGTCAACGCAGCGCCAAGATGCGCCATGGTTTTGACCATCGGTGCCACGAGCGCCAGAAACATTATGGGCATCGCGAAACCCAGATCCAACTGTTCTGGCAAGGCATCGCCCGCGACCGCTCCGATCCAAGTCCCAACGATCCAAAGTGGAAACATGAACAGCATGGTTCCACAGAAGTACAGAAACTTGTCACCCACAGACCAATCCGGGCTTTCTTCAAACTTTTGAATGCCCAGTGCATAGCTTGCGTCGACGTTCAGGTAGGCGGCGAGGGCCCGTCGCGTGAAGCTTGCCGACCCAAGATGCGGCTGCAAGCTTGCCGAATACATCGCCATGCGCAGATTAACGGCGAGCGCCGCGGCCAGAATAATGAAAACCGGCGCATTCTCTGTCATCAATTGGATCGCGGTAAACTGAGAGGCCCCGGCGATGACAAGAAACGAGAACCCAAGCGTTTGCATGACGCTTAGTCCGGCTTCCGTTGCGACCACACCAAACAAAATGGCAAAGGGTACGCCAACCAACAGGAAGGGCAGGCCGGCAAGGACACCCGCACGAAAGGCTGAATTATGGGTGGTGATGGCCATGGGCTCGCCCTAATCTCTGTGGAAACGCCTATCGCAGGCGGCCTTGGGATACAAATCATGTCGAGTGATGGGACCAATCATTTTCTGATATCGCCTGACCCAAAGGCGCCGCGCTTGGCACGCGCCGTTTACGGGGTCGACGAAACCGGCGCGCAACAACAGATCTCGGTTGTCGAAGAGCGCCCGTTGACGATCTTCCTAAACAAGCAGGAGATCGTGACAGCCATGACCATCGGGGATTATCCCGAGTATCTGGCCCTGGGCTTCCTCAAGAACCAGGGCATGCTTTCGTCCGATGAAACGATCAAGGGCGTGGAATACGATGACGATCTGGAAGCAGTTGTGGTTCGGACAGACGGTACGACAGTCTACGAAGAGAAGTTACAGAAGAAAACACGCACCAGTGGATGCGCGGTCGGCACAGTCTTCGGCGATATGATGGAGGGGCTCGACGGGGTTCGTTTGCCTGAAACACAGGTCAAAACGTCTTGGCTCTATGCCCTGGCGGCGCAAATCAACCGGACGCCTTCGCTTTACCTTGAAGCCGGAGCAATCCACGGGACGGTTCTGTGTCAAGAAGATCGCCCGCTGGTCTATATGGAAGACGTTGGCCGACATAATGCTGTCGACAAGATTGCGGGCTGGATGTTGTCGGAAGGCGTATCCGGCGGTGACAAGATTCTTTACACGACGGGGCGCCTGACCTCTGAGATGGTGATAAAATGTGCCCAAATGGGCATTCCTGTTCTTGCCAGCCGGTCCGGTTTCACGGCTTGGGGTGTTGATATCGCGCGTCAGGTTGGACTGACGGTGATTGGGCGTATGCGCGGGCAGCGGTTTACTTGTTTGTCTGGGGAAGACCGTCTTATTCGCGATGTCGATCCGGCCCATGTCGCAAGCGAAGATCAGAGGCACCGTCGGAAGGGGGCCGAAAGATGACTGGAACGCTTGCCGGGGTTTTCGAGCCAAGTCCGACCACACCTCAGATCGTCATTGAAATCGCTTTTTATCGCGCGCTTTGGCGCAGCTCCATGACAGGCTGGTGGCAAATTGTTGTGCCACCCCAGCCCTTTGTAAAGCGAGCCATCTTCTGGGCCTGTGTTTGGTTTGCAATCGGCGCCCTCACCCTGATCCTGAGAGTGCTTGAGATCGCGCCGAGTTATGTCTTCGCTGGGCTGATCGGTGCGGCCTTTTTGATTAGCGTTTTCGGTTATTTACATCGCACCAGGATGGAACGATTCTGGGATGTGATCGGCAGCCATTGGGATAAAGCGGGTGTGACGCATGCCATCTTTGCTCCCGACGGGGTCGAGCTGTCCGATGACGTCTCGCAGCGTCAAATGACGTGGCTGGCATTGATGGCATCAAGGGGCGGAGGGGCGTCACAATGCTTCGCTTGGGAATTTCGATGACCGCGCCGCTTGGTGTTATTCTTGCCGGCGGACAAGCGCGGCGCATGGGGGGCGGAGATAAGGGCTTGTTGCAGATTGGTGACCGCACTCTTCTGAACCTGGTCATTGATCGATTGTCGCCCCAGGTTGAGGGACTTGCCTTGAACGCAAACGGTGCGGCAGAACGCTTTAAAGCCTATGGGCTGCCGGTGCTTCCTGACCCGATGGCAGGTCATCCTGGCCCGCTGGCGGGTGTTCTCGCGGGGCTTGATTGGGCCGCGGCAAAGGGCGCGACCCACATCGTTACAGCTGCGGCCGACACACCGTTCTTTCCCGCGGACCTTGTGCCGCAGTTGATGCTGGCTGCTGAAGCCGAGGGGCATCCAATAGCATTATCGCGTACCATGAATGGGCGGCATCCGACCTTTGGCCTTTGGCCGACTGCGTTGCGCAATGATTTACGGCAAGCGCTGGACGATGGTGTGAGGAAGGTGGTTATGTGGACCGATAGCCACGGTACCGCGTCGGCGGATTTCCCAGTCCATGGCTTTGACCCGTTTTTTAACGTCAACACGCCTGAGGATTTGGCGGAAGCACGTCGATTGCAGGATGTGTAATGGAACTTTGGGGCGTCACAGGTTGGAAGAACTCGGGCAAAACGGGGCTGATGGAGCGGCTTGTTGCAGAGTTTTCGTCCCGTGGATTGGTCGTATCGACAGTTAAACACGCCCACCATGCCTTCGATGTCGATCACCCTGGAAAGGATAGCTATCGCCACCGCGTCGCCGGTGCGAAGGAGGTTTTGTTGTCTTCTCGCAACCGTTGGGCGCTGATGCATGAGAACCGCGATAGCGCTGAGGCGACGCTGGACGCTCTTTTGGCTAGTCTGTCCCCTGCCGACCTTGTGCTGATTGAAGGATTCAAGCGCGAAGGGCATCCTAAAATCGAGGCGCATCGCAAAGAAACCGGCGCGCTCTTGATTGCGCCCGAGGACCCAACAATTCGGGCCATTGCATCAGACAGCGGCGCATCAGTGCCGGGACGGCCAACATTCCACCTGGATCATACGGCCGACATTGCCGATTTCATCAGTCAAGAGTTGGGACTGTGAGCGCGTTCGAGACGGTCATAATGGTGGACTGGTCGGCGGGTAAGGCGAAACCCAAGCGGCCCACCAAAGATGCAATCTGGATTGGGGTTTGTCGCAACGGTCAGTCCGACGCCCCGACATATCTCAGGAACCGCATCGAAGCTGAGAGTTGGTTGCATGACACGCTCAGTGCGGAAAAGGAAGCCGGGCGCCGCACATTGGTCGGGTTCGATTTTCCGTTTGGATATCCGGTCGGCTTTGGGCGCAAGATCACCGGAAACGACGACCCTTTCGCTTTGTGGGAATGGTTTGCCGAACACATCACAGATGATCCGATGGGAACCAATAATCGTTTCGATGTGGCCGAGCGGATAAACGCACTTTTCCCGTCGCCAGGACCGTTTTGGGGAAAACACAGCCAATCAGATCACTCGGGCATCCCTTATCGGAAGTCGGACGGCGTGGTCTTTGACGGGTTCGATGAACGACGGGCGTGCGAGCGCGTCTCGAAAGCACCATCAAGCTGTTTCCAACTCGCGTTCCCCCCAACGGTAGGTGGTCAGGTTTTGATGGGGTTGCCGGTTCTTTGGCGGTTGCGGCAAGCTTTGGGCGCAAAGGTCTGGCCGTTCGAAGATGTTGAAAGCGCGCTGATTGTTTTTGCCGAGATCTGGCCTGGCCTTATCGAAGGCGCCGTTCCAAAAGACAAATCGCGCATCCGCGACGAAGATCAGGTCCGACTTTTGGCCGAGGCGTTTGCCACACAATCCGACGTATCGCTTGCCGAGATGATGGACGTGCCAGAGATCGCGAAAACCGAGGCGTGGATTCTTGGTGCGTCCGCCTCGGATCGGTTGTTAGACGCACTGCAAGAGCCGTTGAAGCCACCCCGCCTCAAGGATGATTGTTTTGCCTTGCCGCCCGGCGTTGATTGGACGCCGGTGGATGATGCGTTGGCCCGCCTTAAGGAACGGCTTGCTTGCGTTGTTGGAAACCAGCGGATGTCCACATCGAATGCGGCAGGCCATGTACTCGCAGCCGATGTCGCGGCCCGCCGCAGCAACCCGCCTGCCGCAAACGCTGCCGTTGATGGCTATGGTTTTGCCCATGCCACAACCGGCTTAGGCGATCAGGTGCTGCCTCTTGTATCAGGCCGCGCCGCCGCAGGTGCACCGTTCAATGATAAAGTGCCAACAGGTCACGCCATTCGTATATTGACGGGCGCGTTGCTGCCGGATGGTGTCGATACTGTGGTTCTGGAAGAGGATGTGACCGCGGACTCCACGCGGGTCGCTTTCGTGGGGCCCGTGAAACGGCACGCCAATACCCGGAAAGCTGGTGAAGATATCGCAGCTGGTGACATCGCACTGAAGGCTGGCACGCGGCTTGGTGCAGCTGAACTTGCCCTTCTCGCGGCGGTTGGCTTGACCGAGGTTCCGGCTTTCGCGCCTTTGCGTGTTGGAGTTCTGTCGACCGGCGACGAACTTGCCGCGCCCGGCGACACGTTGGACCCCGCCCGCACCTATGACGCCAACCGGCCCATGTTGTTGTCCGTCGTCAAAGATTGGCGGATGATACCGGTTGACCTGGGCCACGTCGCCGACGATCGCAAGCTGCTGCGCGCACACCTCTCCAAGGCTTCAGCTAAGTGCGATGCAATCCTAACGTCTGGCGGTGCGTCGGCTGGAGATGAAGACCATGTTTCTGCGCTTCTTGGGGAAACTGGCAGCCGCGCAGATTGGCGCATAGCCTTGAAACCAGGTCGCCCCCTCGCGCTCGGTGTTTGGGACGGCGTGCCGATATTCGGATTGCCGGGAAACCCCGTGGCAGCGCTTGTCTGCGCCCTGATCTTTGCGCGCCCCGCTTTCGCGCTTCTGGGCGGTGAGGCATGGCGCACACCGCAGGGATTTCTTGTACCAGCGGCATTCGAGAAAAAGAAGAAACCTGGCCGACGTGAGTTCCTTCGTGCACGCATGTGCGAAGATGGAAGCGTGGAAACGTTTCGATCAGAAGGATCTGGCCGGATCTCGGGGCTGAGCTGGGCTGATGGTTTGGTGGAGCTTGGGGATGAGGCCGCCGACATTCGTTTCGGCGACCTCGTGCGTTACATCCCTTATGCCAGCTTCCGCTAAGGGCTATCCTTCGACAGGACCGCCCGCGTCTTTCCATGCACTGAAGCCGCCAACGTTCGAGACGTTGGAGTACCCCATCTCCGTCAACGTTTTGCCCGAAAGCGCGGCTTGGCCGCCCGCGCCGCAGATAAGAACAATATCGGCGTCTTTCTGAAGGGCCGGATTGTAGAATGCCTCCATCGCGGGATCGGCAATGAACTCGATCATGCCACGCGGAATACGTTCTGCGCCGGCAATGGTGCCGCTTTCGGCAATGCTGGCTGCATCACGGACATCAACGAAGACAGTGTTACCCGCCTTGTGTTTCTCGATCCCTTGTTCTGGCGTGATCTTTGGGACGACGGCGTTGGCCTCTTCAAGGTAATCCTTGGCGGTCTTCATCAATGTTCTCCCTGTGTGTTGATCCTCGACATTGGACGAATCCCATGCCCATGCTGCTGATACACAAATGACGGAAATGCGGGTACCCATATGATCGCTCGAATGGCGCTTTGGCTTGTCGGTCTGGTTGGTCTTGGCTTGGGCGCTTTGTGGTTCAATTGGCAGCTGTCCACCGCATCGCATGCGCGTGACTGGCAACCGCTTTATGCTCGTCTTCCAACGGTCGAGGTGTCAGCGGGCCGCTACGCTCTCGAAAACGTCCGGAACTGGTCTTACAGCGCGGATGGCGACGCGACGCCGGATTGGATTGCGGCAGAACTGGACCCCGCAGCGCTCGTCCGCGTTTGGTTCATCGAAGAGCCGTTTGGCGATGTGCGCGCCGTGGCGCATACGATGCTGGCCTTCGAGTTTGCCGATGGTTCAGCCTATGTTGCCAG
>JBCCCA010000047.1:0-17400 GCA_039033735.1 Pseudomonadota bacterium
CCACGACCGTGTACTGTCCGTTCAGGAAATAGCCTTCGTCGAACATGATAAAGAACTGACTGTTAGCACTGTCTGGGCTTTGGGCGCGCGCCATGCCGACAATACCGCGATCATAGGGCACATCGGAAAACTCGGCCGACAGGTCCGGGCGATTGGACCCGCCTGTGCCAGCGCGACGCATATCATCGCCCATCTTGCCGAACTGCACATCGCCGGTCTGCGCCATGAAGCCGTCAATCACACGGTGAAAGACAACGCCGTCATAGGCACCCTCTTCCGCCAATCCTGTGATCTGTTCCACATGGCCAGGTGCCACATCATCCAGCATGTCGATAACAACGCGACCGTTGGCTTCGCCTTCGACCTCGATTACCAGGTTTGGGCCCGGTCCATCTTGTGCGAAAGCCGGGGATGCCATCAGGGCGGCGGCAAAAACAAGCTTACGCATCCGAGGCCACCTTCACGCTATGCATCCGGTCGGGGTTCATCGGCGGTTCGCCGCGCGCGATTGTATCGACGTGCTCCATCCCCGAAATCACGCGGCCATAGACGGTGTATTGCCCGTTCAGGAAATGGTTGTCGGAAAAGTTGATGAAAAACTGACTGTTGGCGCTGTTCGGATCTTGACTGCGCGCAGCACCGATGGTGCCACGGTCATGCGGAAGCTTCGAAAACTCAGCAGTCACATTCGGCAGGCTTGAGCCACCCGTGCCTGCACGCCGCAAATCAAACCCGTCAACAAAGTCGCCATGTTGCACATCACCGGTCTGCGCCATGAACCCGTCAATGACCCGGTGAAACACGACGTTGTCATATTCACCGGCGCGGGCAAGTTCCTTCATCCGAGCCGTGTGATCGGGCGCCACATCGGGCAAGAGCTGAATGACAACAGTGCCGTCCTTCAACTCGATCAGAATAGTATTCTCGGGATCTTCGTAGTCGGCCATTGACAAGGGCCCTCCATGTTCTGCGTTGCGTCGGACCCTAATGCGGCGACCGGGGAAGGAAAACCCATCTCCTTGCCGGGTCCAGCGAAACCTCGCCTTGACCTTCCCCACAACTCGCGGCATCGCAAACTTGGGGATACGAAGGAGACTGCCATGGCCTGGAAGACACTCGACGATATCAACCTCGAAGACAAAGCCGTGCTGGTACGGGTGGACTTGAACGTGCCGGTCGACAATGGCGTTGTCACCGATACAACCCGGATAGAACGGATCAAGCCGACGATCGAAGATATCCTTTCAAAAAAGGGCCGACCGATCCTGATGGCGCATTTCGGGCGCCCCAGGGGCAAAGTTGACCCCGCCTACTCCCTTGCTCAGATCAAGGAGAGTGTCGAAGTCGTTCTTGGCCATCCCATTGTCTTTGCGGAAAACTGCATCGGTGGTCCAGCCAAGAAAGCCGTCGCCGCGATGGAAGACGGTGACATCGTCCTGCTTGAAAACACGCGGTTTCATGCCGGCGAAGAAGCCAATGACACGATTTTCGCCGCCTCGCTTGCAGCCCTTGGTCAGGTCTATGTGAACGACGCGTTCTCGGCCGCGCACCGGGCCCATGCCTCGACCGAGGGGTTGGCGCGGCTTCTGCCCGCCGCGGCAGGACGTTTGATGGAAGCCGAGTTGACGGCCCTAGAAGCCGCCCTGACCCAACCTGAACGACCGGTCGTGGCTGTTGTCGGCGGTGCCAAGGTGTCGACCAAGCTTGATCTGCTGGGAAACCTGGTCCGGAAGGTGAACACGCTGGTGATCGGCGGCGGCATGGCCAACACCTTTCTGGCCGCGAAGGGTGTCGAAGTGGGCGCGTCCCTGGCCGAGCATGACATGGCGGCCACAGCGCGCGAGATTATGGAAAAGGCCGAGGAAGCGGCCTGCGACATCCTGCTTCCGGTCGATGTGGTCGCGGCGACCGAATTTGCCGCCCATGCAGACGCTGTGACGGTGCCCGCCGATCAATGCCCCGCCGATCGCATGATCCTTGATGCTGGCCCCGCTACGGTGGCCGCGATTGCCGAGGCGTTCGACCACGCGAAAACGATCATATGGAACGGCCCCCTCGGCGCGTTCGAAATCGAACCCTTCGATGTCGCAACCAACGCAGCGGCGAAGAAAGCCGCCGAACTGACGCAGGCTGGGTCGCTTGTCACGGTCGCAGGTGGCGGCGACACCGTGGCCGCGCTGAACAAGGCGGGCGTGGCGGGTGATTTCACATATATCTCGACCGCGGGCGGCGCCTTTCTTGAGTGGATGGAAGGCAAGACGCTGCCGGGGGTCGCGGCGCTGGAGCAAGACTGAACCGGCATGCGCCGCCACGGCCCTGCCCCGTACACCGCGGCTGTCCTGCATGGCGGCCCAGGTGCTGCGGGCGAGGTTCGGCCGTTGGCCGAGGCCTTGGCACGGCGGGGATACGGCACCCTTGAGCCTCTCCAAACGAAAGACACGATTGCCGGCCAGATTGCGGAACTTGCAGACGCCCTTGCCGATCACGCGCCTGTTGACCTGATTGGCTGGTCATGGGGCGCATGGTTGGCGTTGCTTACCGCAGCCGCACATCCTGAGATAGCGCGCCACGTCATCCTTGTGGGCAGCGGCCCGGTGACAGCCGATCATGCCAAGGCGATCCGGCACACCCGGTTGGCCCGCCTGTCCGAAAGCGAACGCCAGGAACTCGAAACGCTTAAACAGCACTGGGACAATCGCGACGCCTTTGCCCGCAGCCTTGCGCTATATCAGAAAATGGATGCGCACACTCCAGACCGGCCGCCCTATCTGGACGTCACCTATGACCAACATATCCACCGGAACGTCTGGGCCGAGGCATCGAAACACCGCCAGTCCGGCGCGCTGCTGCAAACGGCCGCACGCGTTGCCTGCCCGCTCACAATCCTCCATGGCGATCACGACCCGCATCCGGCGGACGGTGTCGTCGCCCCCTTGCGGACGGTGCGGCCCGACACGCAGGTCACGATTTTGGACCGTTGCGGGCATAAACCATGGGAAGAAGCCCATGCCCGCGCGCCGTTCTTCGATGCGCTGATATCTGCCGTAAAGCGAGGCTCTGTTGCGCCCCCGGCCCAAATCTGAGGCAAACTGCCACCTGTTAGCGCCCCCATCGTTGACAGCCCCGCGCGCCTCACCCAAACGAGCGTCAACACTTTCAGCGAGGGTTCCCATGTCACAAGTTGAACAGCAGACCGACCAAATGAAGTCCGGAAAGGGCTTTGTCGCCGCGCTTGACCAATCGGGCGGCTCGACCCCCAAAGCGCTTGGCCTGTACGGCATCACCGAGGATCGCTTTTCGTCGGACGCGGAAATGTTCGACCTGATCCACGAAATGCGGGCCCGGATCGTGCGTGCGCCCGCCTTCACAGGCGACAAGGTGATTGGTGCGATCCTGTTCGAGATGACGATGGACCGCGACTTCCAGGGCCAACCCGCAGCCAGCTATCTTTGGGACGAACGCGGCGTGGTGCCTTTCCTGAAGTGCGACAAGGGTTTGGAAGCGGAAGTCGACGGCGTTCAGTTGATGAAAGACATGGGCGATCTGGATGCGCTTTTGGTGCGTGCGAAATCAAAGGGTGTGTTCGGGACCAAGATGCGGTCGGTTATCAATGCCGCCAATCCTGTTGGCATCGCGGCCAATGCCGCCCAACAGTTCGAGATTGGCGAACAGATTCTGCGCCATGGCCTTGTTCCCATCCTTGAACCCGAAGTGAACATCACCATCGCTGACAAAGCCGAGGCCGAAGCGATGCTGCGCAACGAACTTGCCAAAGGGTTGGACGCCGTCTCAAGTCCGGTGATGCTGAAATTGTCGCTGCCATCCGAGGCCAACTTCTACAAGCCCCTGATCGACCACCCGAATTGCATCCGTGTCGTGGCGCTGTCGGGCGGATATGCCCGTGATGCGGCAAACGCCAAGCTTGCCGAAAACCATGGCATGATCGCCAGCTTCAGCCGCGCGCTGACCGAAGGTTTGAGTGACGCGCAAACCGACGAAGCATTCAATGCGGTGATTGGCGACACGATCGACAGCATCTATCAAGCCTCGATCACGTAACGCGCAGATGAAGGGATATCGATATATCACCGGGCCGGATGCTTCTGCATTCTGCGACCGGATCACGCGCCTTCTGAACCACGGCTGGGACCTTGCCGGTCCCGCCACGCTGACCTTCGATCCAGTTTTGGGTCGTGTAATCTGCGGCCAACCGATGGTGAAGGAAAACCCGGACATCGCCTATGATCCGGACCTCCCGCTCGACGAACTGTGAAACTGTCAGCGATTTTTCGCCTTTGGGGATTCACACGCGAATCGCTTTGTGTCATTGTCCCTGGAACGTCCCACTAGAGGGCGCCAGAAGGCAGAGCATGACCAGTCAATTGAACCGGCCCACCATCGGTATTGTTGTTTACTTCACCACGATGTTCGCACTTGGTGTGTATTTCATGTTCGCCAGCGTTCAGGGCGACTTCGGACTGTTCCGCCGTGTCCAGATCGAAGCCGAGCTGACCACGCTTCAGGAAGAACGCGATCGACTTACAGAAGAAGTCGCTATGCTTGAAAACAAGACCCGTCGCCTGTCGGACACGTTCCTTGACCTCGATCTTCTCGATGCACAGGCCCGCGATATCCTGGGCCTGATCCGGCCAGACGAAATCGTCCTTCACTGAAAGACTCCCTGTCCGCTTTCGCGCCTCAAAACCTTCCCGTCACGGCCCAAGCTTATTGATCTCGTCAAACTGGGGCGTGCTCTGCATCCGTGCCAACCAGGCTTGTAAGGCCCCACGGTTTGGCAAGGCCGCCACCCCCTCGGGCGTGGCCGCAAAATACGCAAGGACAGGTGCCACAAACAGGTCTGCAAGCGAGACTTGATCGCCCGCAAAGAAGTCCGAGCTGTCCAATGCCGCATCCAGCACATCAAGATGGCCTTCGATCACGGGCATCGACTTTGCAATAAGCGCCACATCTGGGTCCAGCCCGCGCATGGGCTTCACAAACCGTTCCGCGACACAGCAGCCGACAATCGACGCATACAGATAATCATTGGTCACACTGATCCATTGCATCATCCGCGCCTGTCTGACCGGCGCTGCGGGTTGCAAGGCCGGCCCCTCGAACGCCGCATCAACGTAAGTTGCGATCGACAGGGTTTCATAGAGTTTGACCTTGCCGTGATGCAGAACGGGCATTTTTCGAAAGGGGTGTTCGCTCAGATAAGAGTCGCTACGGAAATCAACAGGTTGTAGCGTGTACTTGAGACCTTTGTTGGCGCAAGCCATGAGCGCTGTGCGGACATAACTGCTGGGCGGAAGGCCCAGAATGGTGACGTCAGACACGGGGCTGTTCCTTTGATTGCTTGACAATGAATTCCGTGAAACTTGTACCAAGGATTTGGCGCCAGCCACTGTCATTCCGGGGTCTTATCTGTGCGGCCTTGTCGCCCAGCGCTTCCCAACCGGACTGAACAAGGCGCACTGTTGTGGTCCCATCTTCACCCGTATCAAAGGTAACCGCGATTTGTGTTGCCGTGTCGACGGTGCTGCCGACATACCAGGCAATTTCGATCCGCTTTGGTTTCTCAATCGCCGTTACATGCCCCCAGACAAAGCGTTCGCCTTTTGCCGATGTCTCAACAATCTGCCCCCCCAGGATCGGCTCGAACGACAACAGACCTTGCGACATCGAAAACGGATCCATCGGCCACCAATCATTGATCCGATGCACGAAGGCGTCAAAGGCGGCCGTGCCCGTCGTTTCCAGCGTTATCTCGACAACTATCGGCTCAAGCGTCATGCGATGGGTCCTCGCCTAGTTTTTTCAATGTGTTCCGCCAATGCGCCTCGAGGAAGCTGCGCAGCGCGTTCAATTGCGCTTCTTCAAGGTGGTAAAGTCTGCTGGCGCCCCTTGGCGTTGCGCCGACCAACCCGGCATCGCGCAGCACTTTGAGATGCTGTGACATAACAGGTTGTGACGTGTCGAACCGATCCGTCAGGTCGCGAACGGTCATCGGCGTTCCTTGCAGCGCATCCAGAATGCCCTGTCTGAGAGGATGGGCGAGCGCGGCGAATTGATCTTCATAAGGCATTTCTTATATTAGATCGACCTTATGGATTTGTCCAGACCATTGGTCTGTGGCGCAAGCTTAGACGCGGGCAGCCTCGTCGCTCAGGATGGTTGCGATCATTGTGCAATCTTCTTTGCTGAAGGTCAGCGGCAGTCGCATATCAATAAGACCTGCCAATATCCTATCGGTGCGCGGCAGGCTGGCGCGCTCGGTATAGGCCCAGTTCCTGTGGTTCGAGGTGAAGCCCTGCGCACGCCCGGCTCCGAACCACTTCAGTTCGACGCCCCTGTTGGCACAGCGGGCCACAAACTCCACAATCTGCCCTTCGCGTCTGTCTGGCATTACAAACTGGAACGATGATCCGACGCGGTCCAAGCCGGGATCGCGCTGGATCAGATGAAGTCCGGGCGTATGTCTTAACCCATGCTCCATCGCGTCATGCAATGCTGCCCACCGAGCCACTCGATCCGGCAGAAGCGGCAATTGAGGTCGCAGGATCGCGGCGCGCAAGTTGTCCATCCGGCCCGAGACATTGGGCGTCGTGTCCCGCAGCGGCTCGAACACATCAAGCTCGGGCCCGGCCCCGTGGCGCGGGTACAGCATATAGCTGCCCGACAAAAGCGTTGCGCGGGCGGCAATCTCGGCATCATCGGTGATGAGGAACCCGCCCTCGCCCGAATTGATGTGCTTGTAGGTCTGGGTCGAATAGCACCCGATCGCACCATGGCGCCCTGAGATTACTTGCCCGGACCGTCCACCCATCGTATGGGCGCAATCTTCAATCACCGTCAGATCATGCTCTTCGGCAATGCGCATCAAGGCCGCCATGTCCGGCTGGTGGCCGCGCATATGGGACAGCATCAGAACCTTGGCACCGGATGACACCGCCTTCTCTGTCAAATCGTCCAGATCGATGACAAGGGCTTCGGTCGTCTCGACAAAAACCGGCGTCGCGCCCACGGCGGCAAGCGAACCGGGAACCGGTGCCAGTGTAAAGGCGTTGGCCAAAACAGGTGTGCCCGGCGTGACGCCCACTGCGCGCAGGGCTGTCGCCAGCGCATAGCCGCCCGAGGTCACTGCAAGCGCGTATTTCGCGCCGGTAAAGGTCGCAAAGTCCTGCTCCAAAAGAGCGGTTTCACCTAATTCGCCATCGGCCGTGTTGTACCGGTGCAACCGGCCATGCTGCATAACGGCCGTCGCGGCCGCGATACCTTCGGCCGGAATCGGCTCTTGTTGTGTGAAATTGCCTTCGAACCGCATGGCTTTACCCAATCAACGCTCGGACGACTTTGCCAAGTTGATCGTACCCCATCAAGAGCGCATCGGGTACCAAGCGTGCGACACCTGTACCTTCGGGGCCAAACCCGACCAACACCACCGGCACTCCGGCAGCCGCCGCGGTTTTTGCATCGGTTTCGGTGTCACCGATCAACACGGACAGGGCCGGATCGCCACCGGCCCGTTTGACGGCCTCGAAATACGGTGCGGGGTCGGGCTTGCGGACGGGAAGCGTGTCGGCCCCGATCATCGACCCGAACAGGTCGCGCGCACCCAGCCGGGTCAGCAAAGTTTCCGCCAGACCCGAGGGCTTGTTGGTACACACCCCCAGGGCGTAGCCTGCCGCACGCAACGCTTCGATGGCCTCAAATGCACCCGGGTATAGCCGGGTCTTCACGTCGATATGGCTCGCATAATGCTCAAGGAATGGGTGGTATTGCGCGTCCACCGCCGCCTCGCCCTCGATCCCAAGACGCGAAAAGCCAAGCCGCAGCATCGCGCGTCCCCCGTGAAAAGCGGTCAATGCGTCTTCGGTTTCGTCCAGTTGGGGCCCATGTCCTTCGGCGACAAAACAGGCATTGGCGGCCGCGATCAAATCGGCGCTGGTGTCGGCAAGCGTGCCATCAAGGTCAAAAATCACGGTTTTCATCGCATCCCTCGGCAATTCCCCGCCCGTCATGTAATCCTTGGCAACACAAGTTGATGCCATTCCGGCTATGCGACATGTGCCGCGCCGGTT
The DNA here is from genome assembly GCA_039033735.1 of Pseudomonadota bacterium. Classification (GTDB taxonomy): domain Bacteria; phylum Pseudomonadota; class Alphaproteobacteria; order Rhodobacterales; family Rhodobacteraceae; genus JAJDOD01. The sequence continues at coordinate 8,085 of JBCCCA010000047.1, forward strand.
AAAAGGGGGCAAGAAAAAAGATAATGGCCGAGCAGATGCCCACGCACTTGATCCTCCTCGCCGCGGGCGAGGGTTCGCGCATGCAGTCGGACACACCCAAGGTTCTTCACAGACTTGGGGGGGTGCCGATGTTTGCCCACGCACTTGCCTCGGCTTCGGCGCTTGAGGGACGGCGCGTGGTCGTTGTGGGCCACGGTCGGGAAACAGTGGCCGATGCTGCATTGGCGCTCGATCCCGATATCCTGATTGTCAGGCAAACCGAACAACTGGGCACCGCCCATGCGGTCGCACAAGCCGCAGACGCGCTGGAGGGCGCAGGCGGCGATACGCTGATCCTATATGGAGACACCCCTTTTATCCGCCCACAGACGCTGACCCGTATGCAGGCCTTGCGCGATGCGGGCGCCGATATCGTATTCCTTGGGTTCGAAGCGGCGGACGCGGGCCGCTATGGCCGCATGATCACCGAGGGCGACACGTTGCGGCGGATTGTGGAATACAAGGACGCCGATGAAGACGAGCGGAAGGTCACGCTTTGCAACTCGGGCGTCGTGCTGGCCGGAACGGAAACTTTACTGCGATTGGCGTCGGCTGTTGGGAACGATAATGCGGCGGGCGAGTATTACCTGACGGACATCCCTGCGCTTGGCGCCAAAGACGGCTTGGTCACCAAAGTCGCCACCTGTGACGAGGCGGAAACACTGGGCGTCAACACGCGCGCCGATCTTGCGGCAGCAGAAGCCGTTTTTCAGAAAACCGCTCGGGCAGCCGCGCTGGAAAGCGGTGTCACTCTGGAAGCGCCCGACACTGTTCATTTTGCCGCTGATACCATCATCGGCCGCGACGCCGTGGTGGAACCCTATGTGGTGTTCGGGCCCGGGGTCACCGTGGAAAGCGGCGCGCAGATACGAAGCTTTTCCCATCTGGAAGGCGCCCATGTCGGCGCGCGCGCCGTCGTTGGGCCATATGCCCGCCTACGCCCGGGCGCCGAGTTGTCAAATGACACACGCATCGGCAATTTCGTCGAGGTCAAGAACGCCCAGATCGGGGACGGCGCCAAGGTCAACCACCTCAGCTATATCGGCGATGCAAGCGTCGGCGCGCGCACGAATATCGGTGCGGGCACGATCACGTGCAATTACGACGGCGTTTTCAAACACCGGACCGAGATCGGGGAAGATGTTTTCATCGGATCCAACACGATGCTGGTGGCCCCTGTTACGGTCGGCGACGAAGCTATGACCGCCACCGGCGGCGTGATCACCGCGGACGTCCCAGAGGGCGATATGGCGGTGGCCCGCGCACGGCAAGTCAACAAACCCGGGTTCGCCCGTAAACTCTTTTCCCGGCTCCGCGCGGCAAAAGCGGCAAAGAAAGGCTGAGACATGTGTGGAATAGTTGGAATTCTCGGTGATCATGAAGCCGCCCCGATCCTGGTCGAGGCTTTGAAGCGGCTGGAATATCGCGGCTATGACAGCGCCGGGATCGCCACCATCAATGACGGCGCGCTTGATCGACGCCGGGCTATGGGCAAGCTGGTGAACCTGGCCGACCTTTTGGTACACGAGCCCCTGCCCGGTCGTGCCGGCATCGGACACACACGATGGGCCACGCATGGCGCGCCTTCGGTGAAAAACGCCCATCCCCATCGCTCGGGCGGGGTGGCCGTGGTGCATAACGGGATCATCGAGAATTTCAAAACGCTGCGCGACGATCTAGCCGCCCAAGGTTATGGCACTGAAACCGACACGGACACCGAGACGATCTCGCTTTTGGCGCAAAGCTTCCTTGATCAGGGCTTAGCGCCCCGCGATGCGGCGGAACAGGCGATCGCGCGTCTTGAAGGGGCGTTTGCGCTGGCGTTTCTGTTCGACGGCGAAGCCGATCTGATTATCGCCGCGCGCAAGGGCCCGCCCCTTGCGATCGGATGGGGCCAGGGCGAGATGTATCTTGGCTCGGACGCCATCGTGCTTGCCCCTCTCACAGACCGGATCACGTATCTGGAAGAAGGCGACCGGGCGGTGCTGACCCGCGAGGGCGCCGAGATCTGGGATGCGCAAGGCAGGGTGGCCAATCGGGAAATCCGTCAGGTTCAAATCGACACCACCCGCATCGAAAAGGGTGGCCACAAACACTTCATGGCCAAGGAAATCACCGAACAGCCCGCTGTCCTGGCCGAGGCACTGGCACGCTATGCCACCGATCAGGGTCTTGTCCTGCCAGACACGATGCCGGATTTCAGCCAGATCGACCGCATTCTGATGGTGGCCTGCGGAACGGCCTTCTATGCCTGCATGACGGCAAAATACTGGCTTGAACAACTGTCCGGCATTCCCGTCGAAGTCGATATCGCGTCCGAGTTCCGGTATCGGAACCCACCCATCGGCAAAAACACCTTGTCCATTTTTGTCAGCCAATCCGGCGAAACCGCCGACACTCTGGCCGCGCTCCGCCATGTGGCTGCACAAAGCCGTATCCTGTCGGTCGTGAACGTTCCAGAAAGCTCGATCGCGCGCGAAAGCGATGTCGTGCTGCCGATCTATGCCGGGCCCGAGATCGGCGTTGCCTCGACCAAGGCGTTCACGTGCCAATTGCTGGTCCTGATGGTTGTGGCCTTGCGGGCCGCACAGGATCGCGGACAGCTCGGCGATGACGATCTGATGGTGCAGCTTGCGGATTTGCGGATGGTCCCAGGGTTGGTCAGCCAGTCACTGGCCACCTCGCGCATGATCGAGGCCGCAGGCGAAAAGCTGGCCGAAGCGCAGGACATCCTGTTTCTGGGCCGGGGTCAGATGTTTCCAATCGCCATGGAAGGCGCGCTTAAACTGAAAGAAATCAGCTATATACATGCCGAAGGTTATGCCAGTGGGGAATTGAAGCACGGGCCTATCGCGCTGATCGACCGAAACGTGCCCGTAATCGTGATGGCCCCGCAAGATGCGTTGTTCGACAAGACGGTGTCCAACATGCAGGAAGTGATGGCCCGCGGCGGGAAAATCGTGCTGATTACGGACCGCAAGGGCGCCGAGGCCGCTGGCGATGGCGCGTGGCGGGTGATCGAAATGCCGGAAACTCCGCATCTACTTGCACCTCTGATCTATGCGGTTCCCGCGCAGCTTTTGGCCTATTACACAGCCGTAGCGAAAGGCACCGACGTGGACCAACCCCGAAACCTCGCAAAGTCCGTCACGGTAGAATAGCCAGCAACCGGACCTACCCGGAAAGGACAAAGCTATGGGAACACGTTTCGACGCTTTGGAACCGGCACATCAGCGCTTCATCGAAAAGCAGCCGATTTTCTTCTCGGGCTCGGCCGCCCGCGAGGGGCGCATCAATGTCTCGCCCAAGGGCATGGACAGCCTGCGCGTTCTGGGCCCCAATCGCATCCTCTGGCGCAATTTAACGGGAAGTGGCAACGAAACGGCGACCCATCTGCGCGACACACCCCGGATGACCCTGATGTGGTGCGCGTTTTCCGGGCCACCAATGATCCTGCGCGCCTATGGAACCGCACGCCCCGTACATCGCCTCGACGGGGATTGGGATGCGCTTGACGCGCATTTTGAAACCGACCACGCAGCACGCCAGATTTTCGATATGACCATCGATCTGGTGCAGAAAAGCTGCGGCTATGCTGTCCCCGAGATGGAATTCACCAAAGATCGTGATGTGCTGGTCAACTGGGCCAAGGATAAGGGGCCAGATGGGGTTCGCGACTATTGGGCCAAGCGGAACACGGAAACCCTGGATGGCGCGCCCACCGGAATTGTCGCGCGGAATATTGGCTGACCGGGCCAAAAGCGCCAGATCAGAATGACGTCTTGTGCCCGCGCGCGGGCGCAAGGCAATTTGACAGATGCGCCCTGAAAATCAGGCGTTCTGGCAGGTAACGGCGCTGCGGATGTAGTGGCAATCGTAGCTCCGCCCGCCGACATTCGCTTTGTACTTCGTCCCAAGCAGTGTCTGTTCGAATGCGCCCACCCGCACATTTCCGGGACTGGTCGAGAAATAGGTCGCCGTTTCCACCTGGACCTTGGCCGGCGTTGCGTCGGAATTCACGGCATCTGTCGCCTGTCCGCAGGCGGACAGCACAAAAATCGGCAATAGGATACTGCATGTGCGCATCGGGTGCGCTCCTTCCTTCAGAGCCCCCGTCATGGAAGCATCGTCAGGAAACTATGACCTTGTGATGACGAAACCGAGGTTTCTCAGCCGCCCGTATGGCTCATGTGACGCGAGACCTGACCGTCAGCCCGTTGACGCGAATAGTCAAAATCGTGCCCTTTGGGCTTACGGGCAATCGCGTTTCGTATCGCGTCTTCCAGAAGATCGTCAGCTTCCGAGGCACGCAACGGCGACCTCAGGTCTGCGTTGTCTTCCTGACCAAGACACATGAACAACTCGCCCGTGCATGTCAGGCGCACGCGGTTGCAGCTTTCGCAGAAATTATGTGTCAGCGGGGTGATAAACCCGACCTGCTGGCCGGTCTCGCCCAAGGCGACATAGCGCGCCGGGCCACCTGTCCGATGATCCAGATCGGTGAGCGTATACTGCGCGGCCAGTTGCGTGCGCAGGTCTTTCAGCGACCAGTATTGGCCGACCCGGTCTTCGCCCCCAAGATCGCCCATCGGCATCACCTCGATGAAGGTCAGGTCCATATCGCGTGCCGCACACCATTCGATCAGATGAAACAGCTCGTCCTCGTTGAACCCTTTCAGCGCAACCGTGTTGATCTTGACCCGCAACCCGGCCTTTTGTGCGGCATCGATCCCGTTCAGAACCTGAGGCAAGCGGCCCCAGCGTGTCACACGTGCGAACTTGTCTTCATCCAGCGTATCGAGCGAGACGTTGATCCGCCGCACGCCGGCCGCATATAGGTCGTCGGCGAACCGGGCCAATTGCGAACCGTTCGTGGTCAGCGTCAATTCCTGGAGCGCACCGCTTTCGAGGTGCCGCGTCATCGACTGGAAGAAAGTTATGATATCGCGCCGCACCAGCGGTTCGCCGCCGGTGATCCGTAGCTTCTCCACGCCCATCCGAATGAAGGCCGAACACATCCTGTCCAGTTCTTCCAGCGTCAGAAGCTCTTTCTTCGGCAAAAACGTCATATTCTCTGCCATGCAATAAACACAGCGAAAATCACAACGATCGGTGACAGACACGCGCAGATAACTGATCGGGCGCGCAAACGGGTCTATGAGGGGAGCAGCAGCCATATCCAGAAGGTAGATTGGGCAACACTCGACCGCAAGGCTTCATGAAACATTGATGGTCCGGGTCGAGAGAGGTAAACATCCCCCATGCAAAAGCTTGTTCTTCCACTTTTTCTGACCGTTGCCGCCTGTGGGCCCCTTCCACATTTGCAGACCCCTTTTCCGCAGGGACCCACGATCGACGCCACGACCGGCGTTCAGGTTCCGGCCGAAGATGCCCGGACAGTGGAAGAATTTGACACAACGACGCAGCAACAGCGCGACGCGGCAACTGCGACATCGAATGGTGGCGAAAATCTCGGTACGACAGTGGCGTCCCTGGGCGATGCAACGTCGCCCGGTTTCTGGCTGGAAACCCCGCTTGTGACCTCGCCCCGGATCGGACGGGTGCGCAATCCAGCGACCGGACGTACGGTACAGGTCGATTTGCGTCCCCTTCCCAGTGGCGGATCAAGCCGGATCTCTTTGGCCGCGCTTCGCTTGCTTGAGGCGCCCTTGACCGAACTGGTCACGCTTGAGGTCTTTCTGAACTCATGAGCCAGCCCAGTTTCGTGTTGGTGCGCCCGCAAATGGGCGAGAACATTGGTGCGGCCGCACGGGCGATGTGGAATTTTGGTTTGGACCGAATGGTGATCGTGGCCCCCCGGGATGGCTGGCCCAACCCCAAGGCCGTCGCCATGGCAAGTGGCGCGGGCCGGTTGCTGGATGACGCTAAGCCAAGCGACACGACAGCCGATGCCGTCGAAGACGCCCATTTCGTGTTTGCCACCACGGCTCGGTCGCGGGACCTGACGAAAGACATCTATTCCCCTGAAGCCGCCATGGTCGAAGCGCAGCGTCGCATCGCCGACGGACAGCGCGTGGCCGTTCTGTTCGGCCCTGAACGCGCAGGGCTGGAAAACGATGATATCGCCAAGGCAAACGCGATCATCTCGGTGCCTGTGAACCCGGACTTCCCGTCGCTCAACCTGGCGCAATGCGTGCTGCTGACGGCCTATGAATGGCGGCGTGCGACAAGTGAGGTCGTTGCCACAGAAACCGCGCTTGCTGGAACCGAAATGGCAACAAGCATTGAAATCGAAAAACTGGCCGAGCATTACGAAGACCGGCTTGGCACGGCTGGCTTCTTTTTCCCCGCCGAGAAAGCAGACGGCATGAAGACGGTTCTTCGGAATCTCTGGTCCCGGATGCCACTGACACGGGCCGATGTTCAGATGCTGCACGGAATCCTGCGACAGATGGTCCGCTGGAAAGAACGGGGTGAGTGACTGGACGCCCAAGCACCCCGACCTTAAGTTCCGCCCAACGAGGTGCACCGGTCCATGAGCCAAAAGCGTAGTATTTTCGAAGAGGTAAGCGACGAAACTGTCGCGCGACCCGCCGCAACCGCAGGTGTAATCGACCAGGCCGCCCGCCGGGGCGCACGCGGTGCCGTACGGCTGTGGCTGATGATCCTGTTTGCCTTGGTGGTTCTGATGATTGCGGTTGGCGGCCTGACACGGTTGACCGACAGCGGCCTGTCTATCACCGAATGGCGGCCGGTCACCGGAGCGATGCCGCCGCTATCTGCCGAAGACTGGGCAAGCGAATTCGACAAGTACCGGGCGATCCCTGAATATCAGTTGCAGAACAAGGGGATGAGCCTTGAGGAATTCAAGGTCATCTACTGGTGGGAATGGGGCCATCGCCAGCTTGGTCGCTTCATAGGCGTTGTTTGGGCACTTGGGTTTCTGGGCTTCCTGCTGACACGCAAAATTCCGCCAGGATGGACGGGGCGGCTTTTGTTGCCCGGCGTATTGGGCGGTGTGCAGGGCGCAATCGGTTGGTGGATGGTCTCGTCCGGTTTGACGGGAACGATGCTGGACGTTGCCTCGTACCGGCTGGCCACGCATCTGGGCTTGGCATTCATCATCCTTGGGGTGCTGACTTGGTTTATTCTGAAACTCGGCCGGTCCGAAGCGGATTTGATGCAGGCTCGCCGGTCGCGAGACGGTAAATTGTTTTCCATGGGCACGGGCCTTATGCACTTTGCCTTCCTTCAAATCCTGTTGGGCGCACTGGTGGCCGGCATCGATGCCGGGCGCAGCTTCAATGACTGGCCCTTGATGGGTGGCTATTGGCTGCCGCCCGAGCCGCTGTCCCTGTCGCCCGTCTGGCGGAACTTCTTTGAAGATGCCGGGCTAGTGCAATTTATGCACCGAACTGCGGGTTACCTGCTGTTTGTGTTCGGGATCCTTGTCTGGGTGCGGGCCCGGCGGTCCGGCAATCTTGCGACACGCAGCGCCTTCACGGCCGTTATGGCGATGATGGTGCTGCAAATGATCCTTGGTATTGCGACGGTGCTGTATACCGCTCCCTGGCATCTTGCGATCTTGCACCAGTTTGGAGCTGTTCTTTTGTTCGCCCTGATTTTACGGGCCCGTTTCCTGGCCCAATATCCGCTTTCCCAATCCGTGAGAGGCTGACCCATGAGCGCATATGAAGACCTGATGAGTTTCCAGCGCGAAACCGAGGCCCTGAGCCAGATCATGGGACGATTGGGCTGGGACCAGGAAACCATGATGCCCCACGGTGCCGCCGAACAGCGGGCCGAGGAAATGGCGGCCCTGGACGGTGTCCTGCACGCGCGCCGGACGCACCCGCAGATTGGCGACTGGCTTGAAGCTGCGGCGCCCGCAGACACGGTTCAGGAACGCCAGATTTGGCAGATACGCCGCAGCTTTGAACGCACTCAACGCGTGCCCGCCAAACTCTCGGCCGCGCTGGCGCGCACCACATCACTGGCCCATCGGGTTTGGGCGGAAGCGCGCGCCACCAACGATTTCGCGCTGTTCGCCCCTAAATTGACGGAAGTTTTGGCGCTCTCTCGGGAGAAGGCTTCAGCACTGGCAGACGGGGGCAACCTTTATGATGCGCTGGCCGATGATTATGAGCCGGGCGCGACCGAGGCTGACCTGGCCGCCCTTTTCGATGCCCTGCGCCCCCGCCTTGTGTCTTTGCGCGAAGGTATCGCTGGCGCGGACCGGCGGGTGCCGTCTGTGTCAGGGCCGTTTGCGGAGAACCTGCAGCTTGCGCTGTCGTCCGATCTGGCGCGGACCTTCGGTTATGACGAAAGCCACGGCCGCATCGACAAGGCCGTTCATCCGTTTTCGTCCGGTTCGGGGTTGGATGTGCGCATCACCACGCGGACCCACCCGGACGATCCCTTCAACTGTTTCTACTCGACCATCCACGAGGTTGGTCACGCCAGTTATGAACAAGGCATCGATCCCGCGTATCTGCTGACCCCATTGGGGCGCGGTGTGTCGATGGGCGTCCATGAAAGCCAGAGCCGCATCTATGAAAACCAGATTGGCCGAAGCAAGGCTTTCACCGGATGGCTGTTTGACCAGATGCGCACCCGCTTCGGGGCGTTTGGCGTCGAAGACGCGGATACCTTCTATGCCACCGTCAATCGCTGCGCCCCGGGGCATATCCGAACCGAGGCAGACGAAGTGCACTACAATCTGCATGTCGCCCTGCGCTTTGACCTGGAACGCGACTTGATCGCCGGACGCCTGGAAGTGCCCGATTTGCCGGACGCATGGAATACAAGGTTTGCCAATGACTTCGGGATCGAGGTGGATGTCCCCGCAAACGGTGTCCTGCAGGATGTGCACTGGTCCGAAGCGCTGTTCGGGTATTTCCCGACCTACACGCTTGGCAATGTCTATGCAGGGTGTTTGCATGCTGCGCTGCGCCGGGACGTGCCGGATCTGGACACAGCGCTGGCGGTAGGCGACACCACGTCCGCGACGACATGGTTGCGGGACAAGGTGCAAAGGCATGGCGGTCTTTACGAGCCGCGTGACGTGATCGAACGTGCCACTGGCGAAAGCGTTTCGGTCAAGCCACTTTTGGATTATCTAGATGACAAGTTTGGGGCGATCTACGGGGTCTGACCCCGTCCTTAGGTGGGCCGAACCTCGGCCACCTGCCGCAAATCATCCAACCCGGCTGTGATCAACTCGCGTAGAACCGCATCATCTACGCCCTCAAGCGTCTTGATATACCAACAGCTTTTTCCCCGCCTGTGCGGGCCAAGCTTAGCCTCAATATCAGGA
>JBCCCA010000048.1:0-17336 GCA_039033735.1 Pseudomonadota bacterium
CGCGGTAAACAACAGCGATATTCAGTTTTGGCAGGTCTGTTTCGGTTTGAAATTGCTCACAGGTTTCAACCGCCATCTTGGCAATCTCCGCCGTCATCATAGCACGCACTTCGTCAGCGCTAACTTCTTTGGCAAATATTGCCGATGCCGCAACAGCAAGGAGGCAGAGGCTCTGTGTGGAATGTCGGATATCAAGTCCTTCAGCTGTATCGACGCGCCACTTTGTGTTTTCGAATCTAAAGCTGATCGGTACTTATTGCGGACTTGGTCGCAATTACGAACTTATAGATGACCAAGTACTAAGAACCGAACCTAGACTTCTTGAAGCCGCCGACCCGAGTGGTGTGAACCAAGCCGCAGAACCCACCCAAGAATGACAGCCTCGGTGCTTCGAGCCGTTTTTGCAGCAATGGGCTTACCGCACCAGAAAAGCGATGCTGCATCAACGAAGGACGAAAATCCAAAGCTGGGAACCCTAAGTCGCGCGGTGAGCTCAACGAGTAGCGGGCGGAGTGGTAAAGCTCACCAACGCAACATGACCATACTGGCACCGTTGCGGTACGCATTCCTGATTGGGAGCGGGACGACGTAAGAATTGCTGCTCTCTACTGCGACTCCAGGATACGCGTGGAACGGCAGCAACAACGCTGCTCCGCGCGGGCCTTGGTCTCAATCAATTCGCAAATCACATGGGGTGGTCGCGTGGCCTTGCCGCCGCTGTCATCGAACACTATGCCGCCGTTTCGCCTGCTGAAAGCGCGGAGGTCCTCGACTTAAAGAAGCGCGAAACGCACCGACGTGAGGGCAAGACTGCGACCGCAATTGTAAACGTCCGGTTCGGAGCACCAGAGGGAGATAGCTAAGTGTTTGAAATTAAATGGAGGCGAGTACCGGAATCGAACCGGTGTACACGGATTTGCAATCCGCTGCGTAACCACTCCGCCAACTCGCCAGAGCCAAGCGGTGCATAGAGCGCTTGTGGCGCGCTTGCAAGGGCTTCGACGAAGATCAAATCAAGCGCATATCCGGCGTGCGCCGGACTTGCTCGTTTGCGACAGTTGTGGTTCAACACGCATGAGGGAACTGAACGGAAGAGTTTAGTAATGACCGATTTTGCCCGCCGCCGCGTCGTCATGGTGGATACACAGGTTCGACCGTCGGACGTTACCAAATTTCCGATTATCGACGCAATGCTCACCGTGCCGCGCGAGTATTTCGTGCCCGCCGCTCGCCGAGAAATGGCCTATGTGGGCGAGCATGTTCCCTTGGAAGACAATCGCGTGATTCTTGACCCGCGAACTCTGGCGAAGATGCTTGAAGCCGCGAATATTCAGAACCACGAGTTGGTTTTGGATATCGGCGCGGGTCTTGGGTATTCATCGGCGCTGGCAGCCCATATCGCGGATGCGGTGATCGCATTGGAAGATACCGCCGACCGGGTGAGTGAAGCGGAAACAGCACTGGCGGATGCGGGGATAGACAACGTGGCCTTTGTTGAAGGTCATCTTGCAGAAGGTGTCGCAAAATCAGCACCTTATGACGTTATTCTAATCCAGGGCGGGGTGCAGAGCATACCTCAGGATATTACTGCCCAGCTTGCCGATGGCGGCCGTATCGTCGCGATCTTTCTAGACGGTGCTTTGGGGTCTGTGCGGATTGGACATGCGATCGACGGTGGGATCACATGGCGATTTGCGTTTAACGGGACGGCGCCCTTGCTGCCCGGTTTTGAAAAAGAAACAGCTTTCGCGCTTTGAAGGCTGAAGAGAGTGAGGAATAGCGGCAATGAAATCGCTTAGCAAATTCGCACTGATTGTTGCCGTCGGTTTGAGCGCAACCGCCGGTGCGGCGCGGGCAGAAACGCTCTCGGATGCTTTGGCCAAGGCCTATCGCAACAGCGGGTTGATCGAACAGAACCGCGCCGTTTTGCGCGCGGCAGACGAAGACGTGGCCCAAGCCGTCACGGCGTTGCGTCCCGTGCTCAACTATGCGGCCAGCCTGAATTATTCTAACCCGTCGACGGGGGATGATGTCTCGGGCTCGATCAATCTCAGCGCCGAGCTGTTGCTTTACGATTTCGGGCGGTCTGCGCTTGGCGTCGATGCTGCCAAGGAGTCTGTGCTTGCCACACGCGCGCAACTTGTCGATATCGAAAACACCGTCCTTTTGGATGCGGTCAGTTCATATTTGAACGTGCGGCGGTCGGAAGCGTTTGTGGAATTGCGTGAGAACAACGTGCGGTTGCTGACCCAACAGTTGAGAGCGACGCGCGACCGGTTTGAGGTTGGGGAAGTGACCCGAACCGATGTTTCGCTGGCCGAAGCACGGCTGGCGGCCGCGCGGTCCGGCTTGGCAGCCGAGCAGGGTGGCCTTGAACTCGCGCGCGAGCAATATCGCGTTGCCGTTGGCGACTATCCGGGCGTTCTGGCGCCTCCACCGCGCGCACCCGCCATCCCAGGCAGTGAGACTGCGGCACGCGATATCGCGCGCCAGGAAAACCCATCGGTCAAGCAGGTACAGCATCAGGTCGCTGCCGCCGAGCTGGCGGTCGAGAATGCGCGCCGGGGCGTGTTGCCGCGGCTGACCGGCTCGGCCAACGTAGGTCTTGACGATGACGGAGACGACAACAGCAGCATTGGACTGACCTTTGGCGGCCCAATTTACCAAGGGGGCGGAATTACATCTGGTGTGCGTCAAGCGCAGGCTTTGCGTGATCAGTCGCGTGCGCAGCTCTATACAACAGGACTTCAGGTCGATCAGGGCGTCGGAAATGCCTATGCCAACCTTGCGGTTGCGGTCGCCAGTATCGATGCCTCAGGACGCCAGGTTGAAGCGTCCAGCCTGGCGTTAGAAGGGGTGCGCGAGGAATTCCAACTGGGCGCGCGCACCACGCTTGATGTGCTGGACCAGGAACAGGAAGTGCTGGACGCGCAAACAAACCTTGTGTCGGCGACGGTGGACCGCCAGATCGCCGTCTATCAGGTGCTGGACGCCATGGGCCGTCTGACCGCCCAGCGACTTGGGCTTAACGTTCCAATCTATGATCCTGCAGCTTACTATAACGCTGTAAAAGACGCGCCGACCGTGGAAGTCAGCCCGGAAGGCAAGCGCCTTGACCGCGTTTTACGTGCCATAGGGAAAGAGTAAATTCCGCGCATTCAGGAACTTGTCTGTCGGGTCGCAAGTCGATAGAATTACGCCCGGGGCAAAGGAAATCGAGGACACATGGCAGACTCTGCGTCGGATCCCGAGGTCGATGACGTGCTGTTATCGGTGCGTCGTCTGGTTTCGCAAGAGATCCCCAAGCGCGCGATGACAGAAGCGGCTTCTGATCCGGGCGCACTTGTCCTGTCTTCGAAGGATCGTATCGAGGCCGAGCATTCCAAGCGCGCGGCCACGCGATCGCTGGAACAGCGGATCGCTGAGCTGGAAGCGGCTGTCGACCAAAGTACGTCTGAATTCGAACCGGATGGCAGTGAAGATCCGTCCCTTCACCGACCGGACCGCATTGTCTACACGCGTCCGCGGTCGTCCGAAACGGCAACTGATCCGGGGCGTGGCACATTGCGTCTGAGTGAGATTGCTTTGCTTGAAACGGTTCCGGAGCCCGAGCCGGACGCCGGCCCGATTGGGGGCCGTGCAGAAGCGCCTGTCGAGTTCCGGCGTGGGACATCGAAACCTGTTGCAGAAGCGCCAATGGCGGAAGATGTTCCGTCGCTGCCACCGACCACTGCCGAGGTGCGCGCCTTCTCGGACCCGGATGATGTTGTCGCGCGGATCGAAGCGCGGATCGAACGTGGAGGCGAATTGGACGAACCCACGCCGCCGCCTGCCAGCGAACCTGAGACCGCCAGGGTCGATGAGGTCGACGACGCTGTCGTTGCGGCACTCGAACCGGCCAAGGACACGACGCCCGCAGTTCCCTCTGACGACCGCGCTGCGAAGCCACCTGTGACTGAGACGCCCGTGCCAGAGGCCGAAGCATCGCAGCCTGCGAAGGCGGAACCTGTGCCCGCGCCGGCGATTGATATTGCTCAAGCGGCGATTCTGACCGCGCGCGCCCAGAGCTTGAGCACCGTTGAAACAGCTACGCAACCAGGGCCCAAAACTGGGCAAGACGCGGGGACCACTGCCCTTGAGCGGGCAGACGCGGCGCTGGCAACTCTGGCGGATGAAGACGCAATGCGCCTGCTGGTCGGGCGCCTTCTTCGGGATGAACTTCAGGGTGAACTTGGTGAACGCATCACCCAGAATGTGCGCAAGCTGGTGCGCAGTGAAGTCAAGCGCATGATCCTGTCGCGCGAATTGGATTAATGCGCCTCGGTATCGGAGGATGAACACGCCCGCGCACCTTATTGTTGGCGCATCATTTTTCGCAAGATCTGATCGCAAGGGAACGCTTCTTGCCGCGCTGGCTGGCGCCATGGCGCCCGACCTATCACTTTACCTGATGGTTGGCGTTTCTATCTGGGTCATGGGCATTGCCCCGCAGATTGTGTTCCGTGACTACTACTATTCCGACGCCTGGCAATCGGTCTTTGCCGTCGATAACAGTTTCATTCTTTGGAGCACGCTTTTGTGTCTGGCACTTTGGCGCTCCTGGCCGCGTGTTTTCGCCTTTTCGGGCGCGGGGCTTTTGCATCTGGCGCTGGATTTTCCACTGCACACCCATGACGCGCGCATGCATTTCTGGCCCTTGACCGATTGGGTTTTTTTCAGCCCGGTCAGCTATTGGGACGTGCGGGCCTATGCGGGGATTGTAGGGCCGACTGAGTTTCTGTTTTCTCTTGGATGCGCTGTCGTTCTGTGGCGTCGCTTCCGAGATCTGTGGGTACGTGTTGGGGTAGGGGTTCTGATGGTGCTTGAGACGCTCAGCACCAGTGTCTGGCAATTCATCTTCTAGCCGCCGCGCGTTAAGCGCATTGCGTGCCTATCCCATCTGAAAGCGCGTCACCTTAGACGTAGCCGTGCTGCGCATCGTTTGGTTGATTGTGGCCAGTACGTCGAGGGGAAGGATCTGATCAAAGGCGATGCCGACTTCACCAGCCTTGGCCCAGACAACTTGCGCGGCAATGTCTTCGCCACGTATCTTCAGCGCAATGCTGTTGTTGGGCGCCAGATGCCCTGTCAGAAGGCGCAGCCGCCCGCCACGTTCGGTGACATCAACGATCGTCGCGCGTAATTCGCCGCCATGACTGTCGATAAGCACTTCAAAGTTCGTTTTCCGCCGGCGAGTTCGAAACTGCATACCTTTTGTTAATTTGAAAGGGTTAAGAACACCTAAATGTCAGAGCGTCTCGATCCTTAGGGCGACGGGTTCTGAGGCGAGCACACCCGTTTCCGGCATTGCCCGGATAGCGGCATCCAAGGCGTCCTTCGCGGTTCTATGGGTAACGATCAGGACTGGTGCGTTCTCAGCCTCATGTCCGTACTGGCGCATCCTGTCGATTGAAATGCCGACGTCGCCCATCACAGACGCGATGCGCGCCAGCGCGCCGGGCTTGTCGAAAAGCTCCATCCGAAGATAGTAAGCCGCTGGCGTGTCCTGGTTGCTTTTGACCACCGGGACAAGGTCGGTCGCGGGAATACCGAAGACGGGGGTCCTGAGGCCACGCGCAATATCACAGACATCCCCCATCACGGCACTTGCGGTGGGGCCTTCACCCGCGCCCGCGCCGAGCAAAACGACTTGGCCGACGCTGTCGCCTTCTAGCACCACCATGTTGGTTGGCCCACCCAATTGCCCGAGGGGCGAGGTGTCGGGGACCAGGCATGGCGTCATCCGTGCTTCCAGCCCGCGACCTGACATCTGGGCAACACCAAGCAGCTTGATCCGATACCCCATATCCGCGGCCTGCTCGATATCCTCGATGGTGATCCGTTCGATCCCTTCAATCGTCAAAGCACCGTAATCGACCTGTGTTCCGAACGCGATCGAGGCGAGAAGGGTCAACTTGTGACCGGCATCTATGCCGCCCACGTCCAGCGTTGGGTCTGCTTCCAGATAGCCCAGCTCCTCGCATTCCTTGAAGACCGCGTCATAGGACAGCCCGGCCGATTGCATCCGGGTCAGGATATAGTTGCACGTGCCGTTCATTACGCCCATGACACGGGTAATTTCATTGCCGGCAAGCCCCTCGGTCAGCGCCTTGATGACCGGGATGCCCCCCGCGACGGCGGCTTCGTATCTGAGGGACACGCCAGCCGCCTCGGCCGCTTCCGCCAACGCCTGGCCATGCATGGCAAGGAGAGCCTTGTTTGCCGTCACGATGTGCTTGCCGGACGCAATGGCCGCTTCGACCGCCTCCTTTGCAGGGCCGTCTTCGCCCCCCATAAGCTCGACAAAAACATCGACATCGTCCCGGCGTGCCAATGCGATCGGGTCGTCTTCCCAGGCATACTCCCCCAAACGCACGCCGCGATCTTTATCACGACGTCTGGCAGATACGGCTGAAATCACCACCTCGCGGCCCGTGCGCGCCTTCAATAGGGTCGCCTGTCGTTGAACAATGCGGACCGTCCCGACACCGACCGTTCCAAGACCTGCGATTCCAAGGCGTAGAGGGCTGGTCATGGGCTTTGTCTCCGTCATTCGTTCGCTCTGTTAGCTGGTTCGGAAAGCTGGTGCAAATGCTCAGAAAAACGGACCGGAACAGCGGACGCCTGCGGATCGCCAAACTGTGCAGGGCTCAGCGCAACCGGGCACGCAACTCCTCAAGATCCGAGGCGTTGCCGCGCAGGATTGCGGCACGCGCCCGAAGCGACAGCGCCCGATTGCGTAACCGGTCGGCATCATTTTCTCTGGCGGCGGGCAATTGGCCCGAGTTGATCAGATCATCAATGGGACGCAGTGTTGGCCAATCCTGGGCGCGGCGCGCCATCGTCGGGCCACCCGCATCCGGCCAATCGCTACAGCCTGCCAGAAAAGCAAAGAAAAGAAAGGCCGCGCATCGCATAGGGCCGACCCTAGCCACAGCCACGTCGGTTGACCAGCCCGTCTTCCCTCTGGTCTCGGCGGTGCGCTGCGTATAGGGCTAACACGTTCGAACGAGGACAAGACACCGTGGCCGAAGACGACGACATCATTATGACCCTGGCGCCGTCCATCGGGCGCCGTGTTTTAGGGGCAGGTAGCCTTGCCGCCTTGGGCGTGGTCCTGTTGTCCTTGGTGTTCGAAGCAGAGGGCTTGTGGTCTGCGGTATTCCTTGTTGTCGCCATCCTTGTGCTTTTGGCGGCGCAGCGGCTGTGGACAGCGACAGCCGATCGGCTGGAACTGACACGCCATGAATTGCGGACAGGATCAGGTCGGGTTCTGACGCCGCTTGAGAATGTTGAAAGCGTAGATCGTGGCGCCTTTGCCTTCAAACCGTCGAATGGCTTTCTGGTGAAGCTGACCCGGCCAGCAGGGGCAGGGTGGTCGCCCGGGCTTTGGTGGCAGCGGGGGCGCCTTCTGGGCGTTGGTGGCGTTGTGCGGGGGGGCGAAGCGCGTGCAATGGCCGAGCTGATTTCTGCGCATAAGGACGGCACACTTGAGATGATCATCGAGGCGAGAAATGCCCCGCCGCCTGACTAAGAAGAAAAAACCCGGCCGCTGGGGCCGGGCTGTTTACTAGACCTCGCCGTCGTCGGTCGAAGCGTCCGTGGGCGTATTCACGTCCATCGCGCAATTCGGCTGCGATTCCCAGCAAATGCGCGGCGCGAAGCGTGGTCTGGCCAACGCAACTTCCCGGAACTGATAGGTTGCCAGGCCAACACCAAAGGCCGGCGTCCACTGCTGAACACTCTCCACAACAATCAGCTGTTCGCCCGGCGCAAGGTCGGGAATGCGATCTTCGATCGCGTCAATTGCTGTCAGATCGTCGTACAGAATGCCTTCTGAATTATCGAGCTGCAGGAACTCATCCCCGGTATCCTCGTCAACGCGCATCGAAACGGTCGACACGCGGATCGCGCTTGGTCCGCCTTGCTGGCCGGACAGGTAAGTGAAGACCTCATGAAGGGCGGTCACATAGTCGTCGTCGAGTTCGACTTCTTCACGCGAAACCATGTCGGCGATCGTGTAGGTCGCCTTCTGCGTAGTGTTCAGCGTTTTGAAAGCATCGAAGAACACAAAGGTCGCAACAATGGCCCAGGCCAGAAGTGGTACCGAAAAGCAGGCTTCTACTGACAGGCTGCCATTTTCGTTTCGAAGGAAACGGGAGGATGTCTTCAGTCGGATCATGTCAATTCCTCTCCGCTCTACGTTGCGTCTGCATCAGCATCGGCGTCATCGGGGTCAACGCCTGTGCCATTACCCGACCCAATTGGGGGAGAGTAGGGCGCGAAGGCGCGCGTGCCGGGTTCGTTGACGAACGCACTTGTAGCGACGATGGCCATGTTCCCGCCAAGCCGGTCGTTTTGCAGTCCAAGTCCCATGCCGGTTGTCGGGAACAGCGGCGACACGGCGGCGCAAACCTGAACCACCATCATCGTGTTTGCCTGGCCAACATTATACTCCGAGCCATCATACTGCGGCTCGTTCGAGAAGCGATTGACGCAACGGGCCGGACCGGTAACCGCCGCTATTGCGCCGGGTGCGATCGCGACTTCTTCCATATGGATATGGATGCTGTCGGTACAATTCGAGAAGACGACCGAGCTTTCGCAGATGCGCTCCTTGATATCGGCGAACTCGGGAACCTTGCCGTTCCCCAGCCGGATGTCTCGCACTGATATATCGACCGAACGCTCGAGCATCACGGTGCGGACCATATAGAAGCCCGACTCGAACCCCATCAGAAAGATGGATATGAACAGCGGGAAGAGGAAGACAAACTCGATTGTCGCGTTCCCGTCATCCCGCCGCCGGAACCGAAGAAGCTTTAAGGACATTGAACTCATAACCATCGCCTTACTGTGTCAGACGCAGCTTGGTGATCTCGGCCGCAATGGCCTCAAACGCCGTACTGATCTGTGTGCCCGCCACATTGAAGAAGTTGCCGGGCTTGTTCTCGACGCAACGCTGCAGGGCGTTGACGCCACCCGCTGGCGCCTCGAACGCGACCGTGTAAACTTCGATCCAGCCGTTTTCCTGCGCTTCATCACAAATCCGGGCCAAGTTGGTGTCGGCAGTCCCGTAGCCACCGGTATCAACTTCGGCGTTACGATGTGCCGTGCGTGCCGTCTCGTCCGTGCGGAAGAAGTAGTCCGCAACATTCCGAACGCTGAACCGGTTATAGACTTCGTGATAGGTCCACTGGTTTACGCGGTCGACATCGAGGGCCGCGAAATCAGCTTCTGAAAGGTAGGAGTCGTCTGCGGTTTGGGTCGGCGACCGTGGGCGGTAATACCGCTCGTTCGGGTCGTTTGCCGGCATCTCGACAATGAAGCCGTCAAACTCGACACCGTTGGCATCAAATTCCTCAGACAGTTCCTCGGACCACCACACACGTGATGGGCCCGATTTGAACTCGTCCTTCAGATCAAGGTGCTGCGTGTTCGAGCCGTCTGTCATCATGACGATGTACTTGTAGACGTTCTCAGTGCCGTAATCGACCGGGTGGCCTTCGACGGTTTCAGGAACCATCCACTGCTCCGACGGCTCGACATAAGGGTTACCGCTTGTCGAAGCGAGTTGCGAGGCGTCGTCGCGCAGTTGGCGCGTGTCGGTCAACATGCTTTGCACGATCGGGCGGAATGATGGGTCAAGAACACCCGTGGCCCACTTCATACCATAGTCGATCGCTGTCATGCCGCGCGCGGTGAGCGAGTCGATATGGTTATGCAGCTTTGTCTCATCGTTTTGGAACAGCAGCATTTCAGGGTAGCCTTCGCCACACCAGAACCCGTTTCCTGCCGGATCGGGCTGCGCGTAGTTCCAGTTGCCGCGAGCAAATTTCGCAGACGGCTCCACCTCGGCCGCGTCAGACAAGCGACGGCTGTCAAAGTCCGCGTCCAGGAAACGTACACAGCGCGCAGCCACGTTTTGCGTGTTGTAGGCCAGAACCGCACCAGGGTGGCTTGGTTCAGGTGTGATCACATTAAGATCGTTCCGGATATCCAGACGCCCCAACAGGTCTTCGCTCATTTGCACCTGCATGTTGTAGGGTATGATCGAAATCATGACGCGGTCTGCGCCGTTGTTGTTCAGAACAAATGTCACGAACTCTTTGGCGGCAGATTTCATGTTCTGAAGTTTGCTGCCCCAGCCCATCGAACCGGAAATATCCAGAACCAATGCGATTTCAATCAACTGCTGGCCTTCTCGGGCGCCGCCGCCGACAACACCCGGCAATTCGTCAATGCCAAGCATGTTCATAAATGCTGTGTTCATGCTGAAGTCGACGCGGGCGGTCACGGTTCGAAGTGTTTCTTCGCCGCCGCCTGCAGGAATTTCGATGTCGGGCGCGACCTGAACCATATCTGGATCGTAGCCGGCCTTTTCAAAGTAACTTTTCACCAACGCTGTGACTTCTTCGTTGGTGTTGGCGTCCTGGTTCAGGCTTGTTGCCGCAACCACAGCTGTGTCCAGTGTGTTCTGGACGCCCACGCGTTCATTTTCGTAACGCATCATATCGACCGCCAAACCGGCAATCGCGATGATCAGAACGAAGATGAACAGTCCGAAAACCGTCAATGATCCGGCGTCATCGCGCTCAAAGCGTCTCAAAATTTTCGTTTCGTTTTCCCGCACCCGAAACTTGGATTCCATTCGCATTTTTTGCAGCCTCACTGAAATTCCCCGAGCGCCCGGTCCCCGCCGAACACACACACATCCACCGGAAATGTATGCGATCCAAATAAGGCAAAACTTAGGCGGCGGGTCAGTTTTGTGATCGATTTCAGGGGGTTGTGAGAAATAGTTGCTGGTGTGTGTGCAAATTGGACCAAATCAGGCAACAATCGGCGGGCAAATCGATTTCAAACGCGTAGTCAGTTGTTTTTTACGTTTACCTGCAAAATTCGGGCATTGTGCCTTGCTGAGGAGGAGTTAGCAGATGGATGGTCAGATCGCAAACGAGCCGAGTTTCCGCGAAAGCGTGGACCTCATGTTCAACCGCGCCGTGCGACTTATGGAGCTTCCGCCGGGCTTGGAAGACAAGATCAGGGTCTGTAATTCGACCTACACCGTGCGGTTTGGCGTCAAGCTTCGTGGCGAAATTAAGACATTCACTGGCTACCGTTCCGTGCATTCCGAGCATATGGAACCGGTCAAAGGCGGCATCCGATACTCGCTTGGGGTCAATCAAGACGAAGTCGAGGCGCTTGCTGCGTTGATGACATACAAATGCGCCCTGGTTGAAACGCCGTTCGGCGGCTCGAAAGGTGGACTTTGTATTGACCCTCGGGAATATGACGAGGACGAACTCGAGCGGATTACCCGCCGGTTTGCATATGAATTGGCCAAACGTGACCTGATTGATCCCGCGCAGAACGTGCCCGCGCCCGATATGGGAACCGGCGAACGTGAAATGGCATGGATTGCCGACCAATACGCCCGCATGAACACGACGGACATCAATGCGCGCGCCTGTGTCACCGGCAAACCGCCCCATGCAGGCGGCATTCAGGGCCGGGTCGAGGCGACCGGGCGTGGTGTCCAATACGCTTTGCAGGAATTTTTCCGTCACCCCGATGCCGTTGCGATGGCAAAATTGAACGGAACGCTGGATGGCAAGCGAGTCATCGTCCAGGGATTGGGCAATGTTGGCTATCACGCGGCCAAGTTCCTGAGCGAAGAAGACGGCTGCAAAGTCATCGCCGTGATTGAACGTGACGGCGCCCTTGTCGATGAGACTGGGCTGGATGTAGATGCGGTGTCGGACTGGATCCGCTCGCATGGCGGGGTGAAGGGCTACAGCACGCATTACGTGGAAAACGGGACAGCGCTGCTAGAACATGCCTGTGACATCCTTATTCCCGCAGCTTTGGAAGGGGTCATCAATCTGTCGAACGCAGAACGCGTCCAGGCGCCGCTTATCATTGAAGCGGCAAACGGACCGGTGACTGCGGGTGCAGACGAGATCCTGCTCGCCAAAGGCACAGTGATCATTCCGGATATGTATGCCAACGCAGGTGGTGTGACCGTGTCCTATTTCGAGTGGGTCAAGAACCTCAGCCATATCCGTTTTGGGCGGATGCAACGACGTCAGGAAGAATCGCGTCACCAGTTGATTGTCGACGAACTGGAACGCATCTCGAGTGATAGTTCGATCAACTGGACGCTATCGCCTGATTTCAAACAGAAATATCTGCGCGGCGCGGGCGAACTTGAGCTGGTCCGCTCGGGCCTCGACGATACGATGCGGGCCGCTTATCAGGCCATGCATGACGTTTGGCGGTCCCGCGACGATGTTACCGACCTGCGAACGGCGGCTTACATCGTCGCCGTTGACCGGGTCGCCACAAGTTACAAGGCCAAAGGGCTTTAGACATTAGGCACGTGTTATCCGTGCCATGAAACACCCCTGTCGCGCGTTGTGGGCGTGGAGCTCGGTCACTTCAGGGTCGTCGAACAGGCGGGCAATCAGGGCGTCGATGGCAGCGCCTTCGGCAATATCAGCCGCGCGCATCATGCCCTTTGCATCAAAGGCGCGCAGCGATTGCGGTCGCCGCTGCATGGCGGGCGGAAGGGTATCCTTGGCGTCAAAGGCGATCTCGGCCCCTTCGGTGAGATAGATCGCATGGGTCGCGCGGAACGGCGTATTGGCCGGTTGGCTGACATGGGGCAGAAGCAAGACGTCCTGTCCGACCCGGGCATCGTCCAGCGTGATCCGATCCGGAAAACCAGGCGCGTGCGTGGCGCACACCCGGACGGCACCTGCAGCGGCAAGTGTTTCGGCGTCTGCACCGAAGAGGTGATGATATGGTGCGGGGTCAAGCCCTTTGATGTGATATGTCATTGCGATCTCCTTCGAAGCTCAGCAATGCAAAGCAAAAGCCTGGCAAGCGACCCGAAAGCTGCGCATTGGTCCGAGTGGCTTCTGTTCAACGCATAGAAATGCGACCGAAAAATGCGTCATTTTTCGGCATGCGAGGTCGCAAACCGGCATTGCGCAGGCCCAAGATCGCTGCAAATCTCAGGCCATGCGATATTCCGGGTTAAAAGTGCTTTGGGAAGGACTGAAAGGCCAAACGGGCTGGGCGCCGGTCTGGCGCGATCCCGAGCCGAAACCTGAATATGATGTTCTGATCATTGGTGGCGGGGGGCATGGTCTTTCCACCGCCTATTACCTTGCCAAAATTCACGGGATCACAAATGTCGCGGTGCTTGAGAAGGGCTACCTCGGCGGCGGGAACGTCGGGCGCAATACGACTATCGTGCGGGCCAATTACTTTCTTCCCGGGAATTCGGAGTTTTACAGCCACTCGCTTAGGTTATGGGAGGGGTTGGAGGCGGATTTGAACTATAACGTGATGCATTCGCAGCGCGGGCTTATCAATCTTTTTCACTCCGACGGGCAGCGCGATGCGTTCGCCCGACGCGGCAACGCAATGATCAACCAGAGCGATGATGCCATCTTGCTTGACCGGGACGGCGTTCGGCAGCACCTGCCGTATCTGGATTTCGACAATCCGCGCTTCCCGGTCTATGGCGGGCTTTATCATCCACGCGGCGGGACAGCGCGCCATGACGCCGTCGCCTGGGGTTATGCGCGCGGCGCGGACAGCCGCGGTGTCGACCTGATCCAGCAATGCGAAGTGACCGGGATTGATGTCGAAGCGGGCCGCGTCACCGGTGTGCAGACCACACGGGGCCCGATCCGCGCGCGCAAGGTCGCCATGATCGTGGCGGGTCGTTCAAGCCAGGTGGCGGCCATGGCCGGTATGCGGTTGCCGATTGAAAGTCATGTCTTGCAGGCGTTCGTGACCGAGGGCCTGAAGCCCTGCATCGATCACGTGGTCAGCTTTGGCATGGGGCATTTTTATATCAGCCAGTCCGACAAGGGCGGGTTGGTTTTTGGTGGGGACATCGACTTCTATGCATCCTACGCGCAGCGCGGAAACCTTCCGATGAAGGAACATGTGATGGAGGCGGGCATGGCGCTGATGCCGATGATTGGTCAGGCGCGCGTCCTGCGGTCCTGGGGCGGTATCATGGACATGTCGCCCGACGGCTCGCCCGTGATCGACAAAACGCATATCGATGGGCTCTTTTTGAATTGTGGCTGGTGTTACGGTGGCTTCAAGGCCGTGCCGGGGTCGGGCCATGTCACCGCGCATCTGATCGCCACAGGCACGCCGCATGATGTCGCGGCCGGTTTCCGCCTGGACCGGTTCGCGACCGGGTACGGGTTGATTGATGAAGAGGGCACTGGCTCTCAACACAACCTGCACTGATGGGACGTATCGGCACATATCCAGGTTTTGCGCCGCCTGACGGCGCCGCCCCGTTGGGGGAGGTTTCACCTCCCCCAAACCCCCTCGAAGGTATTTTGGGGCCGATGAAAGGTGGGGACGGCGTATGCGACTGACATGTCCGCATTGCGGGGCGCGAGATTTGCGCGAGTTTACCTATAAGGGCGATGCGCTTGCGTTGCAGCGCCCAGAGGAAAACGCGGGCGCTGCGGCGTGGGACGATTATCTGCACAATCGTGACAACCCGGCCGGTGTCACGCATGAGCTTTGGCATCACGGGCCGTGTGGTACCTGGCTGGTGGCCGAGCGCGACACGACAACCCACGTCACGCTTCGCACGTTTACGTTGGCTGAGGCGCGCGCATGAGAGTGGACGGCAAAGGTCTGATCGATCGCACGTCCCCGGTTTCCTTCCGGTTCGATGGTAGGAAGGTCACCGGGTTCGCCGGCGACACGGTTGCGTCGGCGCTTCTGGCCAATGACATCCGCCTCATGGGGCGGTCGTTCAAGTATCACCGCCCACGCGGCGTGGTGACGGCTGGGTCGGATGAGCCGAACGTCTTGATCTCGGTCGGGTCGGGCGCCGATCTGTCGCCGAACACCCGCGCCACCATGCAGGAGATCTTTCCCGGTCTGATTGCGCAGTCCCAGAACCGCTGGCCGTCGCTTCGGTTCGATGCCATGGCGATCAACGATTTCCTGTCGCCCTTTCTGGCGGCCGGTTTCTATTACAAGACTTTCATGTGGCCGCGGGCGTTCTGGGAGAACCTCTATGAGCCGATCATCCGCAAGGCGGCGGGCCTGGGGGCGTTGTCGGGTGAGCCGGATGGGGATCGCAGTGAAAAGGCCTATGCGCATTGCGATGTCCTTGTGATTGGTGGCGGCCCGGCCGGGCTTATGGCCGCGACAACGGCGGCAGAAAGCGGTGCGGATGTTATCCTTGCCACAGAAGATACGCGGTTGGGTGGCCGCCTGTTAAGCGAGACATTTGAGGTGGGCGGTGACAGCGGCCTGTCCTGGACCAACGGGATTACAGCGCGCCTGGCAGAGATGCCGAATGTTCGCATCATGCCCCGCACCACGGTCACCGGCGTCTATGACAACGGGACCTTTGGAGCGCTTGAACGCGTGGGATTGCACATGGCGGGCGCTGAGGATTTGCCGCCCACCTGTTTTTGGCGGATCGTGGCCAAGCAGGCTGTGTTGGCGGCAGGCGCGCTTGAGCGCGGCATTGCCTTTCCGCTGAACGATCGCCCCGGCATTATGTCGGCCGCGGCGGTGCGGACGTATCTCAACCGGTATGGGGTTAGCCCGGGACATAAGGTGGCTGTCTATGGCAACAACGATGACGCGCACAGGACGGCGGCGGACTTGGCGGCTGCTGGCGTGCGGGTCGCGGCGCTGATCGATACTCGACCGGACGCGACCAGCGAAGGAGAGTGGCCCTTTTATCCCGGAACGGATGTGATCGAAACGCAGGGCCGTTTGGGTCTGGAAGGCATAACGCTGCGAAAACCGGGCGGCGGCACGCTGCGGATCGGTGCCGATGTGCTTGCGGTTTCTGGCGGGTGGAACCCGGCGGTTCATTTGACTTGTCATATGAACGGGCGCCCGGTGTGGCAGGAGGATATCGCGGCGTTCGTCCCAAGCGAAGGTGCTGTTCCCGGATTGATCCCGTGCGGAGCGGCGGCGGGTGTTTTTTCGACAGCGGGCTGTTTGCAGGATGGGGTGCGTGCGGCCTCGGACGCGCTGGCGGCGATCGGGCGGGCGCGCAAACCGGTCGACTTGCCCGAGGCCGAGGACACAGCTTACGCACTGGTCCCGAAATGGGCGGTCGATGCGGTCGGGCGGGCCTGGCTGGATTTGCAAAATGATGTGACGACCAAAGATATCACTTTGGCAGCAAAAGAGAATTTCCGTTCGGTCGAACATATGAAGCGCTATACCACGCAAGGGATGGCAACCGATCAGGGCAAAGGGTCGAACGTGACTGCATTGGCACTGCTGGCCGATGCCACGGGGCGCAGTATTCCCGAGACGGGGACCACGACTTTCCGACCGCCCTATGTGGGCGTTGCCATCTCGTCCATGGGGGCGGCGCATTCTGGCAAAGGGTTTGCGCCTGAACGCTTCACGACCAGCCACGAGGCGTCCTTGAAGTTGGGCGCGCCGATGATCGAGGCCGGGCTTTGGTACCGCCCGTCCTACTACCCCGAGCCGGGCGAGACGACGTGGCGCGAAGCATGCGACCGCGAGGTTGCGATGGTGCGGAGCGCTGTCGGCGTTGTCGATGTCTCAACCCTTGGGAAGATCGATGTGCAGGGCCCGGATGCCGCCGCTTTTCTTGATTTTGTCTACACAGGTACGTTTTCGACCTTGAAAACGGGTCGCGTCCGCTATGGGTTGATGCTGCGCGAAGACGGGCATGTCATGGATGACGGCACGGCTGCGCGGCTTGGTCCGGAGCATTACCTGATTACCACGACCACTGCTGCCGCGGGCGCTGTGATGGCGCATCTTGAATTTGTTGCGCAAGGCTTGCGGCCCGATTTGAATGTGCGCCTGACCTCGGCAACCGAACAGTGGGCGCAGTTTGCTCTTGCCGGTCCACAGGCCATCGCCGTGCTGAACGCCGTCCTGGACCAGCCGGTGTCCGACGAAACTTTGCCGTTCATGTCCTGCGGCGCCGCGACCATTCTGGGGGTGGATGCCAGGATGTTCCGCATTTCGTTCTCGGGCGAACGTGGATACGAGCTGGCGGTGCCCGCACGCTATGGCGGCATGCTGTTTCGGCTTTTGCTCGCCCAAGCCGAGCCGCTAGGCGGTGGGGCTTACGGGATGGAGGCGTTGAACGTCCTCAGGATCGAGAAGGGGTTCATGACCCATGCCGAGATCCATGGTCGGACCACGGCTTTTGATATTGGCATGGCGGGGATGATGTCGTCGAAGAAGGACTTTATCGGCAAAGCGGCCGCCGCGCGCCCTGGCCTTGTCGACCC
>JBCCCA010000049.1:0-17195 GCA_039033735.1 Pseudomonadota bacterium
CGTAGACAAGGTCAAACGTCTTCAGATCTCGTGCGGCCTTCCAAACGGCGTGCAGGCGCCACGGCAACCCAACCGTTAGTGCGGACAAAAGCCGCGCCCGACGCAAAATCCAGAGCGGCCGCACATTGGGGGCTGCCAAGCCGGAATCTTCAAACAAGTCCACGATATCGCCGTTGGCCGGCAGCAGTATTTCGACGTTTAGGGTTTCTTCTTCGGCAAGGGCCGCGACTGCGTGAACGAAGCTTCTATCTGAACCGTATTTCTCTGTGCCTTGGTGGACGCACAAAACGGATTTCATTTTCGACACCTTGAGATCGCGGTTTTCTATCTTTGGCGTTCCGGGCCCCGAATAGGCAACCGTGTTTCGATTTTGACATGCTCGGCCATCAGCATCTTTTCGTACTTTGCAAGCACGGTGCTCCAACGGAAGCTCTCCGAGTGACGTTTGCGGGCGGCTGTGGCCGCCGATGCGGCATAGGCGTCATTCGTACACAATCGCACGATGCATTCTCTCAGTTCCTCCGACGTCTGAAAGAACTGTTGTTCCGGCCCAGCCGTCCAGAGATTGAAGCGGTTGCGATGCGCAATAACGGGATTGCCAGCGCCCAGCGCCTCGACAAGCGACGGGTTCGTGCCGCCGACTTTGTGACCATGCAGATATCCACGGGAATGAAGCCGTAGGGCCTCGATCCTTTCCTTCTCGTAAACGCCGCCCGCAAAGATCACCGAGTCCCGTCCAGCATTGTACACTGCCCGGTGATAGGCATTCGCCTCGTCCAGCTTTCCAACAATGACGATCTTGAACGCTGCAGGAAGAATGGCCGCCGCCTGAACAATTTCGAGAACGGAATTCTCGGGCTCAATCCTAGCGATTGAGATCAGGTACTTGTCTTCCTGAAGACCCAGCTCGTGAATATAGCTTGAGTCGCTTTTCGTGACCACATCGGCGCCATAGGGGATCACGCGCGGTGTCTTAAACGTCCGAGTGTTCAGATGCTTCCCGATCTCGGGATGGTCAGCGATCACGACGCTGGAAAAGTTGCAGCCGATCATCTCGTTGAACATGAACCATGCTTTGGGCAGCACCGCCCATTTCGGGCGGCGCCATTCGATCCCATCCATGTTCATCAGAACGCGACGCCGTTTGAGGCGTTGCAGCAAGGAAAACACCGCCGTGTTGTACCCAAGGACCAGATCTATACCGGGCATATCAAGAACGTGTCGGGTGCACTTATAGTCGAACTGCATGGATGCATAGGGGCCGTTCAGGGCAGATTGAAAATGCGTGCGTGTGATACCACGCCATACGTCCTGCTGCCCATCTTCGAACTGTTCGTCATCATCCTGGCAATAGACGTTTACATCCCACCCGCAGCGAACCAAATGAAGCGACAATGCCTGTGCAAACGTCTCGAAGCCTCCGTGGGCGGGCGGAATACCGCGACAGCCCAAAATATTCAGATGCATAACCATTACCCCAAGTCGCGCAATACACCCTCGCGACGCTTACCGATCCAACACCATTAGTATTACCAATGCCCCAAAAACGTGTCTAACGAATTGCCGCACCTCTTTGATTCTAGAAACAATTACCCAGCTGAACGCACATTGGCTCTGTTCAGATTGTGCGACCAGCCAACGTATTACGCGCGCACACAACCCCTGAGAGATTTCCAACATCAAACACACGAAAAAGGCGATCAATTCGCGGATGCATGAAATACGGAATCCTCAGTTCGCGCTGACGGGCACTGCTTGCGCGATGACTTGCGGCGGAACATTTGCGGACGTGTTGTTGGAGATCGACTGTCCGATCTGCAACGTCGCCGAAGACGCGGAATCATCCCGGATTTCCGGAGCGATCTCCTGCTGAACAATGTCACCCATGATAGCACTCAGTGCAGCGGGCGCGCGTGGCGATTCTGATATACGTTTGATTTCCAACGTTAATTGGCCAAGCTGCATGTCCGTAAGCTCGACATCTTGCGCTGTCCTTGAGTTAACAACAAGTTGCTGCGCGACTTGCACAGCGGCCACACAATCTTCCACTCCGCCACCAGAACCGGCAGCACATGAATCGCGCATGTTGCTTATGACGCGCTCAAATTCTTGATCTGATAGTGCCGCAAATGACGGCAAAGAACTTGCTGCAAAAACGGCGGCAGCAAAAAACAGACTCTTCATAACACACCCCCAAAGCTTCTCACCGAAACTTGCTCCAAAACTCATTTTTTCACCCCGCGATCTGCGCCACCCACGCAGATCATCAGTTACCAAAGTGTTAACATGTTTGTTCTGGTTTGTGAATGGTTTAGAAGGAAACAGACGCGTGAAACAGTTGATAGGTTTAAGGGTGTATTGGGTTCATCGCCTTGTCTTCTTCAGTGCAATCTGCACCCTGCCAGCAGCACTTTACATGTTGCCGCTCGAGCGTGCTGCCGCTCGCCTGTCGACCTTGTCTTCTGAGCGTTTCTATACCGAACCTGACGGGGTTGATCTGCCCGCAGCGATGAGCCTTACCGCGCAATATGACATCATGATCGCGTGCGACGCAGCACTTGGCGCCCCGATTGCCGACGTCATACCAAAACGACGACGCGAAGATGTCTGGCACCGTTGCCTGCGGCGAGCCGACGCAATGCTGGTGAAATCCCCAAACTTCAGTGCGGCCCATTTGGTTCGGGCGCGGGCAACTTTCCAATTGGATGGGACTGCGAATGTGACGCCTGATTTGCACCGGTCGCAAACACTCGCGCCTGGATTAATCTGGATGGCCCTGCGTCGTCTTGAGACCGCCGTGCAACATGGTCAAACATCTGGCAAATTCGCGAACTCACTTCTGGATCAAGAGATCGCTTTGTTGCTGACGACCGAAAGGGGATCGCGCGGCGTTGTCGCAATTTATGCTGGGGCCAGTGTCGCCGCCAAAGACAAGATGATCCAAAGTATTGAAACACTCCCGGCCAATCTTCAGGACGAGTTCCTTGAAGCGCTGGCGGCGTCGGACCGCGCGCAATGAGCCAAAGCCACTTCGACTTTCAGGACGACCCCTTACTTGTGCGCCCCGCCAGGCGGCAAAAGGGACGCAGACGTGATCATGCCCAATATGGTGCCGCGACTTTTGTAGCCCTTTCGGCTGTGCTTGCCGCCATTCCAAACGGGTTGAACCGACCAGCGCTTTGGCTGGTGTTTGGCGTATTGGTTGCGGTTTCGCTGATGGCGTTGATCCTGCTAGGCCGCCGTTCTGATCGAAAGGAGCTAGCATTTAAGGGGCTGCCTCTCCGGCTGATGGGGGTGGCCGCGATTGTTCCAGTTTGGGCCGTCCTTCAAGCCATTCCAATTTTCGGGCCGACCCTTTCGTCTGGGTCAGGCACGATCAGCCTTGTGCCCGACGCTAGCCTGATCGCGGCGCTTCGCTTTGTGATCTATATCCAATTCTTCTATCTTGCCGTTGTCGCCGGGGTCTCAACGGATCGATCGCTTCGTATTGTTTGGTTCATCTTCCTAGGGATAGTTGGCCATGCCGTCTGGTCTTTGCTGGCCCTAAATCTGCTTGGCGACATCAACCTTTGGCAAACAAAAACCGCATATCTTGGCGTGGCGACCGGGACTTACGTAAACCGGAACGCCTTCGCTGTTTTTCTAGCCATGGGCAGTTGCCTTGGCCTTGCGCTGGTCGCCAAACCTGCCAGTCAGCGTGATCGCATACGTCCTATAACCGATCGCGCATTGACCTTCGCCGTGGGGCTGGCTGCGCTGATGCTGATTTGGCTGGCACTGGTTGAGACGCAATCACGGCTTGGGATTGCATCCGCGGCCATTGGGTCTGTGATCACTTTCGCCGTTCTCCGCTTCGGAGAGTTCGGTCTTGCGGCCAAGCCTTTGGCAATTGGACTTGGCCTTGGGCTGGCCTTATTATCAGCAATCGGAATGGTGGCCGCACCGGAGCTGGTTGAACGTAGCCTTTTTATTGGTGAAGATGCGTTGAACCGGGCGACGGCTTATCGGTTTACGCTGGAACTCATTTCGCAACGCCCCTTCATCGGGTACGGGTTCGACAATTTTCGACCGGCCTTTGAAGCAGTTCATCGCCCACCGCTTTCGGGCGACTTTTACTGGGACCGCACGCATTCTACCTATCTGTCCAACTGGACCGAGCTGGGCGTCTTGGTCGGGTCTGTTCCCGTTCTCCTCGGCCTTATGATTTGCCACGCTTTGGCGCGCGCCGCCTTCATCCCTTCCAAGGCCCGCCCCCTTTACGCAGCCGCGCTTGGCTGTTTGGGTGTTGCAGGTCTTCACAGCATTGCTGATTTCGGCTTCGAGATACCCGCAAATACGATCCTGCTCATTGCGATCACTGGACTTGCACTTGCGCGCGTCAGATCAAATGAGCGTGGCGCGTGATGCCCGCCGGACCCGATTTCCAAGATGGACCGCGAGGCGTCCGAAATCACCGCCGACTATTCCTAAGGCAAGCGCCACCGCTGACCTATGTCGTCGGCGACATTCATGGATGCCGCGGCTTGTTCGAGAAAATGCTGGAGCGCATTTGCAACGACGCACAAGACAGCGAAAGGCAATCGCCGGTTCTTGTCGTTCTTGTCGGTGATGTCATCGACCGGGGCCGCGACACCGCTGGCGTTCTGGACATATTGACCAAACGACGCCCAGACGAGGATAACCTGGAAATCCTGTGCCTTCTTGGCAATCACGAAGCGATGCTTTTGGACATCATCGCGGGGAGTGAACCGGGAGCTGTATGGCTCGGCAATGGTGGCGCCGAAACACTGCAGTCTTATGGCCAGCCTGGAGATGCACAGCGATTCGGCGAAATGCCTCTCAGGGAATTGCGGCGGGTGATCGACGCCAGCGTTCCAGACACCCATATCTCATTCCTGCAACATTGCCCGATTAGCCTGCGGTTTCCCGGCTACCTCATCACACATAGCGGTCTTTCTGGGGAAAAGACGCTGTCAAATCAGCAGGATCGGGACCTTCTTTGGAGCAAGCCCAGCGATCTCGACACATCCGAAAAGGCGTCTGTGGCGCGTGAAGATCTGGACCGTCACAACTTGAGGTTAGTACATGGTCACGTCCCCCAGAAAAATGTGGATTTCCGGCCCCATCGGATCAACGTCGATACTGGCGCGTACAGTAGTGGAAAATTGAGCGCATTGCGTATTCCTGCGGGACAGTCACCTGTGCAGATCGCCGTGACGGGCGGACAAGATTGATTGATCTGGGCGACTTAGGTATTTTTTGACGGTGCAGGTCAGAGCTGTTGCGCTGTTTTAACAAGTAGTTGGATGTAAGTACCGATGCCCGAGTCCGAGCTAAATTTCCGCGACCTGATTGGCATCCTGCGGCGGCAGAATCGCCTCATACTTGCTTCAGTGGTTCTTTGCCTACTTTTCGCGACAATTTTTGCGGTGATGGCGAAACCGAAATACCGTGCCGAGGCGTTGGTTCTGGTCCAGCCAGCTGAACAGAATATCCTCAATCCGATCCAGCAGGCGCCGCTTGGCAATACACACTTGAATGCACGGGTCGAAAGTGAGGTGGAAATCCTTGAATCCCCCGCAATCGCATTGGATGTCGTGCGCCGCGCCAACCTGATCTCTGATGCCGAGTTTGGGCCACGCCTTTCGACCGCGGACAAGATTTTTCAGACGATCGGCATCAAACGTGATGTCGAAAAATCGGGCGAAGAATTGTTGCAGGAAGTTGTCGATCGGTTTTCAGACGCCCGAAGCGTGTCGCGCCGCAATTTGACGTTCGTAATCTCTGTCGCCGTTGAAACCGAAGACCCGGCACGTTCCGCAAAACTGTCCAACATTTTGGCCGAGAGCTACATTGAAAGTCAGGTGAACGCCAAGGTCGAAAGCTCGCTGGCCGCGCGTGATGTTTTGCAAAACCGGCTGACGGTTGCACGCGCGCAGTTGGCACAGTCCGAAGAAGCGCTAGACGCTTTCATTGAATCCAATCTGGCTAAGCTTGAAGGCGAAACTGATGATGCTGCGCTATCTACGCTGCGTCGTGACCTTGACAGGTTGGAGGCCTCGAGGGCCCAGAAGAACATCATAAATGTCGCGGCACGCTCGCAGGATTGGGGCACATTGTCGAAAGAGCTTGAGGATGAAGCCCTCGCGCAGCTAGTCGAACAACGCACGGCCTTCGAAGAGCGGTTGCGTGGGACAACGTCTGAACCAACAAATGCAATCGAGCTGCGCGCGGCCATCGAAGACATCGAAGCCGAGCTTGAAGAGCTGGCAAACTCGCGGGTCGTGGATCTCGAGAACGAAACACGTGCGCTTGATGCCCAAATCGTCCAGACGCGCGAAGATATCCGGGCCGTCTTGTTCAGCGCCGAGGTCAGCTCTTCGACCTTGGCCGATGTCTATGCGATGCAGCAGGCAACCGAATTGAACCGCGCACAAGTGCAACTGCTTTTGGCGCGACTCTCCGAATTGGAGTCGCAAGCCGCCGTTCAGGTCGCCGATAGTCGAATTGTATCGCTGGCGACACCGCCGCAGAACACCAGCTATCCGAACCTACCATTGATTTTCGCGTTAGCGCTTACCGCAGGTCTATCTCTCGGAAGCGCGCTGGCTCTCAGCAACGAGTTCCTGATCGGTAGTGTCACGTCAAAATCGCAACTCGAAAACAACATGGGCGCGCGCGTCGCGGCAGAACTGCCATATGAAAGTCTGAACAAGGGTCAAATGTCTTTAGCCGACAACGTGGTTGACCGGCCTATGACCGCATATTCAGAAGCGTTGCGCCACACCATCGCGACCATTTCCCAGCGCAGCTACACCGACAACGCCTTTGTCAAAGCCGCGACAACCGGAAAAAAGCAGTCAAAATGCACGGTCATTCTGGTGACCTCGGCCGTGCCCTTCGAGGGGAAATCGACAACCGCCCTGGCGCTTGCTCGAACATACGCAATGTCAGGACACGAGACACTACTGATCGACGCAGATCTACGCAAGCCATCGATCGCGGGACATCTCGAAAAGACGTCGGATTTCGGACTGGTCGACTATCTGACCAAAAGGTCCCTGCCGGGCCAAAACAGCAACCTGAAGATCAAAGACTCGATGTCGCCGCTCAAGATCATGCTCGGTGGACAGCGTAGCACCTATCCGACGGATCACCTGTTCGCCTCCAAGCGTCTGGACCCGCTGATCGAGACGTTGCGGGAAGAAATGGACTATATCATCATCGACACGTCACCTTTATTGCCGGTCGTTGATGCGCGCTACATTATTCGAAACGCGGACGTTGTTCTAATGGTGGCACGCTACAACAGCACATCGCAGCGCGATGTTCGTGCAACTGCTGCGCTTGTCAAAGACGCAAAGCGGCCCGACACCGATTTCTTCGGCATCCTGAACCAGAAGGACGTCGGGAACGCGCATCGGTCCTATTACAACTATTATCAAGAATAGGCAGATGAATTGGCTGGCGCCATTCCACCGACTATGGGTGGCCAGTGTCCTGTGTGATGACGTATCTCAATCTAGTTTCTAAGTTTGATATGCTTCGATTGCGCCGGCCAACGTCCCAAATCGGCACATAACATCACGACGCATGGCACGTCCCATTCAGAAACGGGAAGGGAGCGCTTCGAGTTCCCAAAGCGCTCCCCTTTTTTGTCGTCTCTGACGCCTGGATCAGGCGACGTTGATGTCGTCGAAGACGATGATCAGTTCCGGCTCGGTGCCATTGCTGTCGAACGAGTGTGCCACACGGCTCCCACTGCCTTCGATCAGGAAGCCAAACGACCCGCCGCTCACACCGTCGGCGCCAGCGACCGCTTGGATAAGCGATGTCAGGTCCGGCGTGCGATACGTTGAACCGTCCGACCATGCTTCGACATCGTTCCATTCGATGTCATCGGTTAGGTAGCTTCGCGCATCAGGGGCGTTGCCCGCTGAGTAGGTGACAGCGTTCTCGCTATCCTCGATGGAGATCGTGAACGATGCTGAGAGCGGGTCCCCGTTTGGCGCGGTCGGACTGTCTTCGAAGGCTTCAAACTGAAGATAGGCATCCGTAATGACCGCACCGTCTGGAATGTCGATATCGTCGAAGCGAAGGCCGACATACTGCGATGTCGTTCCGTTAAGGCCAAACTCGAGATCCGAGCTTCCTGCACCGCCCAGCTCTTCGAAGTCATCCGAAGACGCATCCACCGGGATTACCAGGTCCGCGCCCGGCGTACTACCGCCACCATCGGTTGGTGGATCGCCTTCGATGAAGGCCGAGTTCGCAGCTCCAGCACCCGGGTTGTTGGTGCCCTTGAACAACTCGAAGTAGTCGACGTGGAACCCTTGGCTGCGACCATCAATCTGGATGGTGTAAAGACCAGCCTCGGTTATGTTGATATCGGCCTGGAAATTTCCGGGAGCGCCGTCGACACTGCTGGTTTGCGCCCAGTTGCCGCTTTCGTTGCCCCCGAAGATCTTGATGAAGCCGCCAACATCTGGCTCGGCGACATTGTCACCATTGCTTGCCAGGAAGTTGGTTATTTCACCGTTACCCGCGTCTTCGGCATGCTTGAAGTTGAGCCACAGATCGTTCTGTTCGTCGCCTTTGAAAGTTCCATCAGGGTCCGTATCCGGCTCACCTTCTCCGTTTGGTCCAGTGTCATTTGGATCAACACGATTGTCACGCGCAACTATGAAACCGAACCGATAGGTGCCAAGCGCATCTTCCGGAACGAAGATCGTGTACTCCAACATCTCGTTCCCGCCGACCTGATTGTCGATG
The DNA here is from genome assembly GCA_039033735.1 of Pseudomonadota bacterium. Classification (GTDB taxonomy): domain Bacteria; phylum Pseudomonadota; class Alphaproteobacteria; order Rhodobacterales; family Rhodobacteraceae; genus JAJDOD01. The sequence goes on from JBCCCA010000049.1 coordinate 8,773, forward strand.
TTTTCGCTGACATCCGACCCGAACAGATAGTACCCGGTACCTTGCGCATTCTCCTGGTTTTCCAGCTCGTCCGGTTCGGTGAAGTAGTTCCACTTGCCACCGGGGTTCGTGCCCCCAGTACCATTTTCGTCCTCTATCTGGATTTTGAAGAACGTGTTGTTCCCAGACCCTTGGATTTCGAAGTAGCCCTCGGGCGTCACGCCACTGTCATCAACCGGCGTCCCCGTCGGGTTAGACAGATAGATCGGTGGGCTGACCGGACCTGCCGGTACAAGATCACTTGCACCAGACCCGGCAATTGCAGTGCTGTCGGTGACCGGGACGACAACCGCGGCCGTAAGGGCCAAAGGTTGAATGTCATCCCCAGGGAAAGATTCCCCGCTAGTCGTACCGACATAGTCGAACGCCGATGCCGGAACGTCGACCGATCCACCCGCACCAATCGTGACGTCTATGGTCTGAACGTCGAACGCGTTGTTTACGGCAAAGTCCGAATGGTTCTGGTCAAGGCGCGACTGAATGACGTCGGCCACCAATGTCGGTGCACCGCCTGCCGTGCCGTCCGTGGGCTGGAAACCTTTGTGAAGCGTGACACGCACCACATCGCCCGCAGTTCCGGTCACGGTGATGACCGGAACCTCGCCACCATAGGTACCGACTTGACCCGACGCGAAGACCCCCGTTCCGGTGGAGACGGAAAGGCTCGCCGTGCTTTCCGCCCTGCCCTGGACCGCCTCGCCCGCCGCACCGGCTTGCGTTGTATCGCTGCCCAAATAGCCGGTCGCCGTCGTTCCGTCTGCGAACAGAACGGTAAAGGACGATCCCACCAACTCGGAACCAGATTGACCCCCAGTGTCGAAGTTGTCGCTTGTCACGTTGTTCGGGTTCAAAAGACCTGAGCCGTAACCAGCAATCGAGTTACCGTCGCCGTCGCCCGCGAAACCAACGGTCTCACCATTGTCGAAGCCACCATTCGATCCGTCAAAGCGGACCAACAAGCCGCGATAGCCGCCGCTGATGTTCGACGAGCCAAGCCCCGATGTATCCGCAATCGGTGTCGGCCCCTCGAAGAACAGGTTTGCCTTGTTCTCCGTCTGGTTCCCTTCGCCGACGAAATAGGCCCCTGTGCCACCTCCACTTGTGATGTCAAATGTGTCACTGGCCGTATCACCACCGGTGCCGTCATTGTCGAAGACCATGTCTCCAAATACCGCGTTGCGGATGTCGATGAAGACTGCTGCGACTTCCTTGTCACCGGTATTGGTGAGTTGAAGCGAGTCATTCCCGAAGTTGGAACTGTCCACGGTGTTGTTGCCATCAAGGACGGTCAGAACGACTGCGCCATTGCTGCCGCCGTTGTTTTCACTGTCCACGGCTTCGCCCTGAACAATACCGTCGAAATCGCCATCATCCACACCCAGCACTTCAAGCGCATCGGCAGGGTCAGCCGGCGGGTCGATCGTTCCGCCGCCATTGATGGGATTTTGGCCACCTTCAATGATCTCGATGCCGCTGACAATCGCATTCTGAACGTTGTTGTTGAGGAAATCGATGTTCAGCGTGTCCCCGACAACCGCGACCACTGTTGAGATAACACCGCCCGAACCGGCCCCAAAGGTAGCAACCGGATCAAGGTCGTTAATCGCAAGCGCACCCTCGATTGTTACGTCGAAGAGGCGTGCTCCGGGCAGTTGGAAGCTAGCCGCGTTTGCCGCTTCAGCGAAGTAGAGGTTCACGGTAACGGTATCGCCAACCGAAATGCCGGGAAGATCGCTGATTGGAATGTTGTACGAGAACGGTCCGTCATCCGAGCGCGCGGTGGCAAAGATTGTATCCGGAATATCAGCCAGACCTGGCGTTGCCGGTGAAGGATCAACGTCGCCACGGTTTTGCGGTCCGGTGAAGTACGAAATCGGGTTCGCCGCCGTATCTTCTTGCCAGTCCGGGCCATTTGCCACAGCGACCGTGTCGCCAAAAGCGTTGATGCGCAGGATTGCATCGCCAGGCGCCGAGCCGCCGCCGCCCGTGACGGGCAGAACCGAAGCGTTCGGATCAAACTCAACAACCAGCGTGTCCGAGATCTTGGTCACTTCCCCGCTTTCATCGACAACGCCGGCGCTGAAGTAATTGATCCCCAGGTTTCCGTTCGCCACATCCTCTTGTGTGGTCGAGCGTGTCATCGGGATCGTGCCGTTGAACACGCCGTTCGCATCAAGCTGCACCTCGATCACGTTCGCTGTCGACTGAGCGTTGTTGCCCTGAATGCCGTTTGGTGCCTGCGGCGGCGGGTTGCCCGCTCCGCCCGGCGATACAAAGGCCGTGTCAAGAATAAAGACGCGTGCCGTGCCGTTGGCATTCTCGATGCCCGCGTCAATCGTGATTGGCAGGTTCGCTTGATTGACGACGCGTGCATCCGTTGTGCCGTCACCAAGTGTCAGCGTCGACTCGCCCAGATCAGGCTGACCGGCCTTCACCAGCGCGCGGCCCGAGATCGTGTCGTCTGGCGGAGTGATGACACTTGTGGCCGACGATCCATCCGAGAATTCGACAGTAACAGTGCCACCTGCAATCTCGAAGCCCGCGACGGCGCCGGCAATTGGGCCGGATGTCGCCGTGAACGGGTCAATATCAATCGAGAATGAAAGCGTATCACCGACCGCAAAGTCACCCGCAGCGAAATCAAGGATCAACTGGTTGTTCCCCTCGCCGCCAGTCTGCGGGTCGATAATCTCGTCCCCCATCATAACGGTGACATCCGCAGCTGTCAGACCAACGCTTCCGCCGTCGAACTCGAACGGCTTGTTTGCAGCGTCGCCAATCGGACCACCTTCGGCCACGGTTTGCGTATCAAAGCCAGTGTCCGGGATCATGGTGTCGGCAAGGTCGATGACGACTTTGGTGATCGAAACATCATTGGCCGACTGGTTCGTTACCTGCATCGCGTTGGCAACGAAGGTGCTTGTGTCGATAATCGAGGTTGCCCCCAGGTTGGCCGTGAACAGCGCCTCGCCATCGCTTGGCCCGGTCACTTCTTCTCCTTTGCGGATAATCTCGATCGCATTGATGATCGGATTATCAGTGCCGTCGATTGCATCCTGGGCAAAACCGATGTTCAGGACACCGTCGTTGACCGTCACGTCATAGCTTACCACCGACAGATCGCCGCCGCCTTGCACAGACGGATCGAAGTTGTTGAGCACGCCGGGTGATGACCCCTCAACCGAAATGTCGAAGACACGGCTTCCTGCGGTCTGATTCCCGGGGAACAATTCGGCGAAGTACAGCTTCACTTCGAATTCACCCGCACCACCGAGATCGCCGACAGGAATGTTATACGAGAATGGCTCGTTGCTGGAACGCGCGGTATTAAGCACCTCCTGCGGAACATCTGCTGGGATAAGTCCGGCGTCACCGGAATAGCCCTGTATGTCCCCGCGATCCTGCGCCACATCAGTGGTTTCCAGGCTAAGGTATTGGTTGTTCTCGTTGTCGACAGTCCCCAAATCGTCCTTCAGGTCAGCCTGCCAATCTGGCCCGCCATCCGTTGCGGCGACTAGGGCACCGAATGCGTTGATCCTAAGAACAACCTCATCCTCGGTGAGGATCGGTCCGTCGGTCACAGGCAATGAGACCGGTACAGAAGCTTCGACAACCGCATCGCCGATCGTCTCATCGTCGATCTCGACACTCACGTCGAGGGTCGGATTGGCAACCGCATCCAAAGTCGCACCGGCGATCAGGTTGAGCGAGATGTCACCTGTCGTCTCATCTGTGGCGATTTCGAACAGCGCCGCATCGTCCCCGGCAAGCGACAACGCGAAGGTACCCAATGCATCGTCGTCAACCAGGATGTCGGCCACTTTGGTCGGTCCCGTTGTGTCAGCATCCGCCGCGATCCCCGTAAGGACCGGCGTAACCGTCAGGGTAGGTGCTTCGTTTACGTCGCCAATGGCAAGCGTGAAGTCCGTAGACGCATCGACCAGTGGGTCGCCCACCTCGGGGTCGTTGACCTGAACGGTGACATCGAAAGTTGGTTTGGTCTCGAAGTCGAGCGGCGTTGCCGCAGCCAGGAACAACTCGTTTGCAACGATTTCAAAGCTCGCCGCATCCGCACCCGTCAGCGTCAGTTCGTTTTCACCAAGATCGTCGTCCGAGACGACGATATCGGCAACCTTGACTGGCGCTGTTGTATCAGCGTCTTCAAGCAGCTCTGGCGCAACCGGCGTGACCGTTACGGCAGTCGGTGCCGTGTTGGTTTCGGGCAGTTCAGCCGGGATCAACGTGATGTAGTCAATCCGACCGAATTCCCCTGCATTCGCCTGGACTTCCAGTGTAAGGACTGACGTGTCCGTTACACCGAAGACCGGATCAAGCTCCAGGACCCGGTAGTTCCCTGGCTGGGCAAAGTCCCCGGCCAAAGCGCCATCGTTCAACTGCATACCAGCCGTCCCGTCGAACGCCCACGACCCAACTTCGACACCGTCAATCAAAGCGCGCGCAGTCGCGACACCGTCGGTTTCGTCGATGAAGGTAATCGACAGCTTGTAGCTGTTCCCGGCGAATTCCGACAAGTCATGCGTAACGACGCCCTGTTCCAGGCCGTTGATCCGCAAAATTTGGGAGTCAGACGCACCGGACAGGTTGTTGACGACATAGTTTTGTGCGGTCGGAACGCCGCTGAAGTCTTCCGCTTCAATCTGTTCCTCGTTTTCGGGAACCGCGAATGCGTCGACGTCAATGGCGAGCGGCGGAGCGGAGACCGCTTCACCCTCGTCATCAGTCGCTGTGATGATGACCGAGAACTCTTCGTCTTGAACTGGCGTACCCGAAAGTTCGCCAGTCACCGGATCAATCGACAACCAATCAGGAAGCGGGTCGCCATTCGCAAGGGTCGCTGTGTACTCAAGCGTATCCCCCAGCGGCGTGTCCGCGTCGATGAAGGCGTCAACCGGCAGGACATAGCTGAACGGCTGAGCGACAACCGCCATCTGGTCTTCAAGCGGTGTGCCAAGTTCCGGCGCATCGTTCACGTCAGCCACGGTCACAAGAACGTCGACCGTAGATGCGTTGCCTTCGACATCGGTGGCAACAATGGTCACGGGAATATCCGCGCCCACGTCACCCCCATCCGGCGTACCGGACAACGTGCCGAACTCGTCAATCGACAACCAGTCAGGCGCCCCGTCAGCCAGTGAGTAGAATACCGTGCCGCCTTCCGGATCGGTGAAGGTCACCGATTCTTCCAGCAGGACATCCTGATTGACCGCGAAAGTGCTGACCGGGAAATCAAGCGTCGGAGCAAGATTGTCCGGAATTGCAACGGTGATGTCGAAGGTCGTGGTCACCACGGTGCCAGGATTGTTGGCGGCGTCAACGGCCGACACGGTGACCGTGTACGTGCCCTCAGCGTCGGGCACACCCGACAGTTCGCCGGTCTCGCTGACCGTCAGCCAATCCGGGCCGCTCACTTTCGCAAAGGTCAGGGCATCGCCTTCCGGGTCGACAAAGCCGCCCGTCACGTCACCCGAGACCTCGACTAGTCCAGCAACCTCGATTGTACCGATCCCATCGGGAACTTCGCTTGGTGCGAAGTTTGCGCCCGCATTGACCGGCACGAGTTCGATGTAATCGATGCGCACGTATTCATAAACATCTGATACGGCCGATAGCTTGAGCGCATCGCCCGCGACGATATCTACTGTGGAACTCAGCGTCTTGATTCGGAAGCTCGCATCGTCAGCCGCGCCCGAGCTTGTTGCATCATCATCCAGAATGAAGCTTTCGATTTCACTTTCTTCACCGCCCGACAGCAGCGACATGCTGAGCGTACTGACACCGTCATCCTCGTCCCAATGCGCGATGCGGATTTGGTATTCGCCATCTGCAATTCCGGACAAATCGAAGGTTGCATCACCCTCGCCGTTGATCAGCAGCCGAATGCGGTCTGTGTCGCTTTGCGGCACAAAGAAGCCTTCCAGCGCAGCCTCTTCAGCCTCAAGGCGGATCGGGACAGAGCTTGACGGATCTTCGATGTTGAACAGGAAGGTGTCAGAAACCGTCTCACCTTCTGCATCGGTCGCAGTCACGGTCACCTGGAATGAGCCGGGCGTTCCGTCAGGCGCACCGCTAAACACACCCGTCGTATCGTCGAACGTGATACCGGACGGCAGGTCGCCGGTCAGCGCAAACTGCAAATCGTCGCCATCGCCATCAAAGAATGCGGCTGACGCGTCGATATTCACCGGATCGTTCAGATTAATGAACTGGTCGGCAATCGGCGCCGCAACAATTGGCAACTGATTGATGTCGCCCACAGTTAGCGTGAACTCGACAGGGGCGCTTTCCAGGTTTCCGTCGGATGCAACGACCGCGATCGTATAGACACCCGGTGTTGTCGGCGTACCAGCAAAGACACCATCACTGAAGGTGACGCCATCCGGCAATGCGCCATCCGGCCCGTCACCTGTGGCCTCATAGGTCAGAAGTGACAGGTCTTCGGTCTGATCGTCAGCGAACAGAAGCGACACATCGAGGTTTACATCACTGCCTTCGTCGACATTCAAATCGTCGATGCCAAATGGCGCATAGGGCGGCGTGTTTCCAGGGATCGGACCACCAAAGTTCAGGAACTCGATGTAGTCGATACGAACCATCTCGCCGCGGTTCTGCAAACCAGTCAGCGTCAGAACCGCGTTTTCACCAACCTGCACCTTGGCAAAGCTTCGAGACTTGATGCTCTCGGCCTCGGTTCCAGCGCCACCAGTCGGATCGTCCAGAACGAAGCTTTCCTGGAACGGCGCTCCGGTGTCCGAGTTTACGGATAGCCCAACCGTGCTTTCGCCATCGTTTTCGTCGAAATAGGTCAGAACGATCGTGTATTCACCCGGTGGAACAATGCCATCCAGGTTATAGGTGGCCTCACCTGTTCCGCCGCCAAAGGGCAAGCGCACAACCAGACCGTCGGCTGTTCCGTGGGCTTCGGTGTAAAAGTTTGTTGTTCCGTCAAAGTTCTCGGCCTGCAAACGGATGGTATCCGTCGGGATAGCCACAGCCTGCAGAATGCCGTCTTCAAGCGTCACGTTCAGGTTGTCTTCGGCGTAGGTGACGGTGATCTGGTCCGAGTCGTCATTGAGGTCGCCGTCCACATCGACAACAGCAATTGTCGAGCCCTGCGTGACCGAGACGAGGACGGCGTCGGCGCCGTCTTCGATCACCACCTGGTCATCCGCGCCGGCATTTGCGACGACTGTGCCATCGATTTCTTCGGCCGTACCGGTAATCACATCGCTGCCGCCATCTTCCTGAAGGTCGATGGTGTCGGCGCCGGTCCCCACACTGAACGTGTTGTCCATATCGTTGCCAACGATGTTGGTCGCTTGCGTCGTCCCGGAGGTGTCGATGCTCATCACACCTTCGGACAGCTCATACGGCTCTTCCTCGTCACCAACCGGGATATCCTCGTTCACTTCGATATCTTGTGAAGCAAGGTCATCTTCGATGATACGACCGGTCGCCGCAGCGGCAGTCGCGTCGATCTTGTAGCCAGCTGTGTCAATGGACACCAATGCCACATCGGTGATCTCATCACCGACCACATCATCGTTCGGCACGTCGACAGTCAGCGAAGCCTGCCCCAACGCGTCGAAGGCAATCGTCGCAGTTGTTTCCACTGGACCTGCGCCGATATCGACGCTGTAGGTGATATCCAAGCTTCCCTCGATTGCCGGAGCAACTGTCAGCGGGAATTCCAAAGTTGTAACGCCGGTATCACCGCTTTCGACCTTTGTGGTCGCAGCGCCAATCGCAACAAGTGCAGCCGCCGTCACCGACACGGTTGCCGAACCAGTTGACGCGTTTCCACCCGGATCTTGCACCGTGTAATCGAATGTGACGTCGCCAATGAACCCGTTGAGGGGCGTCACCGTAACCGTGCCGTCCGGGTTCAACACAACTGTCGCGTCAGTGGTCGAGCTTGGGCCCACACCGATGACTTCAAGCAAAGCCGGATCCGTGTCCAGATCGGTATCGTTGATTGCCAGATCGGTGGTAAGCGCTGTGTCTTCGAACGTCACCAGTGTATCGGCCACCGCAACCGGTGCCGCGTCATCTTCGACCACGCTGCCGTCAACCGGCGTTGCGTCTACCGTCAGGAAGCTATTGGTCACGCTAACCAACGCGACGCTGATCGTTTCGGTACCGTTCTCGATATCGTCATTCGCGACCGGGACCGGCAATGTTGCGACCCCATCCGCAAAGACAATGCCCTCTGCCGTGAACTCATCTCCGTCGACTGTGTATGTCACGTCGAGTGTCCCGGCGAACCCTGGCGCAGTCAGACCGAACTCAACCGTTGTGAAGTCGGTGTCCCCGGCTTCGGTTGTGTCTGCAGCAGGCGCGCTTAGCGTCAGTGTCTCCTGATCAAG
>JBCCCA010000050.1:0-17146 GCA_039033735.1 Pseudomonadota bacterium
CGCTCTTTCACGACTGTATTGCCGTCGCGTGCAACTAGCAGCGCACCCCAGCCGCCAGGGCCCGGATTTCCCGAACAGGCGCCATCAGTATATGCGACAAGCTCGGTCATGCTGGCACATCATCAAGTGCCACATAGCCGGGAAGCGCGGCAATGCGGTCAAGCCAACGGCAGATCGCAGGAAAGACGGAAAGATCAAAGCCGCCCTTGGTTTCCGCGCTGTGTGTATATGCATAAAGGGACAGGTCAGCGATCGTGGGTCCGGTCCCAACAAACCAGTCTTGGCGCGCAAGGTGCGCCTCCATCTGGCTCAAAAGAGCGGTTCCTTGATCGAGCAACTCTGCCAGTCGTGCAGGTGTGGCCAGATGCTTGCGTTGGGCATAGGTCAGCAGGGCGGCTCTAACCGCGATCACGCCTTCATGTTGGTTCTGTTCCCAAAACATCCAAGCTAGACATTTCGCGGACAGAATTGGGTCCTGTGGCAGAAAGTTGGTTCCGTCGGCAAGATAAAAAAGTATGGCGTTGGACTCAGGTATTTGGGTGCCGTCGCTCAACTCGAGGACGGGCAGCTTGTTCAATGGCAAACGATGTGCGGTGCGCGCGTCGGCTAGTTCGGGCGTTTCATACTCGAGCCCGATATGGGTATAGGATCGTTGGGTCAGCGCTAGCAAAAGCCGAACCTTGTAGCTGTTGCCCGAGGACGGCATCGAGTACAGCGTAAGGTCAGTCATGTTTCCTCGCCAAAAGGATGAGCCATGGGGCGACCGTTCCATCCAGACCGGCCTGTTCCCCTTCGGTCTTACGGATCACTTGAAATCCCGCTTGCGTCAACAGATTGGTGATTTCCTCTAACGAGTAGTAAGCGTAAAACCGACCGATGGTGTCCCGCATTTCGCCAGTTCCGCGTTTTAGACCGATGTGCAGGACGCCCCTTGAGACGAGTGCACGGGCGATGCGTGCCAAATTTGATGGCATCTGGGATTTTGGTATGTGCAGCAGAGAAAAATTGGCAAATATTCCATCGTATTGGTCGGTTGCTTCCAAACTGTCGAAGGTTGCGACAAGAACGTCGATGCCAAACTGGCTTTTGGCGATTTCCGCAAGTTCGGGCGAGGCATCAAGCGCGTCGACTTCAAATCCGGCGCGTTTCATCGCGGCCGCAGTATGCCCCGGCCCGCAACCAAAATCCAGGATGCGTCCACCTGCAGGCAGTTCGGCAAGAAACGTCGTCAGATGGCGGCCTTCGCCAGACTTTGCGAACCGATTTGAATAATCGGCAGCGCGCTCCGCATAGACGGCAAGAGTTTCCTTGTCGGCCATCAGAGCAAGATGGCCAAGCAACAGACGACGATCACCGTGAGCAATGTGCGCAAACGCATCCACCAGTCTGGCGTCAGTCCCTGACGCTGAAACGTGAAATCAAGCCCTAATAGCGCAATGAAACCAGCCATCAGGTAGATGGCAGAGGATGTGGGGCCGGCGCCGACAGTGAAAAATACCCAAAGTGCTGGAAGAACCGAGAGTGCATAGTTGATCGCGGCCTGTTCTCCATCTGATTTCGTTGCGAACCCCCAAAGCACACCTGACATAAACGCCAGAATGATCTGACCATAGTTCAGAAGGACGAATGGGCCGACAAACCGCGGGCCCAGGGTCCGGATGCCCCAGCTGGTCAAATCCACCGAAAAGAGCGTTGCAGCGCCCCACAAGAACGGAATGACACCTGCCAGTCCGAGGGCGAGGGGGGCCAACGGGATATTCATCCACACTCCTCTGAGAGGATTGAAAAGGCGTAAGGTGGATGTCTCAGCTTCACCGAGTACGTGTCGGCCTTGAACGAGGGAACTGCGATCATGCGCGCTCGAAAGCAAGGCGAGCGGCGAGCGCGCCGAAGATGGCGGCAAAGCTACGGTTCAGCCAACGCATGGCGTGCTCACTTTGAAGCAAACGGTCGCGTGCTGCGGCTGCAAACACTCCGTAAATCATAAAAACGCCAAAGGTCATTGCCATAAATACGGCGCCCAGAAGCGTCATTTCTGCGGTAACTGTCGCCGGATTGCCCGAAAGGAACGGGGGCAGAAGTGCAAGAAAAAAGATCGATAGTTTAGGATTCAGGATGTTGATCAATGCGCCCCGTGTGGCAATGCGGATGTCGTGATCGCGCCGTCTTTCAGGCTGGATCGACAACGCGCCACCTGAGGACAGGGCACCATATGCCAAATAGAGCAGATATCCCACGCCTGCGAACTTCACGATCGTGAACAAGTGGGCTGAGGTGTGGAGGATGGCGGCAAGCCCCAACAAAGCAGCGGCCAAATGGGGCACGATTCCAAGCGTGCAGCCAGCAGCGGCCGCGATCGCTGCCCGACGCCCTTGGCCAAGACCAAGTGCAAGCGTGTAGATGACGCCGGTGCCGGGTATGATCACCACGACCAACGCAGTGGCAAGAAATTGCAGTGAAATCATGCGCTTTCCCTCAAAACACGGGGGACCTTGAATTCGACATTCTCGATCGCGGTTTCAACCGTTTTGACAGTGACGTCGAAACGATCACGGAAGGCATCCATCACTTCGTTGACCAGAACATCGGGCGCGCTTGCGCCCGCGGTCAACCCTATTGCGCTGATACCTTCAAGTGCCCGCCAGTCGATATCTGCGGCGCGCTGAACCAGTTGTGCATACTGACATCCCGCCGTGCGACCCACTTCGACCAGTCGCTTTGAGTTCGACGAATTTGGCGCGCCGATTACCAAAATAGCGTCGACTTTCGGGGCAACAGCTTTGACCGCCTCCTGGCGGTTGGTGGTCGCATAACAGATGTCTTCCTTGTGTGGTCCGACAATTGCTGGAAATCGTGTTTGCAGTGCGGCCACGATATCGGCCGTATCATCGACGGAAAGGGTGGTCTGCGTGATGAATGCCAGTTTCTCTGGGTCGCGCGGTGCCACATTGTCCACGTCTTCGACAGTCTCAACCAGAAGCACTTCGCCGTCGGGTAATTGACCCATGGTACCAAGTGTCTCGGGATGACCGGCGTGACCGATCATGACCATTTGAAGCCCGTTCCTGTTGTGGCGCTCGGCTTCGATATGAACTTTCGACACAAGCGGGCAGGTTGCATCAACATAAACCAATTCGCGCCGCTCAGCTTCGGCAGGGACGGCCTTAGGAACACCGTGAGCCGAAAAAATCACTGGGCGGTCTGCCGGGCATGCGTCCAGTTCTTCGACGAAGACAGCGCCTTTGGCCCGAAGCCCATCGACGACAAACTTGTTGTGGACAATCTCGTGACGGACATACACGGGTGCGCCCCATTTCTCGATTGCCAGTTCCACAATCTTGATGGCCCGATCGACGCCGGCGCAGAAACCGCGCGGTGCTGCCAGATAGAGGGATAGGGGTGGCTTGGTCATGTCATATCTCCCGTGTCAGACCTAAGCTGCTGACAAAGGCGCGTCCAGTCTTTGGCGCCGGATGTTTCTCGGATTCTTATCATGCCGGTGGAAAGAGCTGTTTGAGGTGATGAAGCGCGTCTTCGGCGCGGGCAGCAACCGAAGCGCGCGACGGTGTGGGCAAGGCACCTGTCACACGCCGGATCTGAAGATCGCCGATCAAAAGCGCGATCCATGTTTCGGTGAGTTTTTCGGCTTGGCCAGAAAGCTGATTGTCTTCGACCGCCCTGGTCATAATGCAAAGGACTTTCGGGCGAATAGTTTCACGTCCTTCGCGCGCCAAAACTTGCCCAAGCGTGCCCGAGCCATCTGCCGCGGCCGCGCGATTCAAGGCAATGGCCCGAGGGCCAAGAACCATCGAAAGAAGGATCGGACCCAATTCCGCTAAGGTTTTCAGAGGGTCTGCAGTGTCGCTGTCCAATGCAGTTGCAACTTGAGCTGCGTTGCTGCGGATCAGAGCTTTGAACAGGCCAGTCTTGTCGCCGTACCAACGATAGATCGTTTCATTTGAAGCTTTCGCTTCTCGTGCGACAGCCTGAACAGACATTCCGTCATAGCCCTGTATTTCCAGAATTCGGTAAGCCGCATCTTCGATTTCACGCGCCCGGGCCACTCTTTTTTCGTTCCGCATGAAGCCTCCATTGACAAAAAGCGTAACTCATATTACGGAAATTTCAATCCGTAACTACAATTACGCATTAAAGGAAAAATTATGCTGCTTCAGTCCCGTGCAACATTCGCAGCGCTTTTGGCGCTTGCTGTACTGCAATCTGTTATGCTGGCATCCTTGTTCGCCGGTGTGGCCCCACACCCACCTGCCGAGGTCGTTCCCTTTGGCATGGCCCCATTTCTCGCGGCGTCTTTGTCGGCGGTTCTTGCGGCTATGGTGCTTGGCGCTCCCAGCACAGCTGCAGGACGTGCGATGACGACCGTGGCCATTCTGCTGGCATTGGTATCTTTCGGTCCGCAAAAGCTTTTGGACCCCACGTTCTCACGCATTTATCCCGCCGTCTTTACGGCGTGGATTGCAATCGCAACGCTTGTCATCCAGATGGTGAGAGAGGCCCGGAGTGGCACTCCTGGCTGATGATGAGGCAATGCATTCTGCCCCGGAAAGACTTGAGGCGCGGTGCATTCTGCATCGCCCTCCCTGTCCGGATCATTGTCTGAAATCAACGCATGGACTTTGGCGTTTTACCTTCCGTCCAATCGAGAATGGCCGCGTTACTCGATGCTTTCATCTTCACGCGGTTCACGCGGAGGCCGCCCAATCACATCTCTCAACTCATCGAGTTCAATGAAGTTGTCAGCTTGCCTGCGAAGCTCATCCGCGATCATTGGGGGCTGCGAGCGAATGGTCGATACAACCGAAACACGCACACCCTGCCGTTGCAAGCTTTCGACCAGCGGGCGGAAATCGCCGTCGCCAGAGAACAGAACAATGTGATCAAGTCTTGGGGCAAGCTCCATGGCATCGACCGTGAGTTCGATATCCATGTTTCCTTTTACTTTCCGCCGACCTTGGCCGTCGGTGAATTCCTTGGCAGGCTTGGTAACCATAGAAAACCCGTTGTAATGCAGCCAATCGACCAGCGGCCGGATCGGTGAATACTCATCGTTTTCCAGAAGTGCAGTGTAATAAAATGCTCGAACCATCTTCCCACGACGCATAAATTCTTGCCGCAGAAGCTTGTAATCAATATCGAAGCCAAGTGATTTCGCGGTCGCGTACAAGTTCGATCCGTCGATGAACAGCGCAAGCCGTTCGTCCCTATAGAACATTCAGTGTCCTTCCCATTTTTTTTGGCGGCCGGACATTCGTGAACGGGGGTTTGGGTCAACCTCCATGTCCGATCAGCGAAAAAATAGTTGGAAAATGTTAACCTTTGCAAGCGGCCCTTTTGGATATGTGACCCTACGTAATTTCGAGATTTGCAGACTGATTGCGACCAAACTGATCGAAAATTGCCATTTGTCTCTGGACGCGAAATGGCTTGTGTTTCATAGGCTAAAACACTAACTAAGCGACCTGATCCAATTTTGATGGAGAATCTCATGGCCCGCGTGACGGTTGAAGACTGCGTAGACAAAGTGCCCAACCGGTTCGAACTGGTTATGCTTGCCTCTCATCGTGCACGTGAAATCTCTACAGGTGCGCCGCTTACCGTAGATCGAGACAATGACAAGAACCCGGTCGTTTCCTTGCGTGAAATTGCGGATGAGACCCAAGCAGCCCAAGAACTTCGCGAACGCATGATTGAGGCGCATCAGACGCAGATCGAAGTTGATGAACCCGAGGAAGATGCCATGGCACTCCTGATGGGTGCCGAGAACGACAAGCCGGTGGAAGACGATCTGAGTGAAGAGAAGCTTCTTCGTGCCTTGATGGAAGCGCAGGGTCAGCCCTAAAGCTGTCTTCTTCTCTTGGAGATTGGATGTTTGACGCCGACGATCTGATCGCTCTGGTTGAGAACTATAACCCTAAGACAAACGCAGATCTTATCCGGCGCGCCTTTGACTATGGGCGCGCCATGCACGAGGGTCAGCACCGTCACTCGGGCGAACCCTATTTTACGCATCCCGTCGCCGTCGCTGCGATCCTTGCAGAGCAAAAGCTGGATGACGCGACGATTGTGACGGCGCTTTTGCACGATACAATCGAAGATACGCGCTCGACCCATAGCGAAATCGAACAAGCCTTCGGGCCGGAAATTGCCGACCTGGTAGATGGCGTCACAAAACTAACCAATATCCAGCTGAACTCGGTTGAAACAAAGCAGGCAGAGAATTTCCGCAAGCTTTTCATGGCTATGTCAAAAGACTTGCGTGTGATTTTGGTGAAACTCGCCGATCGCCTTCACAACATGCGGACCATTCGAGCGATGTGGTCTGACAAACAGGCACAAAAGGCGCGCGAAACTATGGATATCTTTGCCCCCCTTGCAGGCCGCATGGGGATGCAGTGGATGCGCGAAGAGTTGGAAGACCTTGCGTTCCGTGTCCTCAATCCTGAAGCCCGTAACTCGATCATCCGTCGTTTCATCACGCTGCAACGTGAAACCGGTGATGTAATCGAAAAGATCACAAAAGACATCGAACACGAGATGCGAGGCGCTTCGATTGATGCCCGCGTTTTTGGCAGGGCAAAGAAACCCCATTCAATCTGGCGCAAGATGGAAGAAAAGAAGATCGGCTTCTCGCGTCTGTCAGACATCTATGGTTTTCGGATCATCGTGGCTGACGAAACGGATTGCTATCGTGCCATGGGAGCCGTTCACCAACGATGGCGCGCTGTTCCGGGGCGGTTCAAGGATTATATAAGCCAGCCCAAGTCGAACGGTTACCGTTCGATCCACACCACGGTTTCGGGTCGCGACGGAAAAAGGGTCGAGATTCAGATCCGAACGACCGAAATGCACGAAGTTGCCGAAGCCGGGGTTGCTGCCCACTGGGCGTATCGCGACGGTGTCCGGGCCGAAAACCGATTTGCCGTTGATCCTGCAAAGTGGATCGCCGGATTGTCCGAGCGTTTTGACACTGAAGAAGACCATGACGAGTTTCTGGAACACGTCAAAATGGAGATGTATGCCGACCAAGTCTTTTGTTTCACTCCAAAAGGCGAAGTGGTGAAGCTGCCGCGTGGGGCAACGCCCCTAGATTTCGCTTATGTCATCCATACCCGGATTGGCGATAGCTGCGTCGGTGCAAAAGTTGACGGGATCCGGGTGCCGCTTTGGACCCGGCTAAAGAATGGGCAATCCGTCGACATCATGACGGCGGAAGGTCAACGCCCGCAGGCAACCTGGATCGATATTGTGGCGACCGGGCGGGCTAAAGCGGCAATCCGGCGAAGCTTGCGTGAAGAGGACCGCGAGCGTTTCATCAAACTTGGCCGTGAACTGGTTCGCGTGGCTTTCGAACAAATCGGAAAGAAGCCATCAGACAAAGCGCTTCGAACTGCTGCCAAGCATCTTGGTATTGATGGTGGCGGGTCCGAGCTTTTAGCGCGGATCGGGTCGGCCGAGAATACCTCGCGCCAGGTTATCGAGACACTCTACCCTGATTTGTCGCAGAAAGAGGGCGATGAGATCGACACCGCCCGGGCTATTGTCGGATTGAACCCGGGTCAGACGTTTCGCCGCGCGTCGTGTTGTCAACCAGTTCCGGGCGAGCGGATCGTTGGAATTAGCTATCGTGGGAAAGGTGTTATGATCCACGCGATCGATTGCGAAGCCCTCGCCGAGGTACAAGATGACTCGGGGCGTTGGGTTGATTTGCACTGGCAAGAAGGCAAACACCCTGCGGTGCACAACGTGGGCCTTGACCTGACAATCACCAATGACGGCGGTGTTCTAGGGCGTATCTGCACTCTGATCGGCGAGCAGGGCGCTAACATATCAGATCTTGTATTTATCGACAGAAAACCGGACTTTTACCGTCTTATTGTTGACGTAGAACTCAGAGATATAGAACACCTACATAGGCTGATGCTTGCCCTTGAAGCCGACAGTGACGTCGCTTCCATGGAACGGCATCGGGATCTGGAGCGACGGCCCTAAGAAAGGGCCACGGCGGGGTTGGTAGATTGGTCTTTAAACGGCGCACGCCAAGGACCTATTTTGAGTTGGTCAGTGAAAGCTTCTATCCCAAAGGCGGATGGCGGCGCGCTTCTCAGTATGTTGTCCACCGATTGCGACGTCTGCCAGACCCTGCACATAAAATCAGCCGTGGGATCGCAGCAGGTGTTTTCACCTCCTTCACTCCGTTTTTCGGTTTGCACTTTATCGTCTCGGCAGCATTAGCATGGGTCATGCGAGCCAACATCCTTGCGGCTTTGCTGGCAACTTTCGTGGGAAACCCGCTCACCTTTCCGATCATCGCGGCTATTTCGATGGAAATCGGCTCGTTCATTCTTGGTGTGCGCCCACTACCGTTACAGCTTGTCCTTGGCTCATTTTCGGACGCGGCGAATGACCTTTGGCGGAACTTTGTGGCGATCTTTACGACTGACACCATCCAATGGGCGGGGCTTGTCCGATTTTGGGATCGTGTGTTCCTTCCTTACCTTGTGGGTGGTTTTTTGCCAGGACTTGTCGCAGCGTTCGCATCGTACTTCCTCGCCAACCCCGTGATTTTGGCTTATCAGAAGGCCCGCGTGGCCCGATTGAAAAAGAAATTTGCCAAGCGTCGCGAGCGTGCGATTTCGCGGCGGATCGAACAGGAGAAAGCGGAAGTCGTAAGCAAAAGGGCTGCCGCAGAGTAACAGCGGAGTATCTTGGGGACTTGCCCTGTACTTGTCCTCGTGCGACTTGGAGGCATGGCAAAAAGGGCAACGAGCAGAACCGCCAAAAAACGCCGTACGACAAAAACGCCCCCGCCGCGCCGCTGGCGCCCACGGGCTTGGCTTGCGCGTGGCGCTTTGTCTTTGTTGCTGGCCATGCTGGTCTGGGCTGGCCTCTATGCCGTCGTGCCACCACCCACGACCCCCTACATTCTGGCTGAAGGTGTCCGTCATAGCGGGATCCGCCGAACCTGGGTTCCAGCAGATGAAATTGCACCGGTCATGTTGCGCGCTGCCGTAGCAGCGGAAGACGCGAACTTCTGCCTGCATTGGGGATTTGATATGCCGCAGCTTCGTGCGGCGATTGCAGAAGGTCGGAACCGAGGGGCCTCGACCCTAACGCAGCAGACCGTCAAGAACGTTTGGTTGTGGCACGGACGTAGCTGGCCGCGTAAGGCACTAGAAGCAGCATTTACGCCCATTGTCGAAGCGATGTGGTCAAAGCGCCGGGTTCTTGAAGTCTATCTGAACGTCGCCGAGTTCGACACAGGCGTGTTTGGCGTTGAAGCTGCCGCTCAACATCATTTTGGTGTTTCTGCATCCGATCTTACGACACGACAAGCCGCCTTGCTGGCTGCTGTCCTGCCGAACCCTAAAGAACGTCAGGCTGTAAACCCGTCAACAGCAACCTCGCGCCGAGCCGATCTGATCGCTGACGGTGCGGCCACCATCCGTCGTGACGGTCGCGCTGCCTGTTTTGAATGAGGTATGCAAGGTTGAATATCATCGCTCGGCGCGTCAATTATAGGCAACTGTCCAAGGGGCTTGGTCCGTCATGATCCGTCTGTATCACGTTCCGCTGTCGCCGTTTTGCCGAAAGGTAAGATTGTCGTTGGCGGAAAAGAAACTTGAGGTCGATCTGGTCGAGGAGAAATACTGGGAACGTGACCCCGAATTCATCCGTCGAAACCCTGCCGGGAAAGTCCCCGTCTTGAAAATTGATGGGGTTACGCTCTCGGAAAGCGCCGCGATTTGTGAATACATCGAAGAAAGGTATCCCGCACCAAGCTTGCTGCCAAAAGACCCGGTCGCCCGTCACGAAGTACGACGACTGGTCAGTTGGTTCGATGACAAGTTCCACGGCGAAGTGACGTCGAAGCTTCTATACGAGCGGGTGAATAAGAAGATTACCAAAGAAGGATATCCGGATAGTGGGAACGTGAAATCAGGTGCCCGCGCCATTAAGTTTCATCTTGAGTATCTGGGCTGGCTTTTGGACGAAAGGCGTTGGTTGGCAGGTCCGGAATTGTCCTTGGCAGACTTTGCGGCGGCAGCGCATCTGTCGTCCTTGGATTATATCTCGGACGTGGACTGGACGCTGAGTTCGGCAATGAGGGATTGGTATGCAAAGATCAAATCGCGTCCCGCGTTCCGCAGTCTGCTTGCGGACGCCGTCCCCGGCTTTCCGCCGCCGCCGCATTATGCTGACCTCGACTTCTAGGTCCGAAAATTGGTGCTCAGGGCGTCTGATGGACGCGAGTGTGCCGATCTGACATGACCCCATCGGATTTGAAATCACGACTAGTCGAGGAAGCCGAAAGCGTTGGTTTCGCCCTATGCCGCGTCACGGCACCCGGTTCCATTCCGGACGTGCCTAAACGCCTGTCCGCCTTTCTTGACGCGCAGTATCATGGGCAGATGACATGGCTGGCCGATCGCAAAGCTTGGCGTGGCAATCCCAAGGAACTGTGGCCCGAGGTGCAGTCGATCATCATGCTGGCTGAGCCCTACACACCTGATCATGACCCACTTCTTGACCTCGAACATACAGATCAAGGTGTGGTTTCGGTCTATGCGCGCGGGCGCGACTATCATGACGTGGTCAAAAAGCGACTCAAAAGTCTTGCGCGTTGGTTGGTTTCGACAGCGGGGTGCGAGGTTAAGGTGTTTGTCGACACCGCCCCGGTCGCCGAAAAGTCGCTTGCCGCTGCGGCTGGTCTGGGTTGGCAGGGCAAGCATACAAACCTTTTGAGCCGAGAGCTTGGGAATTGGTTTTTTTTGGGGGCTATCTTTACAACCGCGCCGATAGAGCCCGATGCAGCCGAGGTCGATCACTGCGGGTCCTGTCGGCGATGTCTTGATATTTGCCCCACGGACGCGTTCCCGGCGCCTTATCAACTCGATGCGCGACGTTGTGTGTCGTACCTTACAATCGAGCATAAGGGTCCAATCCCTCAGGACTTACGACCGGGTTTGGGAAACCGAATTTACGGATGCGACGACTGCTTGGCGGTTTGTCCCTGGAACAAATTCGCGCAGACGGCGCGCGATCAACGGTATGCGGCGCGAGGAGATCTGGCCGCACCGAAGCTTGCTGATTTGGCGCAGCTGGACGATGCTGGATTTCGACAGAAATTTTCGGGTTCGCCCATCAAACGAACGGGCCGCAATCGCTTTGTGCGCAATGTGGCTTATGCCATCGGAAACTCCGGCTCGCCCGAGCTTGTGATCGCTGCGCAGGGCTTGCTAGAGGATAACGACCCGGTGGTTACTGATGCCGCACGTTGGGCTGTGGAGCGTTTGAGATATGTCGGCGATTGAACTGGTCGCATTGATTGATGCGCTTGCCGAACGCGGCGCCCAAAGCCGACATGTGACGGCCATTTCCGGGCCGCCGGGCGCGGGTAAGTCTTATGTGGCCGATCAGATTTGCGAGGTGCTAAACCAACGTGACCCCGGTTCCGCCGCAGTTTTCCCGATGGACGGATATCACTTTGATGATGCAATTCTGATCGAACGTGGAGCGCGGGCACGCAAAGGTGCACCCCACACTTTCGACGTGCGTGGATTCGCTGCCATGCTGTCGCGCTTGCGCATGAACTCGGAAGACGAGATTGCGGTACCGGTTTTTGACAGAAGCATCGAGATTGCCCGGAATGCTGCGCGTTTCATCGCAAGGGATGTCCGACACCTGATCGTTGAAGGGAATTATCTTTTGTTGGACGAGGCGCCGTGGTCAGAGCTGGAATTCGATACGACCGTTTTCCTCGATGTTCCTCTGCCGGAGTTGGAGCGACGGCTTTTGGCTCGTTGGCAAGATCTTAAGGGTGATGACTTGACAGCAAAGATGAAGGCCAACGACCTGCCCAATGTGCGACTGGTCGTTGAGAGCAGCCGAGTTCCAGATTTCGTCCTGAAGAACAGCTAATTGGTTTCGGGCAACCAACCGTCATATAGCGCTACGTCTTGGGAAATCGGAAGTTCAACCGGCGCACCAGTTCGGGCCGACGTATAGGCGGCTGTGACAAATTCGATGGCCGCACGGCCATCCTGCAACCGGACTGGCCAAGATTTGCGCCCGTCCAAGTCGTCGGCAATTGCACCAAGGAAGCCTTGAAAGCCGCTGTCTGATGCGGCGCAGTTGGCAAGGACCACGTCGATTGCGGCTTGTGTGGCTGGCGCGCGGGCCGTGAACGTCCACGGTGCCGCGGCCGGAGCATAGGCAGCGTGATCGCTTTCCACGGTGAAACCCTCAAACATCAGCCGAAGCCGAGTTGAATCGTTGGCAGCCCCTAATGTGACCGAAGACGTAATCAGCGCACCAGTTGCCATTTTGAGCGACAACGCGGCGCAGTCTTCGACTTCGATGTCGTTCACGCGCGTCGCCACCTCAGCAAAGATACGCGCAACAGGCCCCAGAAGCGCGGTCAACAGGTCATGGATATGGATCGCATGGCCCAAAAGGGCACCGCCTTGTTCGCCCGCCCATGTTCCGCGCCAATCGACAGCGTAGTAGGTGGCATCTCGGTTCCAATGCGTTTCAAGTGACCCGGCAAAACATCTGCCTGCAAGCCCGGCCTCAATCAATGCACGCAATCCAGTTGTTCCAGGGCCATATCGATACTGAAAGACGGGGTATACGACACCGTTCGTTGCTTCGATCTTTGCAGCAAGCGTGTCAGCGTCCGCAAGGCACGTGACGAGTGGTTTTTCGCAGATCACGGTTTTATTTGCATCAAGCGCCGATAGCATCGCTTGAAGGTGCAAGTGTGGTGGTAAGCAGATATCGACAATGTCGAGACTATCATCGGCCAATACAACGGCAAGGTCGTCGACCGTAGTGATCTGATGCGGCGCGGCGATGCCGCGCGCGCGGTCTGAATTTAGATCGCAGATACAGGTCACAGAGAACTTGTCTGGCAAGCTCAAGTAAGCCGCCAAGTGCTCGGCCCCAATCCCGGCGCCGATAATTGCCACATTGCGGATCATGCTTCGGCCTTCATTTGTGCCGTGATGACCAAATGCATCGTTGTGAAGGCATGCGATTGAGCCATCGCAGTTTCGGTTCTGTCCTGCACATCTGCGATCAGTTTAGAAAAGTACGGAAGCCCTGCCGTATTACAGTCGATACGTGCGTTTTCTTCGCCGTTCACAAGGTAAAGTGTGTTGGTCACGTGGGGATGGCCGATTTCTGTGTACTTCCGAAGCTCGATATGCCCGTCGGTCCCTTGAATAAACAAGCGCCCGTCGCCCCAGGTTGGCAATCCGTTCGGCGTAAACCAATCGACCCGTATGTAGCCGTGTCCGTTTGACGATCGCAGCACGATTTCTCCGAAATCCTGAAATCCCGGGTGCGCGGGTTCCGTCGTATTTTCGACGTGGGCATGCGTGATCTTCGCATGGGTACTGCCGGTAAAGTGGAGGAACTGATCCACCTGATGACTGGCGATATCGCACAGGATGCCGCCGTACCTTTGGCGGTCGAAGAACCAGTCAGGCCGGGTTTTCAAGTTCTTCTTGTGAGGTCCAAGACCGACACTCTGAACAACGCGACCAATTGCGCCGCCGAACACAAGCTCGTCCGCCTTGGTCACGGCAGGCACCTGGAAGCGCTCCGAAAAATTAACGCTCCAGATTCGACCGGTTTCTTCTTGCACGCGTTTGAGCTCACTCAACTGTTCGAGCGTGGTGCAGCCTGGCTTGTCGACCATCACGTCCTTGCCGGCGCGCATCGCTTCTATCGCAAGCGCCGCGCGGTCTTGCGGCACGGCTGAGACCAATATCATTGAAATGTCCGGGTTGTCCAAAAGACGGCGACGATCTTCGACTTTCGGAAGATCAGAAAATACTTCGTTGAACTTGGCTTCCGTCACGGCAGGGCCGTCCGTCCAATATCCCACCGCGATGCAACCTTCCGCAGTCATGTGGGATAGCATTCCAAAGATGTGGCCGTGATCAATCCCCAGAATCCCAAGTTTCAACGGCATTGGTTTGCCCCCAAAACGGAAACCCGCTCACCTGTACGGCCTGATGTTTCTAGCGCTGCAATAAGGGCGTGCACACCCAAGGCATCGCGCCCTGTCACCATGGGCGGGCGTTTATCGATAAGCGCTTGGGCAAAGTCCTCGATGACAGTCTGATGCCAGTCGCTTGTGAATGCCATCGGGTCCGCACCACCACCCGAGCTCGCGACCGTTCCAATTTGCTCAGATTGGCCGCTTTGAAAGTCGAGCCTTAAGGCGCCAGCTGCCAAGCGCGCTGACCCATTCTGACAATGTAAGGTCAGCGTTTCGCCTGACCCTGGAAAACTTGCCGTTGTCGCAAAGAAATGTCCGACAGCCCCATTAGCAAAGCCTAAACCGGCCGAAACAAAGTCCTCGCTTTCCATTGAGTGAAACGCAGTTGTCGAAGACATTGCCGTGACCTCGGCGACTGGGCCCGCAAGGGACTGCATAAGGTCAAGTGTATGAATCGCCTGAGAAATCAAAACGCCGCCGCCATCCCGTGCAAAGCTGCCACGTCCGGGTTCGTCGTAGTAAGCTTGAGGTCGCCACCATGGAACCGCAACTTCGACTGCGATCAAAGCCCCAAGGTCGTCCAGCCGGTCCCTCAAGGCTTGCACGACGGGTCGTGCGCGATGTTGCAGCATAATTCCAAGTGGCACATTCAGGTCTTCGCATAGCACGACCAATTCAGTGGCTGCCTGTAGTGTCCGCTCAACTGGTTTCTCCATCAGGATCGGCTTGCCGGCGTACGCTAGGATTTCAACGATCTCGCGACGGGCGTTTGGTGGTGTCGTGACAATGGCGAAGTCTACATCGGGGTCGTCCGCGATCTGTTGCACGTCCTTTGCAATGCGTGCGCAAACATCGGGAAACGTACATATGAACCGTTCTTGGCTTTCCAGGCTTGGCGCAAAAGCGGTTTTTAAATCCACCAAGCAACTTGCCCGAAGCGCCGAGCCGTAAGTAGACGCAACCATGCCAAGCCCAATGAGTGCTGCGTTCATGACAGGTCTCGGTGCAGGCAGTGATAAGGCGACAGGTCGCTTTGATTTATAATTGAACTCATGTTTGCCCGCACCCCTTGCTGATTAGACAGAACGATAGCAAAGCGGCTTCAGGCTGCAAGCATACCGCCAAATTGGACATGCATCCAAAAGGGCAACTTGCTCAATTCCATTGCAACCGGTTGCAAAAACTTCCTGAAACTCGCAGAAATCGCTTGCACTGCGTTTTTTCCCGGCTTTAATCGGGCACGGTTCATTTAGGGAGGAACCCCATGAAAAAAGTTCTGTTGGCAACAGCTGTTGCCGCAACAATGGCATCTGGCGCTTTTGCAGATGGTCACGGCGAGCGTTATGTGATGATCACGCACACTCAAGGCACCGATCCATTCTGGCCTGTTGTCGAAAAAGGCGGACGCGACGCGGCTGAAGCTGTCGGCGCAACGCTTGAGTATAACTTCGACGTTTCCGGCGACATGGCTGCCATGGCTGCGCTGATCGAAGCCGCTGCTGCCTCGAACCCGGACGGTATCATCGTTTCGCTGCCCGACGCTGCGGCGCTTGGGCCTGCAATCAAGGCTGCTGTCGCTGATGGTATTCCGGTTGTCACCATGAATTCGGGCCTTGAGTCCTCGGCCGAGCTTGGAGCGTTGATGCATGTTGGTCAGCCCGAGCGTGACGCTGGTGAAGCCGCCGGTGGTCGCGCGGCGGCGGAAGGCGTAACCAACGGTCTTTGCCTCAACCAGGAAGCATTCAACACCGCACTCGTCGACCGTTGCGAAGGATACTTCGCTGGTCTTGGCGGCGACCTGAACATGATCGATGTTTCGAATGACCCGGCTCAGATTGAAACACGGACGGCAGCGGCCCTTCAGGCTGATCCGTCGATCGACGGTGTTCTGGCTGTCGGCCCGCATGTTTGCGAAGCGGCGATTAAAGCCATTGAAGCTGTTGGTGCTGACACGCACCTTGCATGCTTCGACCTGTCGCCTGGTGTGATGGACATGATTGAAAACGGTCAAGCTTCATTCACAATCGACCAGCAGCAGCGCCTTCAGGGTTATATGCCGGTCATCGTTCTGCATCTTTACAACAACCATGCTGGCCTTCTGCCGGGCAACAACATTGCTTCGGGTCCAGGCTTTGTGGACAAGTCCAATGCAGCAGCTGTAAAGGAACTGGCGGGCATCGACCGCTAAGTCTCTGAAAAATAATAAGCATAGTGACAGGCGGGGAATTCCCCGCCTGTTCCGTCAGGGGATACACTCGGGGTTGAAGGGGGTCTAAGATGGCCAACACTAGCGAAGCCGACAGACTGCAGCAGGAAACACGACTTCAGCGCCTCGTCCGAAGACCAGAAATAGGCGCTTTCATCGTGATGATCGTCATCATCTTGGCTTTGGCCATCGCGTCGGATGGCAAGGCGTTCAATTCGTTAGGGTTGAAGAACAACATCAAGATTATCGCACAGTACGGGATAATTGCTATTGGTGCTTCTCTTCTGATGATTGCGGGCGAGTTCGACTTGTCCATTGGCTCAATGATCGGGTTCGCGGGCATGTCGATGGCCCTTATGCTGAAATGGGGTCTGCCTTTTGGTCTTGGCGAAGCGACGCCATTTCTTGCCTTCATCATCACTCTCGCGATGACTATGTCGATCGGATGGTTTATCGGAACAATCGTGGTCCGATCCGGCCTATCGAGTTTTATCGTGACGCTCGCGTTTCTGTTCTTTCTGCGCGGCACCACGGAAGTGGCTTTCCGTCTGATCAACCAGTCGACCCAGGTTTCGGGTCTGCCCGATTATAAGGAAGAAAGCTGGTTCGCGAACATCCTCGGGGGGGAGGTCTTTGGCTGGTTCTATGATGCCTGGTATTGGTTCGGCACCAAGATGGTCGCCGGGGTCGAGTTCCCCACGCGCCTGACAACGGACAATATCAACTATCTGGCAACTCTGAACATCAACCGTCGCATGGAACAGTGGGTGACGGGCTTTGATGCGCGCCTTCTGTGGTTCATAGTGATCGCTGCCGCGGCCTATTTCGTGTTGAGCCGCACACAGCTTGGCAACTGGATTTTCGCGACCGGCGACAACAAAGAAGCGGCACGCGCGAATGGTGTGCCCACC